>WHSO01000085.1 GCA_009380075.1 Alphaproteobacteria bacterium | reverse complement strand
TCGTCGTCAACAAGGCGGAAGCCGCAACGGTCCGGACCATTTTCGAGCTCTACCGTGAATATGGTAGTACTCTTCGCGTCGAAGAAGCGGCCGATAAACTGGGATTTCGGACGAAGGCGCGCATTCGAGCGGATGGCGGTCACCAAGGTGGAGCACCATTTACCCGAGGGCACGTCAACAAGCTGCTGGTTAACTATCTTTACGTCGGGGAGGTCCACTACAAGGGCACCAGTTATCCCGGCGAGCATCAGGGGATTATCGATCGCGACCTCTGGGATGCAGTTCAGGCCCGGCTTGCCCGAAACGCTGTGACACGGCGCACCCGTTCGAATGCCGACGCACCAAGTTTGCTCACTGGCCTGGTCGAGACTGGCGACGGTGCTCGGCTTTCCCCATCGCACTGCGTAAAGCAGGGCCAGCGCTATCGGTACTACGTCACCAAAAATCAGGGCTGCGGCGGCTGGCGCCTACCCGCACCAGCGCTGGAAAAGGTGATCGTTGACAGGATCTACCGCTTTCTAACGGACCAGGAGCATCTCAGTGCAGAACTTGCCTCGGACACCGCGCCGAGCGTGCTAGAGGCACTATTTAGGAGCGCGGCCGCTCTAGCCCATGAATTACAAAATTTCGCGCCGTCATCTCAGCGGGAAATCCTGCTCCATATCCTGCAACGCGTAGTGATCACCCAGGACAGCATCACGATCATTCTGAAAGCTCAAGCGCTCGGCGCGCGGCTTGGCCTTTCCGGCATAGATCAAAACGAAGAGGTCCAGATCAGTTATCCGATCGCCATTCGCCGGCGTGGAGCCGAGACCCGGCTTGTCATCGAGAACCCAACTGAGCCAGCCAAGCCGGATGGAAAGCTGGTGAGCTTGGTGTTCCAAGCACACCGTTGGTTCAATGAACTTCGCGATCGTCCCTCGAGCAGCGTCCACGAGCTCGGAAACAAATACGGAGTAAACTCGGCGGACGTGAGCCGCATCCTGCCGCTTGCGTTTCTCGCGCCGGACATCGTAGAAGCGATCCTCGACGGCCGCCAACCACCGGAACTGACGGCTGCTCGCCTCAAGCGTATGCGCGATCTGCCCCTCGATTGGCAGCAGCAGCGCCGATACCTCGGGTTCGAGTAAGGTATTTCTGCCCGCTGAATCCAAAAGTATTGGCTGGAAAATCACCCGACAGAGACGGAGGGCCGTTTCGGGGTGGGAGAGTCATCTCCCGACCAAAACATCCGGCCTCTGAAACGACAAAACCCCCGAAAACCCGGGGGTTTTGCTGACGTTCTGGCGGTCTCTCCAGAACCTCAAGAATCTATGGTGGAGCCGAGGGGAATCGAACCCCTGACCTCGTGAATGCCATTCACGCGCTCTCCCAACTGAGCTACGGCCCCGAAATGCGGTGCGGGGCGCCGATCCCGTAGGGGCCGGCGGCCGCGGCGAACATAGGATTACGCCAAGTCGCCGTGCAAGGAAAAAATGGGCGGGCCCGCAGGGGCGGGCGGCCAGACGGGCAGAGGGCGGAACCGGGGAAACGGGCAGCGGTCAGGGGACGACGGCAGACGCCCGTGGGGCACCCTAAACCTCCTTCTCGCCGTCGATCTTCACCATCACTTCGGCGACATCGTCGTCATCATCGCCGAGATCGGTGGTGTCCTCCATGACGTCGGAGTCTTCTTCCTCTTCGTCTTCCACGTCGACATCACCGACGACAAGGTCCTCATCCTCGACATCGACTGCCGGATCGGCTGCTTCGACGACGACTTTCTTGGGCGGCGCCTCGGGCTTGACGTCGGCCTTCGTGCGCTTCGGCTTTGGCGTCTGCGCCACGAACGGCGTGCCGCATTTCGGACACACGATTTCGACGCGCTTCATGTCATAGAACTTCGTGCCACATTCTTGGCAACTGCGCTTGACACCCCATTCGGGCTTCATCGAAACACCACCCTTCAAGTCTACCGCGGCGGGACCTGCGATGGCCCCGGACCACGCCAAAACACGGTAGCCAATTGCCACGATCGTCAGGCTCTGTCAAAAGCAAATTTTCGGCTCACCGCGACCGCGCCGCGGGCGCGGGACAGGCCGGTTCAGTTATGGTAATGAAGTGCCGTCGCCGCCGCCACCCGGCGCAGGAAAAAATTCGCATGGTCGAAACTTCCGCTCTTCGCCCGATGATCGCGCGCCCCTCGGGCGGGCTCACGGGTGACATCCGCGTTCCCGGCGACAAGTCGATTTCCCACCGCGCCCTGATGATCGGCGCGATGGCGGTCGGGCGTACCCGGATCGAGGGCCTGCTCGAGGGGGAAGACGTGTTGTGCACGGCGGAGGCGCTGCGCCGCCTCGGCGTGCGCGTCCGGCGTCTCGACGCCGCCACCTATGAGGTGTCGGGCGTCGGTGTCGGCGCGCTGGCGCAGCCGTCCGCGGTGCTCGACATGGGCAATTCCGGCACCGGCGCGCGTCTTCTGGTCGGCCTGATCGCAACCCATCCGCTGACGGCGCACGTCACCGGCGACGCGTCGTTGTGCCGGCGGCCGATGATGCGGGTGATCGAGCCGCTGACCCGCATGGGCACGCGTTTCGAGGCGCAGGCCGGCGGACGCCTGCCCATGCTGGTGACCGGCGCGCGCCTTCCGGTGCCGATCGAATACCGCCTGCCGGTGGCGTCGGCCCAAGTCAAGTCGTCGATCCTGCTGGCCGGGCTGAACGCGCCGGGCGTCACCACGGTGATCGAGCCCGAGGCGACGCGCGATCATACCGAACTGATGCTGGCGCATTTCGGCGCCCGGCTTCACATCACCCGGGACAGGGACGGGGCGACACGCATCGCGCTGACCGGCCAGCCGGAGCTGGAGGCGCGGCGCGTGCGGGTGCCGGGCGATCCGTCCTCGGCCGCCTTCGCCACGGTCGCGGCGCTGGTCGTGCCGGGCTCCGACATCACCATCCGCGGCGTCGGCGTCAACGCCCTCCGTATCGGCCTGTGCCGGACCCTCACGGAGATGGGCGGCGATATCACCTTCGACAACACCCGCGAAGACGCCGGCGAGCCGGTCGCCGACATCCGCATCCGCGCCTCGCGCCTCAGGGGTGTCGAGGTTCCGGCGGAACGCGCGCCGTCGATGATCGACGAATATCCCATCCTCGCCGTCGCCGCCGCCTGCGCCGAGGGTACGACGGTAATGCACGGGCTCGCCGAGCTGCGGGTCAAGGAATCCGACCGCCTGACCGCGATCTGCGACGGGCTGCGCCGCATCGGCGCCGAAGTGCGCGAGGCGGGCGATACCCTCATCGTCGACGGGCGCGGGGCGGCGCTTGCCGGTGGCGGACCGGTCGCGACCCATTACGACCACCGCATCGCCATGGCGTTCCTCGTCGCCGGCCTGGCGTGCACAGGCCCGGTACGCGTCGATGACGGGCGCGCTATCACCACCTCGTTTCCCGGCTTCGACGCGTTGATGCAGAACCTCGGCGCCGATATCGGCACAGATTCGGAGCCCGGCGCCCGGTGACCGCTTCCGGCCCCCGCAAACCCTTCGTCATCGCCATCGACGGCCCCGCCGCCTCCGGCAAGGGGACACTGGCGGCGCGGCTGGCCTCCCATTACGGTCTCGCCCGGCTCGATTCCGGGCGGCTCTACCGGGCCGCCGCCCGCCACCTGCGCGAGGCCGGCGGTGCTGTCACAGACAGCAAAGACGCCATCGCCGCGGCCCACCGGGTCCGCGCCGAAGACCTCGACGATCCGGCGCTCGCCGGCGACACCATCGCGGTGCTGGCCTCCCAGATATCGGTGCATCCGGGCGTCCGCGAGGCACTGCTTGCGTTCCAGAGAGATTTTGCCGCCCATCCGCCGGGCGGCGCGCCCGGCGCGGTGATCGACGGGCGCGATATCGGCACCGTGGTCTGCCCGGACGCCGACGTGAAGCTGTTCGTCACCGCAAGCCTTGAAATCCGCGCCGAGCGCCGTCTTAAGGAGTTGCGGGATCAGGGCCGAGACAGTATAAAGGCCCGCGTTTTGCAGGACATGCGTGAGCGCGACGCCCGCGATGCGGAGCGGGCCCATTCGCCCCTGAAGCGGGCGGCGGACGCTCACCTCGTGGATACGTCCGGCCTCGACGCGGACCAGGCTTTCGACACCGCCCGCGCGCTGATCGACGGCATCCGCCACCGGCACGGCTCCTAGCGGGGCCCGTCACGGAACGATCCTACAGACGCAGATCCTCGCCGGATCGGGGCGCCGCCGGACGGCCGCGCCTTTCCGAAACTGGGACACGCCATGGGGGCGTGGGCGCGGCGCGGAAGACCATTTGGGAGAACACATGGCCACAACCAAAGCCGGTACGGCGGAGAAGCCGTACTCGACCGGCGAGAATTTCGCCAACATGTTCGAAGAAGTTTACGGCGACAATGCCGCTACCGAAGGCAGCGTGCTCAAGGGCACCGTCATCGCCATCGAAAACGACGCCGCCATCATCGACGTCGGCCTCAAGTCGGCCGGGCGGGTCGCGCTCAAGGAATTCGCAACGCCCGGCAGCAAGGCCGACCTGAAGCCGGGCGATACCGTCGAGGTCTTCCTCGAACGCTACGAAGACCGCAACGGCGACACCATGTTGAGCCGCGAAAAGGCGCGGCGCGAGGAATCCTGGACCCACCTCGAAGTGGCACACAAGGAAAACGCCCGCGTCAAGGGCGTGATCTTCGGCCGCGTCAAGGGCGGCTTCACCGTCGACCTGTCCGGCGCGGTGGCGTTCCTGCCCGGCTCTCAGGTCGATATCCGACCGGTGCGCGACATCAATCACCTGATGGGCACGCCGCAGGAATTCCACATCCTGAAGATGGACCGTTCCCGCGGCAACATCGTTGTGTCGCGCCGCGCCGTGCTGGAAGAATCCCGCGCCGAAGCGCGCTCGGAGCTGGTCGCCAACCTGAAGGAAGGCCAGATCCTCGAAGGCGTGGTCAAGAACATCACCGACTACGGCGCTTTCATCGACCTTGGCGGCGTCGATGGCCTCCTGCACATCACCGACATTTCCTGGCGGCGCATCAACCACCCGAGCGAGATGCTCAACGTCGGCGATACCGTCAAGGTACAGGTGATCCGCTTCAACCCGGAAAACCAGCGCATCAGTCTCGGCATGAAGCAGCTGGAAGCAGACCCGTGGGACGGCATCCAGTCGAAGTACCCGGTGGGCGCGCGGCTCAAGGGTCGCGTCACCAATATCACCGACTACGGCGCCTTCGTCGAGCTGGAGCCGGGGGTCGAGGCGCTGGTCCATGTGTCGGAGATGAGCTGGACCAAGAAGAACGTCCATCCAGGCAAGATCGTGTCCACCTCCCAGGAAGTGGAGGTGATGGTGCTGGACGTCGATCCGCAGAAGCGCCGCATCTCCCTTGGCCTCAAGCAGTGCCTGGAAAATCCCTGGCACGAGTTCGCCGACAAGTTCCAGACCGGCACCATTCTCGAGGGCGAGATCAAGAACATCACCGAGTTTGGCCTGTTCGTGGGCCTGCCCGGCGACATCGACGGCATGGTCCACCTCTCGGACCTCGACTGGAACCGTTCCGGCGAGGAAGCGATCCAGGGCTACAACAAGGGCGACATGGTCAAGGTCAAGGTCCTTGACGTGGACGTCGAGAAGGAACGCATCTCGCTCGGCATCAAGCAGCTCAGCGAGGATCCGTTCGAGGGCAAGGCCGGCGAGATCAGCAAGGGCGCCGTCGTCACCTGCACGGTCAAGGCGATCACCGACAAGGGGATCGAGGTTGACGTGGATGGCGCCCAGGGCTTCATCCGCAAGGCCGATCTCGCCCGCGATCGCGCCGACCAGCGCACCGACCGTTTCGCCGTCGGCGAGAAGGTCGACGCCAAGGTCACCCAGGTGGACCGTGCGACGCGGCGCCTGACACTGTCGATCAAGGCGCGCGACATCGAGGAAGAAAAGCAGGCGATGAAGCAGTACGGGTCATCGGATTCGGGCGCGAGCCTGGGCGATATCCTCGGTGCGGCGATCAGCCGCGCCAATGCCGAACGTTCCAAGGACTCCGGAACGGACGACGACAAGTAAACGTAGCGCCTGCCGCCGGTTGCCGGCGACCGGCCCGCGCGGACGGTAACGAGCCGACGGTGACGATATGTCTCTCGACACGGACGCCATCATCGACCGGGGGAAGCTGAAGCGCCGGCTGTCGGCCTGGCGGCTGGTCGCCATCATCGCCGTGGCCGGCGCGGCCCTCGCCTGGATCGCCCGCGACGAGGGCGTTATTCCCCGCGACCACGTGGCACGGATCAGCATCGACGGCCTCATCACCGAAGACACGGCGCGCGAGCGCGCGCTCGCCCGCGTCGCCGAGGACACTCACGCCCGCGCCCTGATCGTCACCATCAACAGCCCCGGCGGGACCGTGGTGGGCGGCGAGAACCTGTATCGCGCGCTGCGCCGGGTGGCGGAGAAAAAGCCGGTGGTTGCGGTCATGGGCACAGTGGCAGCGTCGGGGGGCTACATGACGGCGATCGGGGCCGACCGGATCTTCGCCCGCGCCGGAACGCTGACCGGCTCGATCGGCGTCATCCTGCAATCGGCGGACGTCACCGGCCTCCTGAAGAAGCTCGGGGTCGAGCCCGAAGTGATCAAGTCCTCCCCCCTCAAGGCGGTGCCGAACCCCCTCGAGCCGCTGACCGAGGAGGGCCGCGCCGCGACCCGGGCCGTGGTCATGGACATGTACGAGCAGTTCGTCGCCATGGTGGCCGAACGGCGCAAGCTCGACCCGGCGGCGGCCCGGAACCTCGCCGACGGGCGGGTCTACACCGGGCGCCAGGCCGTCGACCGCCGCCTGATCGATGCCATCGGCGGGGAGATCGAGGCGCGCGACTGGCTGGCACAGACCCACAAGGTGGCAAAGTCCCTTCCGGTGCGCCAGATCCATGTCCGTGACGAAACCGGGGAGCTGCTGGGTCTGGCCGGTCGGATAGTGGGAAAAACATTGTTTTCTGAAAGACTTACACTTGACGGGCTGGTTTCCGTTTGGCACCCTGACCTGAACTAGACCCACAGGCTGGTGGGACCACCGGTGAACCGTGGGGGCCCGCCCGGAAACCAGAGAGCGACGCATGACGAAATCGGAACTGATTCTGCGTCTCGCCGAGAGTAACCCCCATCTCTATCACCGGGACGTGGAACGCATCGTTTCCGCCATTTTCGATGAAATCACCGCGGCGCTGGCACGGGGCGACCGGGTCGAACTGCGCGGCTTCGGTGCGTTTTCGGTCAAGCGCCGCGACGCGCGCGTCGGACGCAACCCGCGCACCGGCGAATCGGTCCGGGTCGCGCGCAAGCACGTCCCGTTTTTCAAGACCGGCAAGCAGTTGCGCGAACGGCTGAACACGGGCGAGTAGAGCCACGCCGGATGTCCGCCAGGCGGACATCCCCGCGGCGAAGGGCGCGCCATGCGGTTTGTATACTGGATTATTGCAGTGCCCGTTCTGGCCTTCGCCGGGGCCTTTGCCGCGGCCAATCCCGAACCGGTGGCGCTGCGGCTGTGGCCGTTCCCCTATGAGCTGCAGACCCCGGTCTATGCCGCGGTGCTGGGGGCGTTCCTCTTCGGATTCCTGATTGCCGCCCTGTGGTTCTGGTTCGCCGTCCTGCCAGTGCGTCTGGAGCGGCGGCGCCTGGCCCGGCACGAGCGTGAGTTGGAGAACGAGACCCGCCACCTGCGCCAGGAACTTGCCGCCGCTGCGCATGAACGCACCGCCGGCAACGGCACTGCCCCCAGCCCGGATACCGCCGCCCGGGACGCCGGGGCGCGCCGGCTGATCGCCACCGGCGGCGACTAGCGCGCGCTCACGGCGGCGGCCCATCTCTGGCGCAATGACCGGTACCGCCGGCCGCGGTTTCCGGCTATAACCCCCGCGCGATCCGACCGCGCCGCCCGCAATCGACCCGATGCCCAAGATTTCCGCCGCCGATCCCGCCTCGCGCATCTACTGCGCCATCGACACGCCCGACGTGGCGCGGGCCGCGGACTTGGCGACGCGTCTTGCCGGCACCGTCGGCGGCATCAAGCTCGGCCTCGAGTTCTTCTCTGCCCAAGGGCCCGACGGCGTCGCCCGTGTCCAGGCCGCGGCACCCGGCACTGATCTCTTCCTCGACCTCAAGTATCACGACATCCCCAATACCGTGGCCGCCGCCATGCGCGCGGCCGCGGCCCTCGGCCCGCGCATCGTCAATGTCCACGCCACCGGTGGCAAGGCGATGATGGCGGCGGCGCGGGACGCCGCGGGAGAGGGCGCCGCCGCCGTGGGCAAGACCCCGCCGTTGGTGATCGCGGTGACGGTGCTCACCTCCCTCGATACCGACGATATCGAACGCATGGGCGTCATCGGCGGGGTCGAGGAACAGGTGGTGCGGCTTGCGACGCTCGCGCGCGAGGCGGGGCTCGACGGCGTGGTCTGCTCGGCGCGGGAGATCGTGCCGATCCGCCGCGCGCTCGGGCCCGATTTCATCCTGGTGACACCGGGCATCCGGCCCGCGGGCAGTGACGCCGGCGACCAGAAGCGGGTGATGACCCCGACCGAGGCCATGGCCGCCGGCGCCGACTACCTGGTGATCGGCCGCCCCATCACCGGCGGCGCCGATCCCGCCGCCGCGGCGCGCGCGATCGCCGCCGCCATCCACGGCAGCGCGCGGGGCTGACATGGGCCTCGCCGTCAAGATCTGCGGAATCAATTCAACCGCCGCCATGACCGCAGCGGTGTCGGCGGGTGCGGATTACGTCGGCCTGATGTTCTATCCGCCGTCGCCGCGCTATCTCGCGGTGGCCGAAGCGGCGGCGCTGGCGGCGCTGGTGCCCACCGGTATCCGCCGTGTCGGAGTCTTCGTCGATGCGCCGGCCAGCGTGATCGAGGAAACCCTCGACGACGTGCCGCTCGAGGCGCTGCAATTGCACGGCTCGGAATCCCCCGCGACGGTCGCCGCCCTCCGCGAACGCTTCGGTCTGCCGGTGATCCGCGCCGTCAAGCTGGCCGGGCAAGGCGACATCGCTGCGGCGCAGGCATTCGAGGACGTGGCGGACATGATCCTGTTCGACGCCAAGCCGCCGCCGGAGATGACCCATGCGCTGCCCGGCGGCAATGCGCTCGCCTTCGACTGGCGCCTGCTGGCGGGCTACAGGGGTCGCCGCCCGTGGCTGCTGTCGGGCGGCCTGACCGCGGCAAACCTGGCCGAAGCGGTCGCGACAACCGGGGCGGCCATGGTCGACGTGTCCTCGGGCGTCGAGACCGCGCCCGGGGCGAAGGATCCCGCCCTGATCAAAGCCTTCATCGCGGCCGCGCGGGCGCTCGACCGTGACGCCGGAGCGGACCGCTGAATTCCGCGGTTCCAAGGCGATTCCCCGCCCCAGCGCGAACGTTGGCATCCCTGACGGCTGCCGCTATAGTCCCGGCCCACGGACCGAGCCAGACATGACCACCGCCAACACTTTCCGCGCCGGACCCGACGAGGCCGGCCATTTCGGCATCTTCGGCGGACGTTTCGTCGCCGAAACGCTGATGCCGCTGATCCTCGAGCTGGAGAAGGCCTACGGCACGGCCAAGGCCGACCCTGACTTCGCCCGGGAGTTCGAGTATTTCCTCGCCCATTACGCGGGGCGGCCGTCGGCGTTGTATTTCGCCGAGAGGCTGACCGAGGAGCTGGGCGGCGCCAAGGTCTATTTCAAGCGCGACGAGCTCAACCACACCGGCTCGCACAAGATCAACAACTGCCTTGGCCAGATCCTGCTGGCGCGGCGCATGGGCAAGACGCGCATCATCGCCGAGACCGGCGCCGGCCAGCACGGCGTTGCCACCGCCACCGTCTGCGCCCGCTTCAACCTGTCGTGCACCATCTACATGGGCGAGACCGACATCGAGCGCCAGCAGCCCAACGTTTTCCGCATGAAGCTGCTCGGCGCCGAGGTGATCCCGGTCTCATCCGGCTCGCGCACCCTCAAGGACGCGATGAACGAGGCGCTGCGCGACTGGGTCGCCAATGTCGAGACCACCTACTACCTGATCGGCACCGCGGCGGGGCCGCATCCCTATCCGGCGATGGTGCGCGACTTCCAGTCGGTGATCGGGCGCGAGACGCGCGAGCAGATCATGGAAGCGGAAGGGCGCCTGCCCGATAGCCTGGTTGCCTGCATCGGTGGCGGCTCCAACGCCATAGGCCTGTTCCATCCCTTCCTGGATGAAAGCACGGTCCGGATGTTCGCGGTCGAGGCCGCGGGCCTCGGCATCGAGACCGGCAAGCACGCTGCGTCCATCAGTGCCGGCAAGCCGGGCGTGCTGCACGGCAACCGCACGTATCTCCTGCAGGACGACGACGGCCAGATCACCGAGGCGCATTCCATCTCCGCCGGCCTCGACTATCCCGGCATCGGGCCCGAGCACGCCTGGCTGCACGCCAGCGGCCGGGTCAGCTACGTTTCCGCCACCGACAAGGAAGCGCTCGAGGCCTTCAAGATGTGCGCACGGCTGGAAGGCATCCTGCCGGCGCTGGAGCCCGCCCACGCGCTGGCCCACGTCATCCGCTTCGCGCCGACGGTGCCCCGCGATCACCTTCTGGTGATGAACCTGTGCGGGCGCGGCGACAAGGACGTGTTTTCGGTCGCGAAGTATCTTGGAAGCGAGCCGTGAACGCCGCCCTCACCGAAAGGGCGGATGATCGCCTCACGACATGTTTCGCCGCGCTCAAGACCGAAGGCCGCGCCGGCCTCGTCACCTTCCTCACCGCGGGCGATCCCGATTTCGACACGTCGCTGGCGCTGCTGGCAGGCCTGCCCGGCTCCGGCGCCGACGTGATCGAGCTCGGCATGCCGTTCTCCGACCCCATGGCCGACGGCCCGGCGATCCAGGCCTCAAGCTTGCGCGCGTTGCGCGGCGGCCAGAACATGATCAGGACGCTGGAACTCGTGCGCCGCTTCCGCCGGGACGATGCGGCGACGCCCATCGTGCTCATGGGCTACTACAACCCCATCTATATCTATGGCAACGACCGCTTTCTCGCCGACGCCAAGACCGCAGGCGTGGACGGGCTGATCGTCGTCGACCTACCGCCGGAGGAGGACGTCGAATTGTGCCTCCCGGCGCGCTCCGCGGGACTGCATTTCATCCGCCTGGCGACGCCGACCACCGACGACGAACGCATGGGCAAGGTGCTCACCAACACCTCGGGCTTCATCTACTACGTCTCGATCACCGGCATCACCGGCACGCGGTCGGCCGAAGCCGGCGACGTCGGCGCCCGCGTGGCTGCGCTGCATCGGCGCACAACCCTGCCCGTCGCGGTCGGCTTCGGCATCAGGACGCCGGAGCAGGCCGCCGCCATCGCCCGCGTGGCGGACGCCGTGGTGGTCGGATCGGCCCTGGTCGAGCGGGTGCGCGAAAGCCTTGACGCCGACGGCCGCGCCAGCGCAGCCTTGGTCGCGGGCACGCTCGATTACGTCGCCGCGCTTGCGTCCGGCGTGCGCGGCGCGCGACGCGGCCGGGCGACCGGTTGATCGCCGCAACACACGAC
>WHSO01000071.1 GCA_009380075.1 Alphaproteobacteria bacterium | reverse complement strand
TGGCGACGCAACCGCCCTGGTCGATCGCGACATCGACGATGACCGACCCCTTGCGCATGCGGGCGACGAGGTCGGCGCTCACCACCTTGGGCGCCGCGCCGCCCGGAACCAGCACCGCGCCGGCGCCGAGCACGCAGACCTTTCCGGGCGCCACGCCGGTGACGCCGCCGAGCAGGATGCCGGCGCCGCCCTGGGCCTTTTCCAGGTAATGGGCGCCGACCTGGGCGGCCATGCGGCCCGCCACCTCACTCATCGGGGCCAGGAGCGGAAGCCCGCCGCTCGCGTCGGTCACCGTTTCATAGGCGATGGCGGTGACGCCGGAACCCATGAGGCCGCGCGTCTGCGCCGGGTCCGGGGCGAGATGGAGGTAGGTGAACAGCGTCTGGCCCGGTCGCAGCATGGCGATCTCCGCCGGCTGCGGCTCCTTCACCTTGACAATGAGGTCGGCCACCGCGAACACGGCGGCGGCGTCAGGAGCGATGCGCGCGCCCGCCGTTTCGTAGTCCGCGTCCCCGCTGCCGATGCCGTCGCCGGCGCCGCGTTCGACCACGACCTCGTGACCGGCGCGCGTGAGCTCGGCGACCGACGTCGGCACCAGCCCGACGCGGTATTCATGGACCTTGATCTCTTTCGGCACGCCGATCTTCATGACGTCTGCATCGCCCTGGAATCGTCTCCCCGCCCGGACAGCCATACTAGCACGGCGAGTCCCGGCAGAGCGCAGCCGGCGCTGGCGACGAAGAACCACATCCAGTCCAACTGGTCCGCGAGCCATCCGCCCCCCGACGACAGCACCGTGCGTCCGACCGAGGCTAGGGAGGAAAACAGGGCGTATTGCGTCGCGGTGAACTCGAACGAACACAGGCGCGAGATATAGGCGACGAAGGCGGCCGTGCCCATGCCGCCGGAGAAGTTCTCGATCGCGATGGTCGCGGTCAGGACCCAGGCGTCGGGACCCGCCGCCGCCTGCACCGCGAACATCAGGTTGGACAGCATCTGCAGCACGCCGCCCGTGACAAGCGCGCGAAAGATGCCGACCCGGGCGACCATGACGCCGCCCACGACGACGCCGAGAAGTGTTGCCGCCACGCCGAACACCTTGGTGATCGAGGCGATGGCGCTGAGCGAGAAGCCGAGCGCGATGAAGAACGGATTAGCCATCACGCCGGCGATGGCGTCACCGAACTTGTACAGCACGATGAACAGGAGGATCGCCACCCACCCGGGCCGGGCCAGCACGTCGGTAAAGGGCGCGACCACGTGACGTTCTATCCAGCCGGGCACGCCGCCGGACCCCTGCGCCGGAGTCCTGGCCGGCGGCGGCTTCGGCTCGCGCGCCAGCAACGTCGCCGCCATGCCGACGGCCATGACCGCCGCCATGACGATATAGGCGACGGCGAAGCCGTAGGCGTCGGCGATGTAGAGCGCGCCGGCGCCCGAGGCCAGCATGCCGATGCGGTAGCCGAGCTGCACCGCGGCGGCACCGGCGCCCTGCTCCCGCGCGGCGAGGATCTCGACCCGCCAGGCGTCGATGACGATGTCCTGGGTCGCCGACAGGAAGGCGACGGCCAGCGCCAGGGCGGCAGTGGTGGCGGGCACGCGGGCGGGATCGGTCAGGCCCATGGCGCCGATGGCCAGCGCCACCAGCACCTGCGAAGCGAGCATCCAGCCGCGCCGGCGTCCCAAACGGCGGCTGAGCCAGGGCAGGCGCAGACCGTCGACGAGCGGCGACCACAGGAACTTGAGCGCGTAGGGCAAACCGACGAGGGCGAAGAGGCCGATGGTGGTGCGGCCGATCCCGACCTTGGCGAGCCAGGCCGACAGCGTGGCGAGTGTCAGCGCGAGCGGCAGGCCGCTGGCGAATCCCAGCACCGCGATCAGTACCACGCGCCGGTCCCGGTAGATGCGGAACGCGGACAGGAATGCGGTTGCGGTGCCGGCGGTCATGGCCGGGGACGGCGTCGGCGCGGGCGAAACGCGGGCCGTACGACGGGGCGTGTCCGCGCGCGGGCGCGCCGCCCCCCGGTCATCAGCCGAGCGCCTGCCGGACCAGGTCCGCGAGCGGCGTCTCCGGCCGGGCGCCGTAGTGGGAGATGGCCTCCGCCGCGCAAATGGCGCCCATGCGGCCGCAGTCGTGCAGGCTGCGGCCCCGGGTCAGGCCGAACAGGAATCCGGCGGCATAGAGGTCGCCGGCGCCGGTCGTATCCACCACCTGGGGAATCCTCACGGCATCGATCACATGCACCTCGTCGCCGGAGATGACGACGGAGCCTTTCTCGGAACGCGTCAGTGCCGCGACCTGGCAATGGCCACGCACGTGCTGCAACGCGTCGTCGAAATCATCGACCTGATAGAGCGATTTGATCTCGGCCTCGTTGGCGAAGAGGATATCGACATGGCCTTCCACCAGGCGGCGGAAATCGGCGCGGTGGCGGTCGACGCAGAACGCGTCCGACAGCGTCAGCGCGACCATGTTCCCCGCCGCATGGGCGATGGTGGCCGCCTTTTCGAAGGCCTCCTTCGCCGGCGGCGGATCCCAGAGATACCCCTCGAGATAGGTGACGGCAGCGCCGCGCACCGCGGCAGAATCGATGTCGGCGGACCCGAGCGTCGCCGAGGCGCCCAGGAAGGTCTGCATGGTGCGCTGGGCGTCGGCGGTGACGAAGATCAGGCAGCGGGCCGTCGGCGCGCCCTCGATCGCGGGCGCCGTGGCGAAGTCGACGCCCAGCGCCTGGATGTCATGGGCGAAGATGCCGCCGAGCTGGTCGTTACGGACCTTGCCGATGAAGGCGCCGCGCCCGCCCAGCGACGACAGGCCGGCGATGGTGTTGGCGGCCGAGCCGCCCGACGATTCGACTGCCGCGCCCATCCGCGCGTAGAGATCTTCGGCGGTGGCCGCATCGATCAGGGTCATCGCACCCTTGGTCAGGCCGTTGGTTTCGAGAAAATCATCGTCGGCATGGGCGATCACGTCGACGATGGCATTGCCGATGCCGAGTACGTCGAAACGGCGGCCCTCGATCTGGGTTCCATTGATAAAATTGACGGGATTGCCGGCCAACCTGTCCTCCGCCCCTGCTGCGCCGGCCGAGTATACATGGCGGGCACGGGCCGACAAACCGGCGGGCGTCCGGTTGGGGGGGCTGGCCGCAGCGCGCGTCCGGCGCCGGGCGGCGGGAACGCCCGGACCCGCGCGCTCGGTTGTTTCCGGTGCCCCCAGGGAGTATCCTTGGCGCGACGCCTGCTCCCGCATGATTGAAGGATCGATCGCCATGTTCGGCCGCAAGAAGGACGACGCCTCAACTGACCACAAGGCCGACGCGGGCGCGCCGCGGAAGCCGGAATCGATGCCGCCGGCACGGGCCCCCAGCGCGCCGTCGTTGAACCTGCGTCGCCCGCTGCCGGCCCGGCCCGCGACCCCCGGGACCAACCGCATGTCCGACATCCCCGGCATCCTCCCGCCGCGCAGCGAAGGACGGTCCTACGGCGTCGAGGGCAAGACGCTGGTGGTCGGGCGCGAAATCTCCCTCGCCGGCCAGATCGCCGCCTGCGACAAGCTGGTCGTCGAAGGCCAGGTCGAGGCCGACCTCGATCACTGCCGCCAACTCGATATTTTGCCGACCGGATTCTTCAAGGGCAGCGCCCAGATCGACGAGGCCGAGATTTCCGGCCGCTTCGACGGCACGCTGACCGTGCGCAAGCGCCTGCGCGTGCGCTCCAGCGCGCGCATCACGGCCGACGTCACCTACGGCCAGATCGAGGTCGAGGCGGGTGGTGAAATCACCGGCGACATGAAAGTCTTTCGTCCCGAGAGCGGGGCCCCGAAGACCATCGCAGCCAAACCGTCCGTGCCGGCGCCGGGCCCGGTGGGCAACGGCGCGCGGTCGGTCGAAACCAGCGAGTGAACCCGCTCCCCTTGCCGCCGTTCATCCGGCATGCCGGCCTGCGGCTTGTCTCTGCCGTGATGCTTGTCACGCTGCCGGCCTGTGCTGCACCGCCACAAGCAGTGGCGCCACCGGCCCCCGAAGCGGGCGCCGCACCTTCCGCGGCGGAGCCGACAAGCGCGCCGGTCACGCTCCCGGGCGAATCGTCCCCAGCCGCGACGGGGACACGGCCCGCACCTCCCGAGACCACGCCCGTGACCCCGGCGGCTGTCGCGGCCGTGCCGGAACCACCGCCCCCACCCCCGCCGGCACCGTCCATTCTGCACGGCCTTACCGGCGCCGAAGTGACCCGGCTGATCGGCGCCCCCCGCTTCCGCCGCGCCGAGGATCCCGTGGCGCTGTGGCAATACGCGGCGGAAGGGTGTGTCCTCGACCTCTACCTGCGGGACGAGGGCGGCGATTACCGCGTTGTTCACTTCGAGTTCCGGCGCGACCCCAGGGCCGCCCCGGTCGAGGCTACGACGGGCGGCGTCGATGCGCGCGCCTGCTTTGCCGAGCTGGCGCGCATCGGCGGGAACCGCGGCTGACATGAGCGCCGCCGGCGACAGCGGATCGGCGGACGACCCGGTCGCGACCACCGGCACCGGCGAGGACTATGCGTTGCGCGGCCTGTGGTACTACGCCGTGCCATCGCGGGCGCTGCGGTCGCGGGCGCTGGTCGCCCGCACCATCCTCGGCGAGGACCTCGTGTTCGGGCGCGACACCGCCGGGGCGCCGTTCGCGCTCATCGACTGCTGTCCGCACCGCGGCATGCCGCTGCGCTTCGGCCACTTTCGCGACGGCGCGGTGGAATGCTGCTACCACGGCTGGCGCTTCGCCCCGGACGGGCGGCTTATCGAGGTCCCGTCGCTGGTTTCCGGCCAGACCTTCGAGTTCGACCGCGTCCGCGTCGCCGGCTATCCCTGCCGCGAGGCGGACGGCAACATCTGGATTTTCATGGGCGCCGGACGCGGGCCACACCGTCCCGAAGGTGAAGCACCGCGCATCCCCGACATCGGCGCCAATTTTCACCGCCTGTTCGAAACCCAGTTGTTTCCCTGCCCGCTCGACCACGCGGTGATGGGGCTGATGGACCCGGCCCACGGACCCTTCGTGCACGGATCGTGGTGGTGGCGGCCGAGCACCTCGGCGCACGAAAAGGCGAAGCACTTCGCGCCGTCGGAGCTCGGTTTCACCATGACCCGCCACGCGCCGTCGAGCAATTCGCGCCTTTACAAGCTTCTCGGCGGCAAGCCGGAAACCGAAATCGTGTTCCGCCTGCCCGGCGTGCGCATCGAGCACATCCGCGCCGGGCGCCACCAGGTGGTCAGCCTGACCGGGGTCACCCCGGTCGGACCGAAGGAGACCCTGGTCAACCAGGCGATCTACTGGACCATGGGCTGGCTCGCGCCGGCGAAGCCGATCCTCGCCCATGTGATGAGCACCTTCCTCGGCCAGGACCGCGACGTCGTCACCCGGCAGCAGATCGGCCTCGCGCACAATCCGCCGCTCCGGTTGATCGACGATGCCGACACGCCGGCCAAATGGTACCTGAAGCTCAAGCGGGAATTCGCCCGCGCCCGCGCCGAGGGCCGCGCCTTCGTCAATCCGGTGCCCGATGTCACCCTGCACTGGAAGAGCTAATACTACTGATTGTTCAATTTGCTACGGGAGATTCTCGTGGGAGCAAACAGAAGCCGCACATTCAAAATTGAGGCATGTGCTGTAAGCCTCCAACAAGTAGACCAATTGCGCACAAAACTTATTGCGCGACTTCAAGAGGCTGCAGATCTGGAAATCGCGAGCCTGACCAAGAAGGCTGACGAATCTGACCAAGATTTCGAGGCCTTCAAAGGCCAAGTACGTGATGCATTCAAATTGTCAGTCGTTGTTCATGGCCCCAACAGGGAAGAAACTTCCGCGGGCACCGAAGTGGATTTGCTCGACGCTGAGAACGTTCCTGAAAAATTTCCCAAATCTATTTTGATAGCGCTGCGACATTTCGAATGCGATTTAACGTTGAGCCGACCCATTTTTTTAGGATCACGTTTGATTTTTCGCAACCGCCGTTGTTCGATTGGCAATTTGCCGTATCCGCCCCTACGCCTAATGCGTCAGAGGTTACTGTGTGGGGAAACAATGATGAATGGATTCGCGCGGTTTGTCATACGGTAACGGACCATCTGCGAAATCGGCGCACGCATCGACAATGGTTGCACCGCCCGTTCGTCTATGATCTGGGACTCTTTACTGTCGGATTCCCCGGGGCGTTTCTTTTCATTAAACGCCTGTATCCAAGCATCAGTCCCAGCTTGGCAGGACTCCACCCAGTAATCGAAGCCGCCGTTTATATCTATATCGGACTGTTTTGCCTTCTGGTTTATAGACTTGCGTTCAGTTACACGAAGTGGGCGTTCCCAAAACTGGAACTTCTTGGCACTGAAAACGGCCCGTCTAAGCATCGCCTATTCTGGTACTGCTTGGCACTTTCGGTGGCCGGTGCGGCGATTTGGGCTTTGTTAGGTGGTTAGGCCAGCGCCTTTCCCTTGAAGCCGCAGACCTCGCGCACCACGCAGATGGGGCACTTCGGCTTGCGTGCGACGCAGGTGTAGCGCCCGTGCAGGATGAGCCAGTGGTGGGCGTGGATACGGTATTTTTCCGGCACCACGCGCATCAGCTTGTCCTCCACCTCCCGCGGGGTCTTGCCGGGCGCGAGGCCGGTGCGGTTGGCGACGCGAAAGACATGGGTGTCCACCGCCATGGTCGGCTCGCCGAAGGCGATGTTGAGGACGACATTGGCGGTCTTGCGGCCGACGCCGGGCAGCGCCTCGAGCGCATCGCGGTCGTGCGGCACCTTGCCGCCGTGGCGGTCGATCAGTTGCTGCGACAGCGCGATGATGTTCTTCGCCTTGGTGTTGTAGAGACCGATGGACTTGACGTAATCCTTCAGGCGGTCGAGACCGAGGACGAGCATTGCTTTGGGCGTCTTCACCTTCCGGAACAGGGGCCGGGTCGCCTTGTTGACGCCGGCGTCGGTCGCCTGGGCCGACAGCACCACGGCGACGAGTAGCGTATAGGGGTTTATGTAATGCAGCTCCCCCCGCGGATCGGGGTTAACGGTGGCGAGCGCGGCGAAGAACCGCTCGATATCGGGGGCCTTCATCGTTAACACTTTAGCCGCCGGAGAGGACCGCGCAAGCGCGGTGGTCGACTGGCGCGTCCGGGACTTTGACTTCGCCGCCGGCCCGGCCTATCAAGGAACCATGAGCCGGGACTCATCAACCGCGACCGCTCCGGAAGGCGCCGATCCGAACGTGCTCTTCGACGCGGTGATCACGCCGCATCGCAGCCTTCGGCCGCGCGGCTTCGCCGTGGTCATGATCGTCATGGGCGGGGCCGGCTTCGCCTGCGGCATCGCCTTCATGGCAGCAGGGGCATGGCCGGTGGTCGGCTTCATGGCGCTTGCGGTGGCGCTCGTCTATCTCGCCTTCCGCATCAACTACAGCGCCGCCCGCGCCGTCGAATACGTCAAGCTGACCCGCAACGAGCTGACCATCCAGCGGCTCGACCACCGCGGCCGCGGCGTCGAGATCGCGATCCAGCCCTACTGGCTCCAGGTCGAGGTGGCGGACAACCAGGGCACGGCGGAGATCCGCCTGCGCAGCCACGGCAAGACCTACACCGTGGGCGCCTTCCTCTCCCCCGCCGAGCGCATCGACTTCGCCGACGCGCTGCGCGAGGCGCTTGCCGCCTTGCGCCGGCCAGCGCACCTGGACGGACCCGGCGGCTCCGGCACCAACGGGGCGTGACACCGTCCTTGAAGCAGCATCCCCTCGGCGATTACGCGCTTCTCGTCGTTCTCGCGGTGGTGTGGGGCGGCTCGTTCTCGCTGATCAAGGTCGCGGTGGAAACGCTGCCGCCGCTGACCATCGCCGCCGTGCGCATCGCGCTAGCGGCAGCGATCCTGCTGCTCATCGCGCGCGCCGCGGGGGAGGTGCTGCCGTCCCTCGCCGCCGCCGCGGGGCGGCGCATCTGGATGCATTTCCTCGCCGTCGGCATGCTCGGCAACGGCGTGCCCTTCACCCTGGTATCCTGGGGAGAGAAGGAAGTCTCCGCCTCCCTCGCCGCCATCCTCATCGGCGTGATGCCGGTGTTCACCGTCGCGCTGGCGCGGCTCACGGGGATCGAGCCGCATTTCGGCTGGCGGCGGGTCGGCGGCATCTGCGTCGGCTTCGGCGCGCTGGTCCTGCTGCTGGGGCCGGCGGCGCTGGGGGAGATCGGCGGGCGCACCGTCCTCGCCCAGCTCGCCATCGCCGGAGCGGCGGCGAGCTACGCCACCACCGCGGTCTACGCCAAGCGGCTCACGTTCACGGTGCCGACGCTGACCCTCGCGGCGGGCACGATGACCGCCTGTGCCGTCGTCATGGTCCCGGTGGCAATGGTGTTCGATACGCCGTGGACGCTGCATCCCTCGGCCGGCGCGGTGGCATCGGTGGCGGCGCTGGCGGTGTTCCCGACGGCGCTGGCCTCCATCGTCTATTTCCGGCTGCTGGTCTCGGCGGGTCCGACCTTCGCCAGCATGATCAACTACCTGATCCCGGCGTTCGGCGCGGCGGTGGGCATCGTGTGGCTGGGTGAAAGCATCAGCGCCGCGGAGGTGGCGGCCCTGACCCTGATCCTCGCCGCCATCGCGCTGGTGCGCAACCCGGTGGTGCGGGCGCCGGGCAATCCCGACCGCCCGGCGAGTTAACGGGTAAAGCCGAGCACGTCCGCCATGGAATAGAGGCCGGGCTTTCGCCCCCTGGCCCACAGCGCCGCGCGCACGGCGCCGCGGGCGAAGACCTCGCGCCCGCCGGCCTTGTGGGTGATCTCCACCCGCTCGCCGGGGCCGGCGAAGATCACCGTGTGGTCGCCGACCACGTCACCGCCGCGCAAGGACGCGAAACCTATGGTACCCGTCCGGCGCGCGCCGGTGATGCCGTCGCGGCCGCGTTCGGACATCTTCTCCAGCGTCACGCCGCGCCCCCTGGCGGCGGCACGGCCGAGGCCCAGCGCCGTGCCTGAGGGGGCATCGACCTTGTGACGGTGGTGCATCTCGACGATTTCGATGTCGTAGCCGTCATCGAGCACCTGCGCCATCTGCTCCACGAGCGCCAGCGCCAGGTTGACGCCGATGGAGAAATTGGGCGCCTGCACCACCGCCACTTTTTTCGCCGCGGCGCGGATCTTCGCCTGCTGCGCCGACGTGAGGCCGGTGGTGCCGGTGACGAGGATAGTGCCGGTGCGCGCCGCGAGCGCGGCATGGGCGACGGCGGCTTCGGGCGACGTGAAGTCGAGCACCGCGTCGCACGCTTTGAACAGCGCGCCCGCATCGGTGCCGAGCGCGACACCCAGCAAATCGAGGCCAGCCAGTGCGCCGGCATCCTTGCCGAGCGCCCCGTGGCCGGCACGTTCCGTCGCCGCCGCCACGCGGCAGCCGCGGGCCTCCGTCACCGCGCGCACGAGCGCCACGCCCATGCGCCCGGCCGCGCCGACGATACCGATCTTCAACTCCGCCATGATGCGGTCCCCCGCCCTGACCTGCGAAACGGGCGCGATTAAACCACAGGGGGGACGGAGATTGGAGGGATTTCCGGGCGCCCCCGGCGACGTGCGGACGCGGCGCGCGGCGCGCGTCAGTCCTTACCGCCGTCGGCGAAGCCGTTGAAGGCTTCCTTGACCCTGGCGAAGAAGCCTTCGGATTCCGGGCTGGTGCGCGCCGAGGGGCTTTCGCTCTCGAACTCGCGCAGCAGCTCCTTCTGGCGCTTGGACAGCTTGACCGGCGTTTCGACCTGGGCGCGGATGTACATGTCGCCGCGCACGGTCGAGCGCATCACGCTCATGCCCTTGCCCTTGAGGCGGAACTGGTGGCCGGTCTGGGTGCCCTCGGGCACGGTGACGCGGGCGCGGCCGCCGTCTACGGTCGGCACCTCGACCACGCCGCCGAGCGCCGCCCGGGTCATGGAGATGGGCACGCGCATGTAGATATTGGCGCCATCGCGCTGGAAGAAGGGGTGCGGCTTCACCGTGAGGAAGATATAGAGGTCGCCCGCCGGGCCGCCGCGCACCCCCGCCTCGCCTTCGCCGGACAGGCGGATGCGGGTGCCGTCCTCGACCCCGGCGGGGATGGAAACCGATAGTGTCTTTTCCCGGGCCACCCGCCCCGTGCCCCGGCAGGTGCCGCACGGGTTTTCCAGCACCTGGCCCTGGCCGTTGCAGGCCACGCAGGTGCGTTCGATGGTGAAGAAACCCTGGGTCGCGCGTACCCGGCCGCGGCCGCCGCAGGTCGTGCAGGTCACCGGCTTCGAGCCCTTGGCCGCGCCGGTGCCCGAACAGGTATCGCACGGGACCGCCGTCGGCACGCGGATGGCCGCCTGCTTTCCGGCGAAGGCTTCCTCCAGGGTGATGTCCATGTTGTAGCGCAGATCGGCGCCGCGGCTCTGGCCGCCACCGGCGCCGCCGCGGGCACGTCCGGTGAAATCGCCGAACATTTCGTCGAAGATGTCGGCGAACCCGCCCGAGAAGTTGAAGCCGAAATCGCCCGCCGCCGCCTGTGCCCCGGCACCCGCGCCGTCGAAGGCCGCATGGCCGAACCGATCATACGCGGCGCGCTTTTCCGGATCCTTCAGGACATCGTAGGCCTGGCTGATCTCCTTGAACTTCTGCTCGGCGTCCTTGTTCCCGGCATTGCGGTCCGGGTGGTACTTCATCGCGAGCTTGCGGTACGCCTTCTTGATCTCGTCGGCATCGGCGGACCGGCCAACTTCGAGCGTTTCATAAAAATCCTGATTGGCCATGGCCTGATCTGACCGCTCCCCTTCCCCCACAACATCCCGGCGCGGATCCGTCCGTCCCGCGCCGGGTGATGCCTTTTACACCGGATTCAGGTGCGGTTCTTCTTGTCGTCGTCGACTTCCTCGAAGTCGGCATCGACGACCTTGTCGTCGGAACCGCCGCCCGCGTTGGACGCATCGCCCCCCGGCGACGCCGCGCCCGCCGCGCCGGCCTCGGCTTCCTGGCTGGCCTTGTACATGGCCTCGCCCAGCTTCATCGAGGCCTGGGCCAGGGCTTCGGTCTTCTTGGTGATCGCGTCCGCGTCGTCGCCTTCGAGCGCCGACTTGAGGTCGGCGACGGCGTCCTCGATCGCCTTCTTGTCCTCGGCGGAGACCTTGTCGCCGTGTTCGTTGAGCGAGCGTTCGGTGGTGTGGATCAGGGTTTCCGCCTGGTTGCGGCGTTCCACCGTGGCGCGCCGCTGCTTGTCTTCCTCGGCGTGGGTCTCGGCGTCCTCGACCATGCGTTCGATCTCGTCATCGGACAGCCCGCCGGAGGCCTGGATGCGGATCTGCTGTTCCTTGCCGGTGGCCTTGTCCTTGGCCGAGACGTTGACGATGCCGTTGGCATCGATGTCGAAGGCGACCTCGATCTGCGGCATGCCGCGCGGCGCCGGCGGCAGGCCGACAAGGTCGAACTGGCCGAGCAGCTTGTTGTCGGACGCCATCTCGCGTTCGCCCTGGAATACCCGGATGGTGACCGCGGTCTGATTGTCCTCGGCGGTGGAGAACACCTGCGACTTCTTGGTCGGGATCGTGGTGTTGCGGTCGATCAGGCGCGTGAACACGCCGCCCAGCGTCTCGATGCCCAGCGACAGTGGCGTCACGTCGAGCAGCAGCACGTCCTTGACGTCGCCCTGCAGCACGCCTGCCTGGATCGCGGCGCCAATGGCCACCACCTCGTCGGGGTTGACGCCCTTGTGGGGATCGCGGCCGAAGATGGTCTTCACCGTCTCGACGATCCTGGGCATGCGGGTCATGCCGCCGACCAGGATCACCTCATTGATCTCGGAGGCCTTGAGGCCGGCATCCTTGAGCGCCGACTTGCACGGGCCGACGGTGCGCTGCACCAGTTCGTCCACCAGGGCTTCGAGCTTGGCGCGGGTCAGCTTGATGTTGAGGTGCTTGGGCCCCGACTGGTCGGCGGTGATGAACGGCAGGTTCACCTCCGTCTGCATCGAGGACGACAGCTCGATCTTCGCCTTTTCCGCGGCCTCCTTGAGGCGCTGGAGCGCGAGCTTGTCCTTACGCAGGTCGATGCCCTGGTCCTTTTTGAATTCGTCGGCGAGGTAGTCGATGATGCGCGCATCGAAGTCCTCACCGCCGAGGAACGTATCGCCGTTGGTCGACTTTACCTCGAACACGCCGTCTCCGATCTCGAGCACCGAGATGTCGAAGGTGCCGCCGCCGAGGTCGTAGACCGCGATGGTGCCAGCGTGCTTCTTGTCAAGCCCGTAGGCGAGCGCCGCCGCCGTCGGCTCGTTGATGATGCGCAGGACCTCGAGCCCGGCGATCTTGCCGGCATCCTTGGTCGCCTGGCGCTGGGCATCGTTGAAGTAGGCGGGAACGGTGATGACCGCCTTGTCCACGGTCTCGCCGAGGAAGCTTTCGGCGGTCTCCTTCATCTTCTGCAGGATGAAGGCGGAAACCTGGCTGGGGCTGTATTTCTCGCCGCGGGCCTCGACCCAGGCGTCGCCGGACGGCGCCTTGACGATCTTGTAGGGAACCATGCCCAGGTCCTTCTGGGTCATGGGATCGTCGAAGGAGCGGCCGATCAGGCGCTTGATGGCGAACAGCGTTGCCTCGGGGTTCGTCACCGCCTGGCGTTTCGCCGGCTGGCCGACCAGCCGTTCGCCCGACTGGGTGAACGCGACCATTGACGGCGTCGTGCGCGCCCCTTCGGAATTCTCGACGACGCGGGCGTCCTTGCCCTCCATGACCGCGACACACGAATTGGTGGTGCCGAGGTCGATACCGATAACCTTACCCATGTTCTGTCCTTTCCTTCAGCCAGCCCCTTGGGCCCATGTCGAACGGCGCCCCCGGGACTCCCGATTGCGGATGACAGCGGGGACAGCCCCCGCCCTTGATGCTGAACGGTATATAGGGAGGGGAAAAACCCCCTGCAACCCTTAACCCTGTCAAGAAAGACGGGGTTTTTCAGGCATTTCCGGGATGGCTCTATCGCGCCAGCCTCAGGCCGGAGAACTGCCACGACTGGTGGGGGTAGAAGAAGTTGCGGTAGCTGGCCCGGATATGGCCGGGCGGGGTGGCGCAGGAACCGCCCCGCAGCACTTGCTGGCTGACCATGAACTTGCCGTTGTATTCGCCCACCGCCCCGGCCGCGGCCCGGAACCCCGGATATGGCGCGTAGGCCGAGGCGGTCCATTCCCAGACGTCGCCCAGCATCTGGTACAGGCCGCGCGACGGCCCGCCCGAGGGCACGGCGGGATGCAGCAGGCCTGCCGCCAGAAGGTTTGGCTCCGCGCCCGGCGCGTGGGTGAGCCGGCAGGCAAGCTCCCATTCCGCTTCGGTCGGCAGGCGCGCCTCCAGAAAGCGGGCGATGGCATCGGCCTCGTAATAGCTGAGATGGCTGGCGGGCGCGGCCGGGTCCAGCGGCCGGAAGCCGCCGAGGGTGAATTCCCGCCAGGCGCCGTCGCGCCGGGACCAGTACATGGGCGCCGTCTCGCCCCACATATTGGCGCCGCCGCGCTCGACCCAGGCCCAGCCGTCGGCGAGCCACAGGGTGGCCGTGGCGTAACCGCCGCCCTCGATGAAGGCCACGACCTCGCCGTTGGTCACGGGCCGGTTGGCAAGCGTGAACTCGTCGGTGAGCACCGCATGGGCGGGGGTTTCGTTGTCGAAGCAGAAGCCGTCGCCGTCGGCGCCGATGACATGCTCGCCGCCCATGAACTCGACGAAGGCGAGTTGGGGGGCGAGGTCGGGCGCGGCCCCGGCGCGGGCGGTCAGGTCGTCGCGATAGGCCGGATGGAGCGGCTGCGACGCCAGCACATGTTTGATGTCGGTCAGCAGTAGTTCCTGGTGCTGCTGCTCGTGGTTGAGGCCGAGAACGATCAGCGGCACCAGCGGACGCAGGACATCGGCGGCGGTCTCGGCGACGAAGCGGTCGAGCGCGTCATCGACATGGCGGCGGTAGCGCAACACGTCGGCGAGCGGCGGGCGCGTCAGGGCGCCCCTCCGGGGCCGCTCATGACGCGGGCCGATGCCTTCGTAATAGGAATTGAAGATATAGCCGTAGCGCGGGTGGAAGACCTCGTACCCCGGCGCATAGGGCCCCAGCACGAAGGTTTCGAAGAACCAGCTCACGTGTGCCAGGTGCCACTTGGTCGGCGACACGTCGTCCATGGTCTGGACCTGCTGGTCCTCGGCCGAGAGCGGCGCCGCCAGCGATTCGCTCAGGCGGCGGACCGCCCCGATGCGGGCACCCAGGGCGGCACGCCCGCCGTCGTCCTCGACGGGGATCGCCGGTTCAGCCATCCCGCGACCCGGCGCTGCCGACCGCACCGGACGGACCGGCAGCGGCATCGCTGTCGTCATCCGCCGGGGTCGTGTCCTGGGCGCGGCCCCCCTTGGCGACGGCAACCAGCGCCGGCCGCAGCAGGCGGTCGTGCAGCACGTAGCCCGCCTGCATCACCCGGGCGACGCAGCCGGCGGGTACCGAGGCGTCCTCGATCTCGAACATCGCCTGATGCAGGTTGTGGTCGAAGGGCTGGCCCAGCGGTTCGATGCGTTCGATGCCGTGACGCTCCAGCGCGGCGAGCATCTCGCGCTCGGTCAGTTCCATGCCGGCCGCCAGGGTATCGAGCGCGCGGTTCGCCTTGCGGTCCTCGGCGCTGACGCTGTCGAGGCCGCGGCGCAGGTTGTCCACCACCGGCAGGAAATCGCGGGCGAAGGAGGCGATGGCATATTTCGCCGTTTCCTGGCGTTCCCGGTCGGCCCGGCGGCGGAAGTTCTCGAGCTCGGCCAGGGCGCGCAGCGCCCGGTCGCGGCTTTCCGCCGCCTCCTTCAGGGCAGCGGTGAGGACATCGTCGCCCCCGGCTTCGGTATCGGGCGAGGATTCCGGACCGATCTCGCGACCGTCGGCGGACGCCGCCATCGCTTCGTCGCCCGCGGACGCGGGCGCGCCGTCGGGTTTTTCGGACTCTTCGTTCATCGACGCTTCCTTGCTGGACGTGGGCCGGATGCAGGTTGGCGGTCAGCCGATCAGGCGGCTGACCACGCGGGAGGTGTAGTCGACCATCGGCACGATGCGCGCATAGTTCATGCGCGTCGGTCCGATGACGCCGATGGCACCGACGATCTGTTCCGACGCGTTGCCGAAGGGCGCCACGATCATCGAACACCCGGCGTTGCGGAACAGCTTGTTGTCGGCGCCGATGAATATCTGCACGCCGTCGGCGGTCTGGGTCAGGTCGAGAAGGCGACCGAGGGTTTCGCGTTGCTCCAGCAACTGGAACAGCTCTCGCACCTTTTCGAGATCCTCGATCGCGGTGACCGAATCGAGCAGGTTCGCCTGCCCGCGCACGATGAGGTACCCCTGCGGCAGGTTGCCGCCGGACCAGCGGGCGAGGCCGCGCTCGACCAGCTCGCTCGCCAGATTGTCGAGCTGCGTGCGGTGGCTCTCGATCTCCCGGGTGATTTCGGCGCGCGCCTCGTAGAGCGTCCGCCCGGCGAGCCGCCGGGTCAGGTAATTCCCCGCCTCCGTCAGCGCCGAGGGCGGGATGCCGAGGGGCAGCTCGATGACGCGGTTCTCTACCGTGCCCGATTCCGTGACCATGACGACGAGCGCGCGGCTGTCGTTGAGCTTGACGAATTCGATGTGCTTGAGCGGCGATTCGGTCTTGGGCGCGAGCACGAGGGAGGCGCACTGGGACAGGCCCGACAGCGCCTGGGTCGCCTCGGCCAGGCCTTCCTCCAGGGACTTGCCGGCGCCGGCGCAGATGCTTTCGATGTCGCTGCGATCCGATTCGGACAGGCCGCCGACCTCGAGGATGCCGTTGACGAAGAGCCTGAGCCCCGCCTCGGTCGGCAGGCGGCCGGCGGAGGTATGGGGCGCGAACAGAAGGCCGGCCTCCTGCAGGTCGGCCATGACGTTGCGGATCGAGGCCGGCGACAGGCCGAGGCCGAGCTTGCGCGAAATCGTGCGCGAACCGACGGGCTCGCCCGTCTGCACGTAGGTTTCCACGATCTCGCGGAGAATCTGGCGCGAGCGCTCGTTCAGTTCGGAGATGCCGGTGGTGCTTTCCAGCGCCATGGTCCTGTCCCTGGGAATTCGGTGTGACTGCCGGTTGAATCTAGTAACCGCTCTCTCCTGCGTCAACCGGCCGGCCGGGGCCGCGGCGCGGCCAAATCCGCGGATGACGGACGCGTGGCACCACTTTACGCCCCGCCCCGCCGGGTTTGCGAGCGGCGCTGGTTCAATTCCAGGGAAATATGCTCTAGCTTGGCCGCAACGCCCGCAGCCTGCCGAAAGGAAACACCATGAGCATCCGTCCGTCCGGGCGCGCCGCCGACCAGATGCGCCCGGTCAGCCTCGAGCCCGGCGCCAACAAATACGCCGAGGGCTCCTGCCTCGCGCGGTTCGGCGACACCCACGTCATGTGCACCGCTTCGGTCGAAGACCGGGTGCCGTTCTGGCTGCGCGACAAGGGCCAGGGCTGGGTCACGGCGGAATACGGCATGCTGCCGCGGTCCACCGGCACGCGCACCGACCGCGAGGCGGCGCGCGGCAAGCAGTCGGGACGGACCCAGGAAATCCAGCGCCTGATCGGCCGCGCTCTCCGTTCGGTCACCGACCTCGAGGCCATGGGTGAACGCCAGATCAAGATCGACTGCGACGTGCTTCTGGCCGACGGCGGCACGCGCACGGCCTCCGTCACCGGCGCCTGGGTGGCGCTCTACCTCGCCTTCGACCGCCTGGTGAAAAAGGGCGCGCTCAAGTCCATCCCGCTGCGCGGCCAGGTGGCGGCGGTATCCTGCGGGCTCTACAACGACGTCGCGGTGCTCGATCTCGACTATGTCGAGGACTCCGCCGCCAGCGTCGACAGCAATTTCGTCCTGACCCAGGACGGCCATTTCGTCGAGGTCCAGGGCACCGCCGAGGGCGCGCCCTTCGCTCAGGACCAGTTCGACAGCTTGCTGTCACTGGCACGCAAGGGCGTAACGGAATTGTGCGCGGCGCAACTGACCGCGCTCGGATTGCCCGCCTTCGCGCGAAAGCGATGACCGCACGCATGCTTGCCGGTGGCAAGCTCGCCGTCGCCTCGCACAACGCGGGCAAGGTGCGCGAGATCGCGGAACTGCTGGCGCCCTTCGGGTTCGAGGTCCTGTCCGCCGGCGACCTCGGCCTCGACGAACCCGAGGAGACCGGCGCGACCTTCCGCGCCAACGCCGAGCTCAAGGCGGTCGCGGCGGCGCGGGCCGCCGGGGTTCCCGCTCTCGCCGACGATTCCGGCCTCGAGGTCGCGGCGCTGGCCGGCGCGCCCGGCATCTATTCGGCGCGCTGGGCGGGCGAGGAACGTGACTTCGCCGCGGCGATGGAGAGGGTGAGACGGGAAATGGTGGCGACCGGAACAATCGATACATCGGCGCGATTCGTCTGCGCCCTGTCGGTCGCCTGGCCCGACGGCCATGTCGAGACCGTGGAGGGCGACGTGAAGGGACGCCTCGTGTTCCCACCGCGCGGCGCCAACGGGTTCGGCTACGACCCGATCTTCGTCGCCGATGGATACAAGCAGACCTTCGGCGAGATGGACCCCGCCGCCAAGCACGCCATAAGTCACCGCGCCGACGCTTTCCGCAGGCTCACAGCCGGCGTGTTGCGGGCCTGACCATGGCGGGCGCGGCGCCGTTCGGGCTCTATATCCACTGGCCGTTCTGCCGGTCGAAATGCCCGTACTGCGACTTCAACAGCCACGTCGCCGACACTGTCGACCATCCGCGCTGGCG
>WHSO01000030.1 GCA_009380075.1 Alphaproteobacteria bacterium | reverse complement strand
TGCAGGGCAAGGGCGTGGTCAATTCCATCAGCCTGAAGGAGGGCGAGGCGCCGTTCATCGCCTGCGCGCGCGAGGTCCTGAAGTTCGGCGCCGCCGTGGTGGTCATGGCCTTCGACGAGAAGGGCCAGGCGGATACGCTGGCGCGCAAGGTGGCGATCTGCACCCGCGCCTACCGGATCCTGACCGGGACCGTGGGCTTCCCGGCCGAGGACATCATCTTCGACCCCAACATCTTCGCCATCGCCACCGGCATCGAGGAGCACGACAACTACGCCGTCGATTTCCTCGAGGCGACCCGCATCATCAAGAAGACCCTGCCCCACGCCCACGTGTCGGGCGGCGTCAGCAACCTGTCGTTCTCGTTCCGCGGCAACGATCCGGTGCGCGAGGCGATGCACGCGGTGTTCCTCTATCACGCGGTGCAGGCGGGCATGGACATGGGCATCGTCAACGCCGGGCAGCTCGCGGTCTATGCCGAGATTCCGCCCGACATCCGCGAGCGGGTCGAGGACGTGATCCTCAACCGGCGCAAGGACGCGACCGAGCGCCTGCTCGAGGTCGCCGAGAACCTCAAGGGCGCGCGCCGCGAAAAGATCGAGGATACCGCCTGGCGCGACGGCCCGGTCGAGGAGCGCCTGACCCACGCGCTGGTCAAGGGCATCGCCGATTTCGTCGTCGCCGACACCGAGGAGGCGCGCCGGAAGTTTCCCCATGCGATCGAGGTCATCGAAGGCCCGCTGATGGACGGCATGAACGTGGTCGGCGACCTGTTCGGCTCCGGCCAGATGTTCCTGCCCCAGGTGGTCAAGTCGGCGCGGGTGATGAAGCAGGCGGTGGCGCACCTGATTCCCTATATCGAGGCCGAAAAGGCCGCCAGCGGCAACGGCGGGCCCAAGGGGCGCGTGGTCATGGCCACGGTCAAGGGCGACGTCCACGACATCGGTAAGAACATCGTCGGCGTCGTCTTGCAATGCAACAACTTCGATGTCATCGACCTCGGCGTCATGGTGCCCTACGAGAAGATCCTGTCGACGGCGCGGGAAACGAAGGCCGACATGATCGGCCTGTCGGGCCTGATCACGCCGTCGCTCGAGGAAATGGCGACGGTGGCCGGCGAGATGGAGCGCCAGGGCTTCACCCTGCCGCTGCTGATCGGCGGGGCGACCACGTCCAAGGTCCATACCGCGGTCAAGATAGCGCCCAACTACAACGGGCCGGTGGTGCATGTGGTCGATGCCTCGCGCGCCGTCGGCGTCGCCCAGAACCTCGTTTCGGCGGCGAACCGGGAGAATTTCGTTGCCGATGTCCGGAAAGACTACAACGGAATCAAGACGCGCTTCGACGCCGGCGAGGACGAGGGCCGTCTGCTGTCGATCGGCGACGCCCGCGCTAACCGCTTTCCCGTTGACTGGGCGGGTTATGCGCCGGCGGCGCCGGCGGTCACCGGCATCCGCGCCTTCGCCGACTACGACCTTGCGGAACTGGCGGAGCGCATCGACTGGTCGCCGTTCTTCCAGACTTGGGAGCTGAAGGGCGCCTATCCCGCCATCCTCGACGACCCCAAGTATGGCGCCTCGGCGCGCGAGCTGTGGCGCGACGCGGAGGCGATGCTGAAGCAGATCATCGACGGGCGCTGGCTGACGGCGCGCGGCGTCATCGGCCTGTGGCCGGCCAATGCGGTCGGCGACGACGTCGAGCTCTATACCGACGACGGCCGCGGCACGGTGCTGGAGACGGTGCACTTCCTGCGCCAGCAGATGAAGAAGACGCGCGGGTCCAACTTCTGCCTCGCCGATTTCGTCGCGCCGAAGGACACCGGCATCGCCGACTGGATGGGCGGCTTCGCGGTGACGGCGGGCATCGGCTGCGACGAGCGCGCCAGGGAATTCGAGAAAGCCCACGACGATTACCAGTCGATCCTGCTGAAGGCGCTCGCCGACCGCCTGGCGGAAGCCTTCGCCGAGCGCCTGCACGAGCGCGTGCGCAGGGAATTCTGGGGCTACGCCGCCGACGAGACGCTGACCAACGCCGAGATCATCGCCGAAAAGTACCGCGGCATCCGGCCGGCGCCGGGCTATCCCGCCTGCCCGGACCATTCGGAGAAGCCGGCGCTGTTCTCGCTGCTGGCGGCGCAGCAGAACGCCGGCATCCGGCTCACCGAGAGCTTCGCCATGTGGCCGGCGGCGAGCGTGTCGGGCTATTACATCGGCCATCCCGAGGCGCGCTACTTCGGCCTCGGCAAGATCGGCCGCGACCAGGTCGAGGACTACGCCCGGCGCAAGGGGGTGGGCTCGCCGCAGGTGGAAAAGTGGCTCGCCTCCAACCTCGGCTACACCGCCCGGCGCCAGCCGGCCGGGGCGGGCTAGCGGCAGGGCGGAAGATTTCGCCCTGAACTCAAAGCGTTAGATGCTGCCGGGACGGCGGCCCGCGAGGCGATTGCATCGCCGCACGGCATGACGCACCATTGCGGCCAAAGCGTCGGCAACGGCGCGACCGTCGCCGGATGAGCCGGCCGGAATCGATACAGTGGAGGTCCCTATGCCGTTTTCCCGTCCCGCGTTTGCCTGCTCTGCCATCCTCGCCGCGGCCGCGGGCCTCGCCCTGCCGCAGGCCGCCTTCGCCGACGGCGTCGCCGATTTCTACAAGGGCAAGAACGTCTCGCTGGTGATCGGCCTGCCGCCCGGCGGCGGCTACGATGCCTATGCCCGCGCCATGGGCGGCCACATGTCGCGCCATATTCCGGGCAATCCCACCTTTGTCATCCGCAACATGCCGGGCGCGTCGAGCCTGCTCGCCGCCAACTGGATGTACAACAGCGCGGCGCGCGACGGCTCCGTCATCGGCGCCTTCAGCGCCGGCGCCGTTTTCGCGCCGCTGATGGGCAACACCAAGGCGCAGTTCGAGACCGCCAGGTTCACCTGGATCGGCAATGCCGAGAAATCCACCGGCACCTGCGCCGTGTGGCACAATTCGAAGATCAGGAACATGAACGACGTGCTGTCGAAGCCCAGCATCTTCGGCGCCAGCGGCGCGACCGGGGTGATGAGCGAATTCCCCCGCGCCATGAACGCGCTGGTCAATGCCCATGCCCAGGTCATCCACGGCTACGCCGGCGGCACCGGCGTGCTGCTGGCGATGCAGCGCGGCGAGGTCGACGGCTCCTGCGCCATGGCGCTGTCGACCCTGCAGTCGGTGCGCCAGGACGACTGGAAGTCGGGCCGGCTCATCGTCATCGTCCAGAACGGGTTCGAGCCGGACCCGGCGCTCAAGGGCGTGCCGCACATCTACGACTACGCCCGGTCCGAGGACGACAAGAAGGCGATGGAGCTGATCTACGGCCGCCAGACCCTGGGCCGCCCCATCGGCGCGCCGCCGGCCCTCCCGGCCGACCGCACCAGGGCCCTGCGCGCGGCCTTCGATGCCACCATGAAGGACCCGGCCTTCCTCGCCGAGGCCAAGAAGCGCGGCCTCAACGTCGATCCCATGAACGGCGAGGCGGTGGAGAAGCTGATCGTCCGCTTCCACTCCTATTCCGACAAGGTGGTGGACCGCGCGCGCAAGGCGCTCGACATCGGCAAGGTCGCCAAGGTCAAGCTCAAGAGCACCGACGGCACCATCGCCAAGGTGTCGAAGAAGCGCATGACGGTGAAGGACGGCAGCGGCAAGATGGTCAACGTCCGCGTCCACGCCAAGCGCTCCAAGGTGACCGTCGGCGGCAAGAAGGCCAAGGCCTCGGCGCTGAAGCAAGGCATGGCCTGCACGGTCGCGTATTTCGGCGAAGGCGACCTCGCCCCAAAGATCGACTGCAAGTAGCGCCCTTCCCGCATCTATCTCCCTGCGCCTAAAGGATTTTTCCTCTAGGCGCAGGGATTCGCGCGTTCTATGGTTGACCCGCACGGCAAAAATGTTCACTATTTGTTCTTATCATGAGGGTGGATATGGCCGACAAGTCTGCCATCGAATGGACCGACGCGACGTGGAACCCGGTGACGGGCTGCACGAAAATCAGTCCCGGTTGCGACCACTGTTACGCCGAGCGGTTCGCGGAACGGTTCCGAGGTGTCAAGGGACACCCGTTTGAAAGTGGTTTCGACCTGACGCTGCGGCCGGGGCGGCTGGAACAACCGCTCAAATGGCGCCAGCCGCGCATGATCTTCGTCAATTCCATGAGCGACCTGTTCCACAAGGACGTGCCGACGGATTTCGTCGAGCGTGTTTTCGTGACCATGGAGAAAGCGCATTGGCATACGTACCAGGTGCTCACGAAGCGCAGTCCGCGCATGCGGAACTTCGTCAACGCACGCTATCGCGGCGGTCGTGCGCCGGCCCATATCTGGCTCGGCACCTCACTGGAAACGCGCGCGCAGCTTTCGCGCCTTCGCCATGTCCAGGCGATGAACGCGTCCATACGGTTCCTTTCCATCGAGCCGATGCTGGGGCCGGTCGGCAAACTCGATCTCGGCGGCATCCATTGGGTAATCGTCGGAGGAGAGAGCGGTCCGAACTTCCGTCCCATCAAGAGTGAGTGGATCGAAGAGGTGCGCGACCAATGTGTCGCCGCACGGGTTGCGTTCTTCTTTAAGCAATGGGGCGGGGTGAGGCCCAAGTCCGGTGGCCGGGCGATCAACGGCCAGACTTGGGATGAATTCCCCGAAGTCCTGTCAGCATCCTTTGCGGGTTTGGCGGCGGAATGACGAGTTACAACCGAGATGGAAAGGTTGGTCCTTGGGCTCGAGAAAAACTCGACTGCCTCGGAAGATATCTTCGTGAGTATACGAAGATAATGAAGAAGCAGGATTGGTGCCGTGGCTATTATTATTTCGACGCGTTCGCGGGGGCTGGCCGAAACGCAATTCGGCAATTGGAAAAGAAAGACAATCCAAACTTGTTGCCCTTAGAGATCAGTTCCATGCATTCCAACGACCCCGAAGAATTGTCCTACGTTAATGGTTCTCCTTTCGTCGCCTTGGATATCGAGCATCCTTTTTCAAAGTATTTTTTTGTTGAGAAGGACCATCATAGGGCGAACGAACTCAGATCTATACAACGTGAATATGCTGGGAGCCGGAATATCGAAGTTAGAGAGGGCGATGCGAATCAATCCATTCGAAATTTTCTATTCGACAAGGGCATCAATTGGAAAAGTTGTCGAGCTGTTATGTTCTTGGACCCTTTTGGAATGCAGGTCCCTTGGTCCACGATTGAAGCAATTGCATCAACCAAAGGAGTTGAGACTATTTTAAATTTGCCCGTCGGGATGGCAATTCAGCGTTTGTTGCCAAAGTCCGGTGATATTAATCTTGCCCAGCGGGAAATGCTGAATTCTTATTTCGGAAGCGCGGAATGGGAAGAGTTGCTTTATGAGAAAGCCGAAAATTTATTCGGTGATATAGGCATCACAAAAGCAAGAGACTCAGGCGAAAGGCTTGTCGGATGGTATAGAAAACGACTGAAAAAGTTGTTTGGTTTTGCCCCATCGCCTCGTTTGATCTGCAACACCAAAGGCAGCCATTTGTATTATCTTTTTTTCGCTGGGCCGAATGAAACTGGCGCCAAAATCGCCGCGTATATCTTGAATCAAGGACAAGCATTAAGGCGATAAAAAAAGGACGGGGGGCGACCCCACCCTTTTATTAATTCAATCGCGCTCGATGCGTCTGGCGATGTGCCTCGCCAATATCATGTCGCGAAAATAGTCCTGATTTTTCCGCCCTTTTGTCGTGTATTCGTAGGTTCCGCCTTCGCGAAAGCCGGCGTCCATTGGCAGTCCGTCATGGGCTTGCGGTGGTAAAGTTTTTGCGACAGCGCGTTCCGCAAAAAACGCATCTGGGTTCTCGAAAAATTCTGCCCATAACTCCCGGTCCAATTGCGAGACATGGTGCATGCCTTGCCGATCGAGCGTGGGATCGAGATGGGCGAAATTGACCATCTTCAAAGCGATGGAATCCGGGGTGCGGTCGAGGCTTCGCGCCAACGCGATGATATCGGGATTCCTACGATGGATGCGCCCGAATGGCGTCAGGCAATAGAGCTCGATTGCCTGAAGAGTTTCCTCTCTTTGCCATGGCTTTCCTCTAGCCAAATCTGCAACCCTTCGGGAGATAGGGCCAACCAGCGAGATGTTGCGCTTTAAATTTTAGTACAAGTTCCTCCGCGGATAGGAAGTTCGCGGCAAGAGATGTGGGCTTCAGCGCAACGATTTCATGCCAATCATGATCGTCTTCGTTGCGCATTTCTGGTGTCAGACACCTCATTCCGACCAATTCAGGCACGAAGTATTCGCCGTCTATCAGGTACTTTTTTAGGTCATCAAGGGTAAGGTGGCCGGAAAGAATGACGGAATCGAACCACTTGTAGTTCGACGCGTCGCGATACAAGTACTTTAACTCAGTGTTCTCTTGCCGCGTAGATTCCATGGCCTATATCCAAACTGTCCTTCTCTCGCGCGAAAGTAGCGCAATCTCCGTGCCCAGATAAGGCGCAAAAGAGAAAGGGCGGGGATCACCCCCCGCCCTTCGTCTTCTCGGGGAACGTCCGTGCGCTGTTTGGCGGCGGGCAGCGTCTTCGCCTTGGCGGTGGGGTGGATGTGTCCCAGACGACGCCGGGGCATGACGTCTCACCATCAGGGCAACACCCCCTACCTCACCGTCTCCAGCATGGTGAAGCGGACGGGCATCAGCTTGCGGGTGCGGGTGGCGCCGTCGGCGTCCTTGTCGACGACCGTGAGCATCTGCGCGTCCGCGCGCCCCGTGGGCAGCACCATGCGCCCGCCGGGCTTGAGTTGGGCGAGCAGGTCCGGCGGCAGGCGCTCGGCCGAGGCGGCGACGAGGATGCGGTCGAAGGGCGCGTGCTCGGGCCAGCCCTTCGAGCCGTCGCCGGTGCGCACCTCGACGTTGGCGTAGCCGAGCTCCCGCAGGCGGTCCGCCGCCTCGGCGGCGAGCTCCTCGACGATCTCGATGCTCCAGACCTCGTGCGCGAGCTCGGCGAGCAGGGCTGCCTGGTAGCCGAGGCCGGTGCCGACCTCGAGCACGACGTCGCCCGGCTCCGGGGCCAGCAGGTCGGTCATCACGGCGACGATGAACGGCTGCGAGATCGTCTTGTCGAAGCCGATGGGCAACGGCGTGTTCTCGTAGGCGTAGGGCGCGAGCTCCGCCGGCACGAAGAGATGGCGCCGCACCCGCCCCATGGCCGCCAGCACGCGCTCGTCGATGGCGGCGGTGCCGCGCTCGTCCCGGCTGAGGTCGGCGTAGATGCCGATCAGCTCGACCATGTGCCGGCGCAGGATGTCGAGGTGCTTTTCCTCCATGGGCACTCCTCGCCACGGATGCCGCGCCCGCGCCCCGGCGCACCCCTTCCGGGAACGGCGCGACGATGTCCCTCCCTGCGTCCAAGCATACGTCAGGGAGGCAGGGGAAGGATAGCCGCGCGCGGGCCGGGCTGGCTTGGCGCTCAAACCGCAGGCACAAGGGGCAGGAAGAGGAGATCAGTCCTCCATCCGCGCCAAAGTGTCCTGAATGTCCCCTGCCAGGGAATCGTTGCCAGTCTCCCGGGCGTAGGCAAGTCCCGCTTCGGCGCATCGGCGCGCCTCGTCGGGATCGTAGGTGGCGGCGGCCTGAACCAGGTACATGTGCGCCAGCTCCTGCCCATGGTCGAGGTCCGATGCACGGTAAAGTTCCAGGGCCTCGCGGAGGAGGGCGACGAGATCCTCGTCGCCGCCCTGCAGCTCGTACAGGGCGACGCCCTTGTAGAGCAGGCATTCCGCAAGGTCGTCCCCGGTCCCGAGGCGGCGGATGACCGGTTCCGCCACCTCGTAGTGATCGAGGGCGATATCGTGCTCCTGCGGACCGAGCTGGTGGATCTGCCCCATCTCGACCCGGGTGAGGGCGCTCTGCAGCGAGTCGCCCGCCTGCTCGTACAGGAGGGCGACCCTCGCGAAATCCTCCAGGGCGGATTCGCGGACACTCTCGGCGTCCGGATCGTCCTCTTCGTCGAGACTGTCGGCTTTCATGCTTTGGCACTGTGCCGCGCGCCAGAGCGCCTTGGCCGCCTCGCTCAACTTCCCCAATCTCTCGAAAATGTCGGCGGCCTCGCGGGCTGCGAATACCCGTCGCTCGTAGCCGACGGTTTCCTCCGGCACGAAGGAGATGTCGAAAAGAATTCTGGCGGCATCTTCGTCGGCGCCGGATTCGCGAAACGCCGCCACTCCCGATTCCAGCAGTTGCAGGAGTCCCTGCCAGTTCTCGGCTTCTCTCAGCTTCGACGCTTCTGCCAACAGTTCGTCTATGCGGCTCATGGTGACCCCCCGTCTCAAGTCGCATGTATTTGGAACAAAACAGGAACATTTAAACCCATCGTTGTTCCCGGCGCAAGCAGAAAAAGGGCGGGGAATGCCCCCGCTCGTTATCTTCGTCGGCCTGTCCGGCGCCGTTACTCGGCAGCGGGCAATTGCTTTGCTTTCTCCGCCAGCTTGTCCTTGTCCTGGTAGATCTGCCCGCCGGTGTCCTTGAACGCCTGGGCCATCTCCGCCATGCCGCTGGCGGCGTAGTCGCGCACGTCCTGGGTGATCTTCATCGAGCAGAACTTGGGCCCGCACATGGAGCAGAAATGCGCCACCTTGGCGCCCTCGGCGGGCAGCGTCTCGTCGTGGTAGAGGAGCGCCGTCTCCGGGTCCAGCGACAGGTGGAACTGGTCGCGCCAGCGGAACTCGAACCGTGCCTTGCTGAGCGCGTCGTCGCGTTCCTGCGCCGCCGGCAGCCCCTTGGCGAGGTCGGCGGCATGGGCCGCGATCTTGTAGGTCACGACACCCACCTTGACGTCGTCGCGGTCGGGCAGGCCGAGGTGCTCCTTCGGCGTCACGTAGCACAGCATCGCCGTGCCGAACCAGCCGATCATGGCGGCGCCGATGCCGGACGTGATGTGATCGTAGCCGGGCGCGATGTCGGTGGTGAGCGGCCCGAGGGTGTAGAACGGCGCCTCGTCGCAGTGCTTGAGCTGCTCGTCCATGTTGGCCTTGATCTTGTGCATCGGCACGTGGCCCGGCCCCTCGATCATGACCTGGACGTCGTGCTGCCACGCGATCTTCGTCAATTCGCCGAGCGTGCGCAGCTCGGCGAACTGGGCCTCGTCGTTGGCGTCGGCGATGGAGCCCGGGCGCAGGCCGTCGCCGAGGGAAAACGCCACGTCGTAGGCCTTGAGGAGCTCGCAGATCTCCTCGAAGCGTTCGTAGAGGAAGCTTTCCTTGTGGTGGCTCAGGCACCACTTGGCCATGATCGCGCCGCCGCGCGACACGATCCCGGTCATGCGCTTCGCCGTCATCGGGATGTAGGGCAGGCGCACCCCGGCGTGGACGGTGAAGTAGTCGACGCCCTGCTCGCACTGCTCGATCAGGGTGTCGCGGTAGATCTCCCAGGTCAGGTCCTCGGCCACGCCGCCGACCTTCTCCAGCGCCTGGTAGATCGGCACCGTGCCGATCGGCACCGGCGAATTGCGCACGATCCATTCTCGGATGTTGTGGATGTTGGTCCCGGTCGACAGGTCCATCACCGTGTCGGCGCCCCAGCGGGTCGCCCACACCATCTTGTCGACCTCTTCGGCGGCGGTGGAGGTGACGGCCGAATTGCCGATATTGGCGTTGATCTTGACCAGGAAGTTGCGGCCGATGATCATCGGCTCGGATTCCGGGTGGTTGATGTTGTTGGGGATGATGGCGCGCCCGCGCGCGATCTCGTCGCGCACGAACTCCGGCGTCACGTAGGCCGGAATGTCGGCGCCGAAGCTCTCGCCGCCCGACGGCGCGGTGCCCGCCGCGGCCCGGCCCATGTTCTCGCGGATGGCGATGTATTCCATCTCCGCGGTGATGATGCCCGCCCGCGCGTAGGCGAGCTGCGTCACCGCCTTGCCGCCTTTGGCGCGGAGCGGCTGCGCCGGCTTCGACGGGAACTCGACGAAGGGGTCCTGCTTGGCCGACGAGAAGCCGTTGTCCTCGGGCTTGACGCTGCGGCCGTCGTAGTGCTCGACGTCGCCGCGCGCCACGATCCAGTCGTAGCGCAGCCGCGGCAGCCCCTTGCGGATGTCGATGGCCTGGGCCGGGTCGGTGTAGGGGCCGGAGGGGTCGTAGACGCGGATCGACGGCATCTCCGGATCGTCGAGCGCGATCTCGCGCATGGCGACGGCAATGTTCTTGTGCCGCTTGCCCTCGACATGCACCTTCTTCGAGGCGGGAAGCGGCCCCGTCGTCACCGTGAAATCCTGGACTTTCGTGCCGTCGGCCATGACTGCTCCTCCATGTGGCGCAAACGCGGTGCGCCGCTGTTGTCGCGCCGGGGATGCGGGCGGGGGGAGGAGGGGCGTCTCTCGACGGCGGGAAGCGCCGTCTTGGGCCGGGGGCGCGCGGGGCGCGCCATTCCTTTCCCTACGCCGGCATGACCCGGATCAGGTTCGAAGGGTTCCGCCGTCCCGCCTGCGCGGCCGGAGCCGCTTCGGCGCGGCGAAGGCCTGCATATGCGGGGGGCGGTTCTCAGCTTCCCCGGATACGTGCCCGCCAAAGACGGGCGACGGGGAAGCACCCCCAGGAACGTCTCCATGGTGTGGGATGCGCGGCCCGCGGTCAAGGCCGCGTATGACAAAACGGCGAAATTCCGCGCCATTCCCGCACTTTTGCGATGGCTATTCCGATTGCCCCATCATTGAAGTGTCATGCCCCGGCCCTTGGGCCAATCCTGCAACCATCCCGGCGGTCAACAGCCCCTCTCACCGTCATTCCCCGCGAATGCGGGGAATCCATGTTTTGACGATGGGCCAATGGATGCCCCGGACGAGCTGGGGCATGACGGTAGGAGGAGCGCCAATCGGATGATTGGAAGGACGACGACATGCGCTCTATGTGCCGCAACCCGCGGGAAACGTGCTTTAATACCGGGGCTTTCAACCGCACCCGATTTGCCCGCTCCCATGGCATATCTGAGCCAGACCTTCACCCGCACCGCGTCGACGCTGGGACGCGTCCTGCGCAACCGGCAACTGGTGCTGTTCATCCTCGGCCTCGCCACCGGCGCCATCGCCGCCGGGGCGTCCATCGGCTTCCGCGAGATGATCGCCCTGGTGCAGACGGTGGCGCTCGGCTTCGGCTCGGAACGGGTGGCGAGTTTCGCCGCGCAGCAGCCGTGGTGGCGCATCCTGCTGGCGCCCGTCGCCGGCGGGTTGCTGATCGGCCTGTTCATCCGTTATGTCCTGCCCAACGGGCGGCCCCAAGGCGTGCCCCATGTGATGGAGGCGGTGGCGCTGCGCGCCGGGCGCATCCATTTCCGCACCGGCATCGCTGCGGCGGTCGCGTCGGCCGCCTCCATCGGCTGCGGCGCCTCGGTCGGGCGCGAGGGGCCGGTGGTGCACCTCGGCGCGGCGCTGTCGTCGTCGCTGGCGCGCCGGCTGCACCTGTCGCGCGGGCTGACGCTGACGCTGCTCGGCTGCGGCGTCGCCTCGGCCATCGCCGCCTCGTTCAACGCGCCCATCGCCGGGGTGTTCTTCGCCCTCGAGGTGGTGGTCGGCCATTACGCCCTGTCGTCCTTCGCGCCCATCGTCATCGCCTCGGTCACCGGCACGATCATCACCCGGCTCTATTACGGCAACGCCCCGGCGTTCGAGATCCCGCCGCGCATGATCGCCTCGTTCCTCGAGTTCCCGGCCTTCGCGCTGCTCGGCATCGTGTCGGCCTTCATCGCCGTCGCCTTCATCAAGGGCACCGCCCTGGTCGAGGACAACATCGGGCGCGTGCCGGTGCCGGACTGGACGCGCCCGGGGATCGCCGGCCTCGCGGTCGGCGTGGCGGCGATCTGGTACCCCCAGGTGCTCGGCGTCGGCTACGAGGTGACGGACGCCGCGCTCGCCGAAAAGCTGACGCTGGGCATGCTGGTGGCGCTGTTCGTGCTCAAGTTCGCGCTGTCGGCGCTGTGCCTCGGCGCCGGATTCTCGGGCGGGGTGTTCTCGCCGGCGCTGGTCATGGGCGCGCTGGCGGGCGGCGCCTTCGGCCTCGTCGCCGGCGGCGCCTTCCCGCATCTCTCGTCCGGGCCCGGCGCCTATGCCATCGTCGGCATGGGGGCGGTGGCCGGCGCCATCCTCGGCGCGCCGATCTCGACCATCCTCATCATCTTCGAGCTCACCTCCAACTTCACCCTCACCATCGCGGTGATGATCGGCGTCGTCATCGCCAGCGTCATCACCCAGCAGGTAGCGGGCAAGTCGTTCTTCGTCGTCCAGCTCGAGCGCCGCGGCATCTCGCTCGCCGGCGGGCGGGAAACGAGCCTCCTGCGCTCGCGCAAGGTGGCCGACATCCTGCGCTCGGACTTCGAGCGCATCGCCGCCGACCTGCCGATGCCCGAGGTGCGCGCCCGCCTGCAGGCCGACCCGCACGGGGAGCTCTTCGTCGTCGATGCCGACGGCAGCGGCCGCCTCGCCGGCACCATCACCCTGCAGGACCTCGGCGACGCGGCCTTCGATACCGCCCGCGACGGGGAGCTCTCGGCCGCCCGGGTGGCGCGCCTGAGCCCGCCGGCGCTGACGCTCGACGCCGACCTCGAGGATGCGCGCAGGATGATCGAGACGGCGGGCGAGGACCAGGTCGCCGTGGTCGCCGACACGGAATCGCTCCGCCTGGTGGGGTGCGTACATGCGCGCGACGTGATGCAGGCCTACCAGTCGGCCCTGCTGCAGGCCCGCGCCGAGGAGAGGGGGGAGGCATGAGTGCCGTGACCGTGATCGAACAGATCGTGCATTACATCGCCGTCGCGCTGTCGCTGGTGGGCGTGTTCGCCGTGGTCATCGGCGTCATCGAGGCGCTGGTGCGCTACTGCGGCATGCGGCTGTTCCGCGCCGACGACGTCACCTTCGGCTAGCGCGCGCCGCTGATCCGCGCGCGGCTGGGCGAACACCTGATGCTCGGCCTCGACGTCTTCATCGCCGCCGACATCGTCAACTCGGTGCTGGCGCCGACATGGGAGAAGGTCGGCCTGCTCGCCGCCATCGTCGCCGTGCGCGTGGTGCTGTCGTGGATCCTGCTGCGCGAGATCGACGCGGCCCGGGCCGAGGCGGAGCGGGGGAAGCGGGGGCCCTGAGGTCGGCGAAGTCCCGTGGCTTTGGGAGTCTCCTTCGGCTTGACCCCCGTCTCCGGCCCCGCCCATACTCCCTGATCCCGTCCCCTCGGCGCGGCCCCGGCCGCGCGGCATGTTGGGTGCGGGCCAACAGGGGGGTAATAAACATGACCGATTCGTCCCAGGCCCGCGGCGGCGAGCCGCGGCTGCTGCTGCCGTTTCTCCAACCGTTCTACGATTTCGTCATTCCGCTGGCCTGGCCGATCATCCGCTGCGCGGTCGGTCTCACGCTGTTCGTCCACGGCTGGGGCAAGATCGACCGCGTCGTTGCCTTCGGCGATTCGCTGGCCAAGCGCGGCTATGTTCCCGGCCAGGGCCTGGGTTGGGCGATCTTCGCCACCGAACTGATCGGCGGGCTGTGCATCGCCGCCGGCCTGTTTACCCGCTTCTGGGCCGCCGCCGCCGCCATCGAGCTCGGTGTCATCACCTTCGACATCTACCTGCCCAACGGCTTCGCGTGGACCAAGCGCGGCTACGAATACACGCTGATGTGGGGCGCGGTGCTGTTCGCGGTCGCGCTGCGCGGCGGCGGGCCGTGGTCGCTGGACCGAAAACTGGGCAAGGAGTTGTGATCCTCTTTCATATGTGAGTTTATGGGCGGCGGTCCTGGGTCGGGGCCGCCGTTCCGCTTCCGTTTCCCCGCCGCGTTCGTGTTATAAGTCCCCATGTCCGATCCCTTCGACCTTTCCGACGCCGAGCCCGAGCCGCCGCGCGGCTCCGGCGCAAGTGCGCCGCTGGATGCCCCGGCCAAGCCGGGGCATGATGGGGAGAGTGCGGCGGGGCATGACGGAGGGGGCGCGTCCGCGCCTGCCGCGCCGACTCCTACTGCGCCCTCTGCCCCCGCGCCCGCCGCCCCGTCGCCCGGAGCGCCCGGCTCCATCACCGCGCGGGCGATGGCGACCGTCGCGGCGCCGTACCTCGACGTCCTCAACCCCGAGCAGCGCACCGCGGCCGAGGCCCTCGACGGCCCGGTGCTGGTGCTGGCCGGCGCCGGCACCGGCAAGACCCGGGTGCTGGTGACTAGGCTCGCCCATATCCTGGCGACGCGGCGGGCCTGGCCGAGCCAGATCCTCGCCGTCACCTTCACCAACAAGGCGGCGCGCGAGATGCTGGCGCGCGTCACCGGCATCATCGGCGAAAGCGCCGACGGGCTGTGGCTCGGCACCTTCCATTCGATCTGCGCCCGCATCCTGCGCCGCCACGCGGAGCTGGTCGGCCTCAAGCCGAGCTTCACCATCCTCGATACCGACGACCAGATCCGCCTGCTGAAGCAGATCCTCGAGGCCGACCATATCGACGACAAGAAATGGCCGCCGCGGGCGCTGCTCACCGTCATCCAGCGGTGGAAGGACCGCGGCCTGACGCCCGAGCGGGTGACGGCGGCGGAGGCGGGGGAATTCGCCGGCGGCCGCGCGGTGGAGCTCTACAAGGCGTACCAGGCGCGGCTGCGGACGCTCAACGCCTGCGACTTCGGCGACCTGCTGCTCCATTGCCTGACGCTGTTCGGGCAGCACGCGGACGTGCTCGCCGATTACCAGTCGCGGTTCAAATACATGCTGGTGGACGAATACCAGGACACCAACGTCGCCCAGTACCTGTGGCTCAGGCTGCTGGCGCAGGGGGGCGGCAATATCTGCTGTGTCGGCGACGACGACCAGTCGATCTACGGCTGGCGCGGGGCCGAGGTCGGCAACATCCTGCGCTTCGAGAAGGACTTTCCCGGCGCGCGCATCATCCGGCTCGAGCGCAACTACCGCTCGACCCCGGAAATCCTCGCCGCCGCCTCCGGCCTCATCGCCCATAACGCCGGCCGCCTCGGCAAGACCCTGTGGACCGAGGGCGACAGCGGCGAGAAGCTGCGCGTCACCGGCGTCTGGGACGGCGAGGCCGAGGCCCGCGCCGTCGCCGACGAGATCGAGTCGCTCCAGCGCAACGGTACAGCTCTCGACCAGATCGCGGTGCTGGTGCGGGCGGGCTCGCAGACGCGGGAGTTCGAGGAACGGTTCATGTCCCAGGCGATTCCCTATCGCGTCATCGGCGGCCCGCGGTTCTACGAGCGCGCGGAAATCCGCGACGTCATCGCCTACCTGCGGATCATCGCCCAGCCCGACGACGACCTCGCGTTCGAGCGCATCGTCAACGTGCCCCGGCGCGGCCTCGGCGGCGCCACGCTGCAGGCGCTGCACGCGGCGGCGCGCGACAAGCGCCAGTCCCTCACCGCCGCGGCGGCGGACGCGATCGCCTTGGGGGGCCTGCGTCCGGCGGCGCGGTCGTCGCTGGCGGCGCTTCTGGAGAGCTTCTCGCGCTGGCGGGCGATGGTGGAGGACAAGACCGTGGCCGAGCTCGCCGCCGTGGTGATCGACGAATCCGGCTATGCCGAGATGTGGCAGAACGACAAGAGCCCGGAGGCTCCGGGCCGCCTCGACAACCTCAAGGAGCTGGTCGCCGCGCTTGAGGATTTCGACGGGCTCGGCGCGTTCCTGGAGCACGTGTCGCTGGTCATGGACCAGGAGGCCCAGGCGAACGGAGCGATGGTCAGCGTCATGACGCTGCACGCGGCCAAGGGCCTGGAGTTCGACGCGGTGTTCCTGCCGGGGTGGGAGGAAGGGCTGTTCCCGCACCAGCGCGCGCTCGACGAGAACGGCGCCGCCGGGCTGGAGGAGGAGCGCCGCCTCGCCTATGTCGGCCTGACCCGGGCCAGGACCCGGGCCTATGTCTCCTTTGCCGCCAACCGCCGCCTCTACAACCAGTGGATGACGGCGATCCCGTCGCGCTTCATCGACGAGCTGCCCGAAGGCCAGGTCGAGGTGACGGCGGCCCAGGGGCTCTACGGCTCGGCGCGGCCCGGTGGCGCCGGCGGGTCCTTTGCCGAGACCGCGCGGGCCGGGGTGTACGAGCGCGACTACGGCCGCCGTGCCGCCCGCGAGATCGAGATCCCCAAGATCCTGCGCGGCGCGCGCGCCACTTCGGCCAAGGCGGCGGGCGCACCGGAACCGGCGGCGTCCAACGGTATCGCCCGCGGCCAGCGCGTGTTCCACCAGAAATTCGGCTACGGCAAGGTGATGGCGGTGGACGGCGACAAGCTCGAGATCGCGTTCGACAAGGCCGGGCCGAAGAAGGTCATGGCCGGGTTCGTCGAACCCGTCTGAGGGGCCCCATGACGTCGCCGGGCGCGAGCCTCTGGAAGATATCCGCCGTCGCCGACGCGGCCTTGGCCGATGCGCTGGAGGCGGCGTTCGCGCCCAACGCCGTGTCGGTTTCCCGTTTCGAGGAAAAGCCCGAGGCGCCCGGCGCGCCGCCGCTGTGGCGCGTGCTGGCGCTGGTGGACGCGGCGCCCGACGCGGCGGCGCTGGCCGATGCGGTGGCGGCGACGGTGGGCGTGCCGCGGGCGGGCCTGCCCGCGATCACGGTCGAGGCCCTGCCCGAGGAGGACTGGCTGGCGCTCAACCGGCGCCAGTTCCCGCCCGTTGCCGCAGGGCGGTTCTTCATTCACGGCAGTCATTTCGACGGCGTCGCCCCGGCGGGGACGGTCGCGCTGCGCCTCGACGCCGGGCCCGCCTTCGGCTCCGGCACCCATGAGACGACCCGGGGCTGCCTCGTCGCCATCGACGAGGCGATGGCGTCCTTCGCGAGGGAAGGACGGCCGGTGCGGGCACTCGACGTCGGCTGCGGCTCGGGCATTCTCGCGCTGGCCATCGCCGCCGCCGCGGACAAGGGGGCCGGGGGGCCGCCCATCCCGGTTATCGCCACCGACGTCGACCCGATCGCCGCCGCGACCACGCGCGAGAACGCCGCCGCCAACGGACTGGCGGAGCGGATCGTCGCCCTTGCGGGCGAAGGTGTATCGGGGAGGGAGGTGGTCGCGGGCGCGCCCTACGACCTGATCGTCGCCAATATCCTGGCGGAGCCGCTGATCGCGCTGGCGCCGGAACTGACCGGGCTGCTGGCGCCGGGCGGGTTTTTTGTCCTGTCCGGCCTGCTGACCGCCCAGGAAGGGGAGGTGCTCGCCGCCTACGGGGCGGCGGGGCTCGCGCTTCGCCGGACCATCGTGCTCGGCGACTGGAGCACGATGATCCTATGCGAAGGCGGTTGACCGCATGGCCGGACTATTCGGCCTTTTCGGGAAGCATGCCCGAACGCTCGATGGCGAAGCGGCTGATGCCGTCCCGGGTGATGCCGAGGGCGGCGAGGCCCGGGGAGTCGAGCAGGTAGAGGTCCTCGTAGATCGCCCGGGCGCGGATGGCGGCGGAGAAGCTGCGGGGCAGCTTCACGAACAGGGCGGTGGCGACGGCGGTCAGGAGCCGCGCCTCCTTCTGGAACGGGAAGTCCGGTACCGCGGGGGAAAGAATGGAATGGTCGGTCATGGTCGTATCCTTGGCGTTACGGTTCTTGGGTCGAAAGACAACGTACGTGGGTCCGGCATGTCATTGGCCAGCCCACCTGCGATTGCTCTTTTTTCTGATTTTCGGCGGGCCGGATATCCGGGTCCCCGCCGTTTGCTGAAGGGAATATGCGCGCGACGGCGCCGAATGACCCGCGCCGATTGCGTAACCAAGCCATGCAAAAATCACATGCCGTCGTAATACTTCTTTAACATTCAGGGTGTTAAATGGAGAGTCTCCGTGGACATCCGGGCGCTTCGGCCATACGCCGGCCCAAAAAGAAAATGGCGGCCGCAAGCGGCCGCCATTTCCAATACGCCAAAAAACGCTACAAAAGCTTTACAGAATGCTACGGAACGCGGGTACGCATGACGCGGTACTGAACAACTCCGTGTACGCTACCCGCGACCGGCGCCTATCGGTAGTGGTGATTCGTCATATGAGCCATGCGCCAGGCTCATGTCTATAATTTGCTGAAAATGCTTACTTTTTCGCTTCGTTGACCTTTTTGGCGACGCCGAAGAGGTGGGCGGCCGCGGCCGCGGCTTTGGAGATATCGTCCCGGTGCAGGCCCCGTTCGGCCAGCTCGTCGTCGGTCATCTGGGACAGGCGCCCGAACAGGGTGCTGGCGAGCGCCGCCTCGTCGAAATGCTGGGCCGTGGACTCGATCGCGTGGGGCAGTTTCTGGACGAAGAAGTTGACCACGTCGAGCATGAGCTGGGCTTCTTCCTCGTAGGGGATGTGACGCGGCTTATCGACCATGGTTTTCTCCTCCCGTGAAGGGGCGGGCGGTGCCCGCGTTGTTATCGTAATAATCCTATAATGAATATGGGTTTAAGCCGCCGGTTTTTCAGGGGGCGATTGCGCCTTGTTTCCCGGCCCCGGCCTTACTAGCTTCCAAGTGTCTGAGGTCATTGAAGGGTTCCTCCCGGTGTCGGCACAAACGTCCTACGGCGGCGATCGCGCCTTCGACCGCCTGCTCGCCGGTGCGGGCAAGGCGGCGGGTGTGCGCGTTTCCACCGCCCGCGCGGTGCGCGATCTTCTCCGCGGCGTGCTTGGTGCGCCGCCCGGACTGAGGGCCGAGGACTGGATGGCCCTGGTGGCGTCGCGGCCGCCGGTGGCGCTGAAGGCGCAGTTGGGCGCCCTCAAGGCCCGGATGGAAGGCGTCCCAGCCGAGGACCTGCCGCCGGCCGACCGCCTGCCGGCGCTGCGCGCCCGGCTCACGGCGATGGGCGTGGACGGCTTCATCGTGCCCCGCGCCGACGCCCACCAGGGCGAACACGTGCCGGCGTCGGAGCAGCGGCTCGTCTGGCTCACGGGGTTCACCGGCTCGGCCGGCATCGCGGTGGTTCTGGCCGACAAGGCGGCGCTGTTCGTCGACGGCCGCTACACCCTGCAGGCGCGAAACGAGGTCGATACTGCGCGCTTTTCCGTCCAGCACGTCAGCCGCCTGCCGCCGTCGCGCTGGGTCGCCGCCAATATCCCCCGCGGTGCCGTGCTCGGCTACGACCCGTGGCGGACGACGCCGCGCGAGGTGGCGCGCTTCGCCGCCGCCTGCGACGAGGCCGGCGCCCGCCTCAAGGCGCTCGCGCGCAATCCCGTCGATGCCGTGTGGCGGGGACGGCCGGCGCCGCCGCTGGCGCCCATCCATCCGCTCGCCACCCGCTTCGCCGGCGAAAACGCCGCCGACAAACGCCGGCGCATCGCCGCCGGTCTTGCTGCCGACGGCATCGACGCCGCGGTGCTGACGCGGCCCGATTCCATCGCCTGGCTGCTCAACATCCGCGGCGGCGACGTCGCGAACGCGCCCCTGCCGCTCGCCTTTGCACTCATCCGCAAGGATGCAAGGGTCGATCTGTTCATCGATGCGCGCAAGCTCCTGCCCGAAACGCTCGTCCATCTCGGTGCCGCGGTGACGGTCCGGCCCGTGGCCGCGCTCGGTCCGGCGCTCGATGCGCTGGGGGCGCGCAAGCAAAGCGTGCTGGCCGATCCCGCCGGCGCGCCCGACTGGGTGTTCCGGCGACTGCGGCGCGCCGGCGCCGATATCCGCGACGGCGACGACCCCTGCCAGATGCCCAAGGCGTGCAAGAACCGGGTCGAGCTCGCCGGCATCCGCGCCGCGCACCGCCGCGACGGGGCGGCGCTGACGCGCTTCCTCGCCTGGCTCGCGGCGGAGGCACCCAAGGGCAGGCTGACCGAGAGGGGCGCGGCCGACGTGCTCGAGGTCCTGCGCGCCGAGGGACGCCACTTCCAGGGCCTGTCGTTCCCCACCATCTCCGGCGCCGGGCCGCACGGGGCCATCGTCCATTACCGGGTCACCGCCGAGACCGACCGCAAGCTGCGGCCCGGCGAGATCTACCTGCTCGACTCCGGGGCGCAGTACCTCGACGGCACCACCGACGTCACCCGCACGCTGTTCGTCGGCGGCGGCAAGGCGCCCTCGGCGGCGATGAAGGATCACTTTACCCGCGTGCTCAAGGGCCATATCCGGCTCGCCATGGTGCGCTTCCCGGAAGGGACCTCGGGCTCCCAGCTCGACGTGCTGGCGCGCAGCGCCCTGTGGCAGGCGGGCCTGGAATACGACCATGGCACCGGCCACGGCGTCGGCCATTTCCTCAACGTGCACGAGGGCCCGCACCGCATCTCCCAGGTGCCCAACGCGGTGGCCCTGCGCCCCGGCATGGTGGTGTCGAACGAACCCGGCTATTACAAGGCCGGCGCCTACGGCATCCGCATCGAGAACCTGGTGGCGGTGCGCGCCGACGGCAAGGGCGTGGGCGGGCGCCAGATGTATGCGTTCGAGACGCTGACGCTGGCGCCCATCGAACGGCGCCTGATCGAACCCCGGCTGCTTTCGGCCGAGGAAAAGGCCTGGCTCGACGCCTATCACCAACGGGTGGCGACGGTAATCGGCCCGCGGCTCGACGCGAAATCCCGCGCCTGGCTCAGGAAGGCCACTGCGCCGGTGTAGGCGGCCGGCGCTTCAGCCGTCCAGCATCTCCGCGAGTTTCCTGGCAAGTGCTTCGATTTTGAACGGCTTGTTGATCAGATGCACGCCCGGATCGAGGACGCCGTTGTGGATGATGGCGTTGCGCGTGTAGCCCGTGGTGAACAGCACCTTGAGGTCGGGCCGCTTCGCGACCGCCTTGTCGGCGAGGACGCGCCCGTTCATCTGGGGCATCACGACGTCGGTCATCAGAACGCGGACCAGCGGAGTGGCGTCCAGCTTATCGAGGGCGTCCTGGGGGGATTCCGCCTCCAGCGGCGCGTAGCCCAGATCCTCAAGCATCTGAACGACCAGCCAGCGCACGTCGGCGTCGTCCTCCACCACCAGCACAACCTGGCCTGTCCCGTGCGCCATCGTTCCGCGATCCTCCGGAAGACTGGTATCACCTTGTCCCGCGGCGTGGTAGCGCGGCAGGTAGAGCTTCACGGTGGTGCCGACGCCGGGCTCGCTGTAGATATTCGTCAGGCCGCCGGTCTGGCGCATGAAGCCGTGGACTTGGCTGAGGCCGAGGCCCGTTCCCATGCCGACCGCCTTGGTGGTGAAGAACGGGTCGAAGGCCTTCTCCACCACCTCCGGCGTCATGCCGGTACCGGTATCGGTTACGGCGACCATGACATATTGCCCCGGCTCGCTCTCCGGATGGCGCGCGGCGTAGGTTTTGTCCAGGTCGACGTTGGCCGTTTCGAGAGTGAGCTTCCCGCCCTCCGGCATGGCATCCCGCGCGTTGGCAGCGAGGTTGATGATCGCGCTTTCGAGGGCCGGAGCGTCGGTGCAGGTCTGCCACAGGCCGCTGAACAGGACCATCTCGATCTCTATGTTTTCGGGTAGCGTGTGGCGCAACAGTCCGTCCATCCCGGCCAGGAGACGATTGGCATCGACGGGCACCGGCGCGAGCGGCTGCTGGCGAGAGAAGGCGAGGAGCCGCTTCGTCAGCGTCGCAGCGCGTTCCGCGCCGTCAAGGGCGCTGCCAACCAGGTTCGTCACGTTCCCTTCGCCACGCTTCATCCGGCGTTGCATGAGGTGCAGGCTGTTCATGATGACGGCCAGAAGATTGTTGAAGTCGTGGGCGATGCCCCCGGTCAGCTGGCCGACCGCCTCCAGCTTCTGCATGTGGCGCAACTGGATTTCCGTCTCTTCGCGCAGGTTCATTTCGTCGATCAGCTTTCGGTTGGCTTCGACGAGTTCGGCGGTGCTTGCCTCGACCTTCCGTTCGAGACCCGTATTGAGGACTCTCAACTGCTCGGTCTGGTTGTGTAGCTCTATGGACACGTTCTGCAGCACCGCGGCCGTCTGCGCAACCTCGCGGATGGCGGTGGGATGCGGCTCCACCGGGCTGCCGGCGCCGGCCTGGCGGGCGAGCGTACCGACCTCCCGCATGGTCCGGTGCAGATACCGCGCCAGAACAAGGGCCAGGAAAAGCGCCGTGCCGGTCAGAATCGCCCCGATCAGGCCGAGAGTTATGAGTTGCCGGCGCAGCGGCGCGTTCAGGGTCTCGCGCGGCAGGCCGACGGCGGCGACCCAGCCCGTCACCGGCGCGTAAGCGGTGGCGGAAAGCGCCGGAATGCCCTCGTAGGTGACGGTTTCGAGGACGTGGGTGCGAAGTGCTCTCACGTGCTCGGCTAGCAGTGGAACAAGGGGGGCACCCGTGTACTTTTCGTTGTTGTGCGACCGCGTCAGGTGGACCGCGTCACGGTCGGCAATGGATACGATCCAGTCCTTCGGTACCCCCGGATCATTGAGGATCGGCTGAAAGTGCGCGGGCGTGGCAATTGCATGAAGGACCCACCGCACTGCACCGTCGACGGTGACCGGCATCGCAACCCTGGCGTGAAGGCCTTCGAGACTGTCGCGGCCGAGGATGTCCGTTACGACCGGTTCACCGCTTGTAAGCTTTTCCAGGATTCCGACTCCGGGCCGCGCTTGGCGGATCGTTTCGCTTTCGATGGTGTCGACGACGGGACTGCCGTCCGCGGTGAACAGCTGAAACTGGATATTGGTCTTTTCGGTGGCCGCGCGCAGATGGCGTTTGAATGCCTCGTAATTGCCGGCGCGGACGAGGGGAGAACTGGCCATCGCGGCCGTCACGCCGATGATCCCGAAAAATCGTGAGTCGATTGCTTGGGCGATGCCGCGCGCGCTTTCCTGCAGTTCCCGTTTGGCGCGCTGGCGCTCGCTGTCGGCGTAAAGGGAAACCGCAACGGCTCCGAAAATCAGGATCGGCACCGACGCGAAGACTACAATCGCCAGCAGGACTGAGCGAAGGGAAACGGCCTTGATGCCAATCCATAGAAGCAGCAAAGGATGGAGTCCCGGTCAGGAAAGGAAAAAGCGCCCGGAAACGTGCTTTCCTCACTTGGCATTCAATGTGACCAAATAATCGAAAGCCGTCAATCGATGGTGGGAGCGCTTACGGCGCAACCACTCACACGGTCCCGGGACTCATTTTCGTGACCTTGTAAACCCGGCCTTTCCGGTCATAGGTGGTCCACTCACCCACCTGCTTTCCATCCTCGAAGAAGCCCGAACGTAACCGGGTTCCGTCCTTCCGGAACCATTCCCAGTAGCCTGTGGGAACATCGCCAGTGGTTTGACCCTTGGCCCAGACACTTCCGTCCTTGTGATACTGGATATGCGGCTTCGCGCGTGTTGCCTTGGCGGTCATGTTCGTTCCTCCCTCCGCGTGAGGACCGGAACGCGTCTCTTCACGGGCATACCGAGTTTACAGCCCCGCCATTTCGCGCCATTCGTCTTCCGACAGAACGGTGACGCCAAGTTCCGCCGCCTTCTTCGCCTTCGATCCCGCGTCGGCGCCGACGACGACGTAATCGGTCTTCTTCGATACCGAGCCGGCGACCTTGGCGCCGAGCGCCTCGGCCCGCGCCTTGGCCTCCTTGCGCCCCAGGGTGGACAGCGTGCCGGTGAACACCACTGTCTTGCCGGCAAAGGGCGAGCCGCTGGTCTTCGGCGCCGCGACCGCGGTGATGTCGAGCAGGCCGTCGAGATCGTCGAGCACGTCTTGGTTATGGGGTTCGGCGAAAAACCCGAGGATATCGTCGGCCATGGACGGGCCGATGCCGTCGATGTCGGTCAACTCGGCGTAGGCGTCGGAGGTGCGGTCCTCAGCCGCCGCCATGGCGCGGCGCCAGGTGTCGAAATCGTGGTAGGTGCGGGCGAGCAGCCTGGCCGTGGCTTCGCCGACCTGACGGATGCCGAGCGCGTAGATGAACCGGTCGAGGCCGATGCGCCGGCGCTGGGCGATGGCGGCGAACAGGTTGTCGGCGGATTTCTCGCCCCAGCCCTCGCGCGACGCGATCTCGTCCCGGCGGTCGGCGAGGCGGAAGATGTCGCCCGGCGTGGCGATCAGCTTGTCGTTCCAGAACGCCTCGATGTGCTTGCCGCCGAGACCTTCGATGTCGAAGGCATCGCGCGATACGAAATGCTTGAGCCGTTCCACCGCCTGGGCCGGGCAGATCAGACCGCCGGTGCAGCGCCAGGCGACCTCGCCCTCCTCGCGCACCGCGAGCGAGCCGCAGCGCGGGCACTTGTCCGGAAAGTGGAAGGGCCGCGACCCCTTGGGCCGTTTTTCGATAATGACCTCGACCACCTGGGGGATGACGTCGCCGGCGCGCTGGACGACGACGGTGTCGCCCTCGCGGATGTCCTTGCGCTTGATCTCGTCCTCATTGTGGAGCGTCGCGCGCGACACCACGACGCCGCCGACCGTCACCGGCGTCAGGTGCGCGACCGGTGTCAGGGTGCCGGTGCGCCCGACCTGAATTTCGATCTTCTCCAGCATGGTCTGGGCGCGCTCGGCGGCGAACTTGTAAGCGATGGCCCAGCGCGGGCTGCGGCTGACCTGCCCCAGGCGCGACACCCAGTCGAGGCGGTTGACCTTGTAGACGACGCCGTCGATGTCGTAATCGAGCCCGGCCCGGCCCGTTTCCTGGTCGCGGTAGAATGCCAGCGCCGCGCCGACATCGGTACAGAGCTTTCCGGCGTTGAGCGTGAAGCCCCAGGATGCGAGGCGGTCCCGGGCCTCCTTCAGGGTCGTGCCCAGGGGCTCGGACACTTCGCCCCAGGCGTAGCCAAAGAAGCCGAGCCTGCGTGTCGCGGTGATCGAACTGTCGAGCTGGCGCAGGCTGCCGGCAGCGGCGTTGCGCGGATTGGCGAAGGGCTTGGCGCCGGCGCGGACCTGGCGCGCGTTAAGGGCGAGGAACTCGGACTTGCGCATGTAGACCTCGCCGCGCACCTCCAGCACGGCGGGCCAGCCTTTGCCCCTGAGGCGATCCGGAATGTCGTCGAGGGTCCGCAGGTTGGCGGTGACGTTCTCGCCGGTGGTGCCGTCGCCGCGCGTCGCGCCGAGGACGAAGCGGCCGTCTTCGTAGCGGAGCGAAATCGACAACCCGTCGATCTTGGGTTCCGCCATCAGGGCGACCTCGTCATCGTCGGCGAGCTTGAGGAACCGGCGCACGCGGGCGACGAATTCGGTCACCTCGTCGTCGGAGAAGGCATTGTCCAGCGACAGCATGGGAACCGCGTGGGTGACCTTGCCGAAGCCCGTAGTCGGAGCCGCACCGATGCGTTGCGACGGACTGTCGATGCGCACGAGGTCCGGGAACCGCGCCTCGATGGCGGCGTTGCGGGCCCTCAACGCGTCGTATTCCGCATCCGAAACCTCCGGCGCGTCCTTGCTGTAATAGAGCGTGTCGTGGCGGGCGATCTCCCGGGCCAGTGCCTCGAGCTCTTCCGCCGCCTGTTCCGGCGTGAGACCGTCGACGTCCGGTTCCGTTGCCGTGCCCCTGGGCCTGGCGGAAGGCTTGCGCGCCATCATGCCCCTCCCGTCAGCAGGCGGTCGGCGGCGGCGCGGGCTTCGTCGGTGATCCGGCTGCCCGCGAGCATGCGGGCGATCTCCTCGCGCCGCTGGTCGGGGGCAAGCTCGGCCACGCTGGTGGCGGTGCTGTCCCGGGCGCTGGTCTTCTCGACCCGCAGGTGCTGCATGCCGCGGGCGGCGACCTGGGGCGAATGGGTGACGACCAGCACCTGCATGTCGGTGCCGAGCCGGGCAAGCCGCTCGCCGACGGCGGCGGCGGTGGCGCCGGAGATGCCACTGTCGACTTCGTCGAACACCAGCGTCGGCGCCGCCGCGGCGCCGGCCAGCACGACGCGCAGCGCCAGCATGACCCGGGCGAGCTCGCCGCCCGAGGCGACGCGCTGCAGCGGGCCGGGCGGGCTGCCGGGGTTGGCGGCAAGCTCGAAGCCGACGCGCTCGGCGCCGGATGGCCCCCAATGGTCCTCCGCCAACGGTTCGAGCCGGGTGATGAAACGGGCCTTGTCGAGCTTGAGCGGCGGTAACTCCCGTGCCACCGCCGCGTCGAGCGCCGTGGCCGCCCTGGCGCGGGCCTTGCCCAGGGCGCCCGCGGCATCCCGGAACGCGGCGCGTGCTTCGGCCGTTGCCGCCGTGAGACGCTTGAGCGTTGCTTCCTCGTCGTCGAGGGCGGCGAGGCGTGCGCGCAGGCGATCGGCAAGCCCGGCGAGATCGTCGGCGGCGACATCGTGCTTGCGCGCTAGCGCGCGCAGGGCGAACAGCCGTTCCTCGACCATATCGACGCGCGAGGCGTCATTGCCGAGCGCCGCGCCAGCGCCGGCGATTTCCCGAACGGCATCGGCGGCCTCGGCGGCGGCGCGTTCGAGCGCGCCAAGCGCCGCGTCGAAGCGCCCGGCGGCGTCGGCGCGGTGGCGATCGAGAAGACGAAGGGCGCGGCTGAGGGCGTCCTCGACATCGGCCTCGCCCGACAGGACCTGGTGCGCGGATTCCAGCGCCTCGCGCATCTTTCCGCCGGCCATCAGGAAGCGCCGCTCGGCGTCGAGGGCGGCTTCCTCTCCCGGCTCGGGCCGGAATGATTCGAGCTCGGCCACCGCATGGCGGATGTAGTCGTCGTCGCGCCGCGCCGCGGCCAGGGTGTCGCATGCCTCGGCCTCGGCCCGTTCCGCGGCGACGAGGGCGGCATGGGCCGCGATGGTCTTGTCGACCAGCGCGCCGTGCCCGCCGGCGGTATCGAGGACGGCACGATGGGTCGCGGGGTTGAGCAGGCCCCGCGTCTCGTGCTGGCCGTGGATTTCGACCAGCAGTGCGCCGACCTCCGCGAGCAGGCCGATGCTGACCGGCTGGTCGTTGACGAAGGCACGCGAACGCCCGTCGGCGCCCAGCACCCGGCGCAGGATCAGCGGAGTTTCCACCGCGATCTCCCGCGCCGCGATCAGGGTCAGCGCGGGATGGTCGGGCGAAAGGTCGAATTCCGCCGTCACCTGGGCGCGTTCGGCGCCGCTACGCACCAGGGACGCCTGGCCGCGGTCGCCGAGCGCGAGGCCGAGCGCGTCGAGCAGGATCGATTTGCCGGCGCCGGTTTCCCCGGTGAGTACGCTAAGGGAGCCGTGAAACGAAAGGTCGAGCCGCTCGATAAGGACGACGTCACGGATCGAGAGCCGGGTGAGCATCGGCGGCGGCTAGAAGATGGTGTTCCAGGTGCGGCTCAGCCAACCGGGGCGCTCGGGTTCCTGGGGCGTTCCCGCGACACGCCTGCCGGTCATCAGCGCGTAGGAATCGACGTACCATTCGCTACCCGGGAAATTATGGCCCAAGACGGCGGCGGTGCGTTTCGCCTCCTCGGCGAGGCCGAGCGCGATATAGCTTTCGGTCAGCCGGTGCAGCGCTTCCGGCACGTGGGAGGTGGTCTGGAATTTCTCGACGACGCGGTTGAAGCGGTTGATGGCGGCCTGGTGCTCGCGCCGGCGCTGGTACCAGCGGCCGATCGCCATTTCCTGTCCCGCCAGCTGGTCGAGGGTGAGGTCGACCTTGAACTTGGCGTCGTTCGCATACTTCGAATTGGGGAAACGCCGCACCACTTCACTCAGGGCCTCGGTCGCCTTCAGGGTGGCGGCCTGGTCGCGGTGGATGTCGCCCACCTGTTCGTAGAAACACAGCGCCCGCAGGTAGTAGGCATAGGCGATATCGCGGCTGCCCGGATGCAGGCGGATGAAGCGGTCGAGCCCGATGATCGATTCGTCGTAGCGGGCGATGCGATAGCGGGTATAGGACGCCATCAGGACCGCCTTGCTCGCCCATACGGAATAGGGGTGCTGGCGCTCGACTTCCTCGAAGAACTCGACGGCGCGGATCGGCTCGTCCTGGGCCAGCATGTTGATGCCGGTGTTGTAGAGCTCCTCCACCGGGCGGTCCGGCTGAACCTTCGGCGGCGCGGTCGAACAGGCACCGAGTACGACGGTCAGCGCAAGCGCCAGGGCGACCGCGGCAATGCGGTCCGCTCGGCGCGGGATGGAAGACGGGGTCTTGCGGCGGCAGGGGTCCATGGCGTTCATGCAGCGAGGCATACGGGTTTTTCATGCGCGCCAGAATGGGCGGCGCGTGCAGGGCGAGTATAGCACGCGCCCGCCGCCGAGCGGCAAGACCAAGGTCCGGACAATCTGGGGGGCTGGGCCGGGGATCAGCCGTGGGCCGCGGCGGCGCGCGGCGGCGCGGCGGCGAAATCCTCGAACGCGATCTCCCGATGGGGAGAGGCTTCGGTCATCGGCACGATGTCGTAGGCCGAGGCGTCGGCGAACAGCGCGGCGAGCAGCTTGTGGTTCATCGCGTGACCGGACCGCGAACCGTGGAAATGGCCGACGACGGGATGGCCGGCGAGGTAAAGATCGCCGATCGAATCGAGGATCTTGTGGCGGACGAATTCGTCGCCGTAGCGCAGGCCGGAATCGTTCAGCACCTTGGCACCACTGACCACCACGGCATTGTCCAGCGAGCCGCCCTGCAGCAGGCCGGCGGCGCGCAGGGCCGCGATTTCGTGCTCGAAGCCGAAGGTACGGGCGCGAGCGACTTCCTTCTTGAAGGCGCCGTTCATGAGCTTGATCGCGTGGGATGGCTCGCCACGGCGGGTGAGGGGAACTCGATATCGAAGCTGATGGCGAAGGAATCGGCGGGAACCAGCGATGCAAAGCGGTTTCCTTCACGCACCTCCACCGCCTTCCTGATCCGGATGGCGGACCGCGCCGCATTCTGTTCGCGAACGCCGGCGCATTCGATCAGGAACGCGAAGGGCGCGGCGCTGCCGTCCATGATCGGAACTTCGGGGCCGTTGATTTCCACCAAAGCGTTGTCGATGCCAAGACCGGAAAAGGCCGCCATCAGGTGTTCGATCGTGGCTATGGTCACGCCGTCGGCATTGGTAATGGTCGAACACAGGAGCGAGTCGACGACGTTGCGCCAGTTCGCTTCGATCACCGCCTGGCGCCCGGAAATGTCGACGCGCTTGAACGTGATGCCGCTGCCCGCCTTGGCCGGCAGAATCGTCATCGCTACCCTGGCGCCGGTGTGCAGACCGATGCCGGAACAGCTGATGGGATTGTTTACGGTACTCTGTTTGGCAAAATCACTCATGATGTCCAACCGATTGATGTCCCGGCCCCGTTACGTCGGTGATGGCCAAGGCGGAACACCCCCCTCAAAAGGGCATCCGGAGAGTTGTTTACCAAGCTCACCCGGAGGCCTCAAATCAACAATTGTTTCAGAATGTTACGAACAAGGGCCCGAAACTCCACGCTATTTGGGTTTCGGGCCCGAGTCCGTAACGATTCCGCCGGTCTCCTAGTTGGCCTGGCGCCGCAGGAATGCCGGGATTTCCAGCAGATCGTCCTGCAGGTCGCGGTCCCTGGGCGGCTGCGCCTCGATGCCGCCAAGGGCGGGCTGGCCTGTCGCGGGGGCCTGCGGCTGGGCCGGTGCCGGCGGCTGGACCGTGGCCGAAGGCGAGGCCGGAATGGCCTCCGCCGTAGCGGGGGCCTTGGCCGGTGCCGGCCGGGACGGCGCGGCAAAGCGCGGTTCGATCTCGGGCTTCGGCGGCGCCATGGTGTCGTCCTGGCCAAGCCGCGACAGCGCCTTGGTGCCGGCCGTCACCCGTGAGAACAGGCTGCGCCGCGGCGCCGGCGCCGGGGCCGCCTTCCCGGCGTTGAGCAGTTCCGCTTCGGCCATCGGATCGGGACGGTGGGGCGCGGCGGCAACCACCGGGGTTTCAGGCGCTGCCGTCGGGGCGGGCGGCAGGAACGGCTGCTCGGCATCGGCATGGATGCCGCCGGCATAGGCGCGGGCGGCGACCTCCCTGGCCAGCGGATCGGGACCGGGCTTGCTGGCCGACACCGGCGGCGCCTGTTCGCCGTCCGTCCCGAGGTCGAGAATGCCATCGGCCGGCGACGGTTCCGGGGCGTAGGACCGCGGCTGGGCGGATGTCGCCTGGGCGCGGGGCGGGATGCCGAGGCCGGGGCCGCCCTGGGTCGCGATGCGGGCCGCCTCGCGGGCGCGGGTATTGTCCTGCACCAGGCTGATCATGCGCGGCTTGGTCTGGGCCGAAGCTTCCGCGTCGATGCCGGTGGCGATGACCGAAATCCGCATCCGCCCGTCGAGGCCTTCGTCGAAGGTCGATCCGAAGATGATGTTGGCGTCGGGGTCCACCTCGGTACGGATGCGGTTTGCCGCCTCGTCGACCTCGAACAGGGTCATGTCGAGACCGCCACAAATGTTGATGAGGACGCCCTTGGCGCCTTCCATGGACACGTCGTCGAGCAGCGGGTTGGAGATCGCGGCCTCGGCGGCGGCGATGGCGCGGTTGTCGCCCTCGCCCTCGCCGGTGCCCATCATCGCCTTGCCCATCTCACTCATGACCTGGCGCACGTCGGCGAAGTCCAGGTTGATGAGGCCGGGCATCACCATCAGGTCGGTGACCCCGCGCACGCCGGAGTAGAGCACGTTGTCCGCGAGCTGGAACGCCTGGGCGAAGGTGGTCTTCTCGTTGGCGACGCGGAACAGGTTCTGGTTCGGGATGATGATGAGGGTATCGACGTAATGCTGAAGCTCCTCGATCCCTTCCTCGGCCAGCCTCATGCGGTTCAGGCCTTCGAACTGGAACGGCTTGGTGACGACGCCGACGGTCAGGATACCCTGCTCGCGCGCCGCCCGGGCGACGACCGGCGCCGCACCGGTGCCGGTGCCGCCGCCCATACCGGCGGTGATGAACACCATGTTCGAGTTCTGGATCTGATCGATGATGTCCTCGATCGCCTCCTCGGCGGCGGCGCGCCCGACATCGGGACGGGAGCCCGCGCCGAGGCCCTGGGTGATGTTGCGGCCGAGCTGGATCTTGCGTTCCACGATCGACTGCGCCAGCGCCTGGGCGTCGGTGTTGCAGGCGACGAATTCCACGCCTTCGAGGTTGTTGGCGATCATGTTGTTGACGGCGTTGCCGCCGGCGCCGCCGACGCCGATGACGGTGATGCGGGGCTTCAGGTCAGGCTCGGGGTGGGGCATCTTCAGGTTAATCGTCATATGTGCCTCCTTACACTGTCAGGCCGCAGGGCCTGGTTGGGTGCTGGTGATGGTGATGGTGAAGGGAGAAGCGTGCTGCGGTGGTGATGAACGCGGTTGCCCGGACGGACGCGACGGTCCCGCCGGACGAGGGAGTCGTTTCCCGCACGGCGCGGGGACGATGGGAGTTGCGGTCAGAAGTTTTCACGGAGCCATGTTCCGAATCGGCCGACCAGCCCATTCGGCTCTTCTGTTGTTGAACGGGAACGCGCCTGGGCGAGGACGGTGGGCGCCTCGTCGGGGCGGCGCGCGGCGAAGGCAAGCAGTCCGGCGCAGGCGGCGAAGGCCGGCCCGCCGGTGGAATCCGCGAGGCCCGCGACCTTGAGCGGGCGGCCCCGGCGGACCTGCTTGTCGAGAATGTCGGCGGCCAGTTCCGGCACGCCCTGGAGCTGGCTGCCGCCACCGGTCAGCACCACCCGGCGACCGGCGATCCTGTCGTGGCCCGCCATCTCGAGCCGCCCGCGCAGGAGCTCGAAGGTTTCCTCGAGCCGCGGGCGGATGATGCTGACGAGCATCGACCGCGGCACGTGATTGGCCTGGTCGCGGTCTTCCTCGCCCATCAGCGGAACGTCGATCAGTTCGCGGTCGTCGGAGCCCGACGCAATGGCGTTTCCATAAAGCGTTTTCATGCGTTCGGCATGGGCGAGGGGAGTCGACAGCCCGCGGGCGATATCCATGGTGACGTGAGAGCCACCCACCGGCACGCTGTCGGCGTGGATCAGGTGGCCGTCGTAGAACACCGCCATGGACGTGGTGCCCGCCCCCATGTCGATCACGGTGGCACCGAGGTTGATCTCGTCGTCGACCAGCGCGGCCAGTCCGGCCGAATAGGGGGCGAGCACGATGTCCGACACCTCGAGCCGGCAGCGGTTGAGGCAGGTGATGAGGGTGCGCACCGCGCCCGTCATCGCGGTAATGACGTGCATGGAGACACCGAGCCGTTCGCCGTACATGCCGCGCGGGTCGCGGATGCCGCGCGCCCCGTCGATGGTGTAGCCCACGGGGATGCAGTGGATGAGTTCGCGGTCGTCGGTCTGGCAGGCGGCATGCCCCTGGGCCAGGACCTTCCGCATGTCGGCGTCGCCGACCTCGTGACCGGCGATCGACACGTCGTAATGGAGGATGTCGGAATGCGGTGCGCCGCCGGACAGGTTGACCAGCACGCTGTCGATGGTTTCACCGGCCATCTGTTCGGCGGCGTGCACGGTGGCGAGAATCGTTTCCTCCGCCGCGTCGACGTCGGAGATGACGCCCGAACGCACCCCGGCAGAGGCGTGATGCCCGATTCCGACGACGCGGATCGCGTCGCCTTCGTTGATGCGCGCGATGAAGCAGGCGATCTTGCTCGAACCGATGTCGAGCGCGGTGATCAGCCCGTGCTTCGATCTGTTCAGACGCGATTTCATGAGTTTCCCTGAAGCATTCGTGTTTCCCCGGTTTACGTGTCCCTGGCCGGCCGCCGCGCGGTGCCGGCCCTGGAATCCTTGCCGCCGTCGTTGCCTGATTGCGGCCGCGCGCCCGGCTTCGTGCGCACCACGAGGCGATCCGGCAGGCGCATGTCGATGACGGTCACGTCGCGTTCGAGAATCCGGTCACGGGCGATCAGCCGGGCGAGGCTGGCCACGGCCCGCGCCGCGCCGTCCTCGGGCAGATGCACCATGACGCCGGCCTTGAGCTTCAGGTCCCAGCGCCGTCCCGCGACGCGGATCATGGCACTGGTGGCCTCGGCCACCACCGGGCGCGCACGCAGGATGGCGATGATGGTCTCGGCATGGGATGCGGCGTCCTCGCCCACCACCAGCGGCAGGGCCGCGTAGCGCCCGAGGTGCCGGCGCGTGATGACCACGCCGTCGCGGTCGATCAGTGCGAGCTTGCCTCCCGCCTGCCACAGCGCCAGCGGTTCGCGTTCGACGAGGCGCAGGTAGATGGTGTCGGGCAGGCGCCGCTCGACGGTGACGGCCCGCACCCAATTGAGCTTTTCCAGCCGCTGCTTGGCGGTGAACGGGTCGAAGGCAAGGATTGCCATGCCGCGCCGGGCGCCGAGGGCGCCTGTGATATCCTCCCGCGCGGTACGGTAGCGCCCGGTGACCAGCACGTTCTCGACCCTGAGGCCGGCGTGCGCCGACGCCGTAATCATTCCATCCCGGGCGACGCCGAGAAACGCGGCGGCGCGCCCGCCGGTAAAGAGCCACACGCCGCCGCCCACGACCGCGGCGAAGGCAAGGATCGGCAGGCTCCAGCGCAGCGCGGCGCGAATTTGCTTCGCCAGGGCCTTGCGGCGGGGCCGTTTCGGCGCCGTCTTGCGGGCGCGGCGGCGTTTCAGCGCGGGCATGACGCGTCCTCCACCATCCACGAAACCAGTTCCCCGAAGCCGATGCCGGTGTGCTGGGCGATTTCCGGCACCAGGGACAGCGGCGTCATCCCGGGCTGGGTATTGACCTCGAGCACGACGAAGCGACCGGATGCGCCGCGCGACGCAGCGGAGGTGTCGTCGTAGCGCAGGTCGGTGCGGGTAACGCCGCGGCAGCCGAGCGCGGCATGGGCCGCGGCGCCGATGCGCAGCGCCTCGGCATAGGCCTTTTCGCCGATCGGTGCGGGCATCAGGTGCTCGGCCTTGCCTTCGGTGTATTTGGCCTCGTAGTCGTAGAAGCGCCCCTTGGGGCGGATCTCGATGGCGCCGAGGGCGCGATCGCCCATCACCGCCACCTGGACCTCGCGGCCGGGGATGTAGCGCTCGACCAGCACCCTGTCACCGAACGGCCAGTCGCGGGCCGGCGGCACGTTGTCGCCCTCGAACACGATCTCGACCCCGACCGAGGAGCCTTCGTTCAGCGGCTTGATCACGTAGGGCGGCGCCATGACGTGGCCGGAGGTCACCTCGGCGCGGGTGCAGACGCGGCCCTCGGCGCAGGCGAGGCCGGCCTGCATGAACAGCCTGCGGGCGGTCGGCTTGTCCATGGCCAGCGCCGAGGCCAGCACGCCGGAATGGGTATAGGGAATCCGCAGTAGTTCCAGCACGCCCTGGATGCAGCCGTCCTCGCCGAAGCGTCCGTGCAGGGCGTTGAAGGCGACATCGGGCTTCTTCGCGGCCAGCTCCGTCACCACCGGCGCGAGATCGTGGCCGACATCGACGGTGAAGACGTCGTGGTCCAGCTCGCCCAACGCCTTGGCGCAGGCGGCGCCGGAAACGAGCGAAACCTCGCGTTCGGCCGAGGGGCCGCCCATCAGGACCGCGATGCGGAGGTTGCCGGCCGCGCTCATGTCCGATGCCCCCTGAGCGGCACGCCGATGATGCGGATTTCCCACTCGAGCATGACGCCGGTCTGCTCGAGCACCCTGCGGCGGACCTCTTCGCCCAGGGCCTCGATATCGGCGGCGGTGGCGTTGCCTTCGTTGATCAGGAAATTGCAGTGCTGCGGCGACACCCGCGCCCCGCCGATCAGCAGCCCGCGGCAGTCGGCGGCGTCGATCAGTTGCCACGCCTTGGTCCCGTCCGCGGCCCGGCCGCCCGGATTGCGGAAGGTCGAGCCGCCGGTGCGCGTACGTACCGGCTGGGTGGCGGCGCGGGCGTCCTGGATTTCCTTGATGCGGTGCGCGATCTCCGTGCGCACGCCGGGCTTCCCGCGCAGGCGTGCGCCGGTGAAGATGATGTCGGCGGGCACGCCGGTGTGGCGGTAATCCATCCCCATGTCCGTGGGGGTGAGAACGTGGCGCGCGCCGTCGGGGCCGACGGCCTCGGCCTCGACCAGCACGTCGGACATTTCCCGGCCGTAGGCACCCGCGTTCATGCGCAGCGCCCCGCCGATGGTGCCGGGGATGCCGGCGAGGAACTCCAGCCCGGCGATGCCGGCGACGGCGGCGGCATGGGCGACGTTGCCGTCGAGTGCGCCCGCGCCGGCCGAAACCTCGGTGCCGTCGATGTCGATGGTGGCGAACTCCCCGCCGAGGCGGATGACCACCCCCGGCACGCCACCGTCGCGCACCAGCAGGTTGGAGCCGACGCCGATCACGGTGACCGGCACGTCGCGCGGGCGGTTGGCGAGAAACGCGCACAGGTCCTCGGTATCGGCGGGGCGGAACAGGACCTCGGCCGGGCCGCCGACGCGGAACCAGGTGGTGCGGGCAAGATCGGTGCCCTCGCGGTAGCGGCCGCGCACCGCTGGCAGGCGGTCGAGCAGGCGCCGGATGGTGCGTTCCCGCGTCATCATCGCCGGGCCCCCTTCGGCGCCACGCCGAGCGCCGCGAGTTCGCCCGGCAGCGCCTGCGCCCAGTTGGTGATGGAGCCGGCGCCGAGGCAGACGACCAGGTCGCCCGGCCGCGCCAGGCCGTGGACGATCCCCGCCAGCTCGCCCGGGTCGGCGAGGGCGATGACGTCGCGGTGGCCGTGGGTGCGCAGACCCTCGACCAGATGGTCGCGGTCGATGCCGGGGATCGGCTTCTCGCCGGCCGGGTAGACGTCGGCGACGATCACCGTGTCGGCGTCGTTGAAGCAGGCGCAGAACTGGTCGAACAGGGTCTTGAGCCGGGTGAAGCGGTGCGGCTGCACCACCGCGATGATGCGGCCCTTGGTCGCCGCGCGTGCTCCCTTGAGCACGGCACCGATCTCCACCGGGTGGTGGCCGTAGTCGTCGATGACGGTGACGCCGCCGGCCTCGCCGGTACAGGTGAAGCGCCGTTTGACCCCGGCAAAGCCCTTGAGCGCGGCGCGGATCCGGTCGTCTTCGATGCCCATTTCGTGGGTGACGCTGATCGCCGCCAGCGCGTTCTGGACGTTGTGGTGGCCGAGCATCGGCAGGGTCAGGCCTTTCAACGTGCGCTTGTCGCCCGCATCGCGCGAGGTGAGGATGACGTCGAAGGTGAGCGAACCGGCGCTGGCTTCGATGTTGACGGCGCGGACATCGGCCTGCGGACTCATGCCGTAGGTGATCAGCTTGCGGTCGGAAACGCGCGGGATCATCGCCTGCACTTCGGGATGATCGATGCAGACGGCGGCAAAACCGTAGAACGGAATGTTCTGCACGAAGGACACGAACGCGGTGCGTACGGCGTCGAAATCGCCGTAGAAGTCGAGGTGTTCGGGGTCGATGTTGGTGACGATCGCGATGGTCGCGGGCAGCTTCGTGAAGGTGCCGTCGGACTCGTCGGCCTCGACCACCATCCAGTCGCCGGCGCCGAGCCGCGCATTGGAGCCGTAGGCGTTAAGGATTCCGCCGTTGATCACGGTGGGATCGAGCCCGGCGGCATCGATGATCGCGGCCACCAGCGACGTCGTCGTGGTCTTGCCGTGGGTACCGGCGACCGCCACCGACCACTTGAGGCGCATCAGTTCGGCCAGCATCTCGGCGCGGCGGACCACCGGGATCAGCTTGGCGCGCGCGGCGGCGACCTCGGGATTGTCGCGGGCGATGGCCGACGACACGACCACGACCTGGGCGGTGCCCAGGTTGTCCGCCCCATGGCCGACCTGGACGGGGATGCCGAGATCGCGCAGGCGCTTGACGTTGGCGCTTTCGGCGACATCAGACCCCTGCACCGAATAGCCGAGGTTGTGCAGGATCTCGGCGATGCCGGACATGCCGATGCCGCCGATGCCGACGAAATGGATCGTCCCGATGGTGAGGGGCATTGCCTTCATGCCGCCTCCTGTCCGCCGTTGCGCAGGCGCGGTGGCACCAGGTTGATCACGAGGATGGCGAGGTTCCCGGCGGCGTCGCGGTGGCCGATGGCGTGGGCGGCGGCGGCAAGCGCGGAAAGCTGCT
>WHSO01000006.1 GCA_009380075.1 Alphaproteobacteria bacterium | reverse complement strand
GCCGTGTCCGTGTCCGTTTCCACCGCGCCTTCGGCCGCGGGGCGGGCGAAGCTGGGCCAGCCGGTACCGGAATCGAACTTGTCGGATGATTCGAACAAGGGCGCGCCGCAGCAGACGCAGCGATACGTGCCGGCGTCATGGCAGTCCCAGTAGCGGCCGGTGAAGGCGCGCTCGGTCCCTCTTTCGCGGGTGACGTGGTATTCCTCGGGCGACAACTGCCGCTGCCAGTCGGCGTTGGACTTGTCGATCTTCTCGCTCATCGGGGAGCTCCTTCGGCACCGATTGTGCGCCAGGGGCACGCAATCTTGCAACCGCGCTCGCTCCCGTATCTCCCGACGTGACCGACGCCGCGCCCCGGAAAGCGAAACGGCGGGCACGAGGCCCGCCGTTTGCCCCCCTTCAGGCGGCAGCTCGTCAGGCGAGCGCGGCCTTGACGTGTTCGGGCGACATCGGTCCCCGACGCACGCGCCGGCCCGTGGCGTCGTAGATCGCGTTGGCGATCGCCGCCGAGATCGGACGTGTTGCCCCCTCGCCCGCGCCCGTCGCTTCCTCGTCGGGGCGGTTGATGAGGACGATGTCGATCGCTTCCGGCGCGTCCGGCGTCTCCAGGATCGGATACGTGGCCCAGTCGACGCTGGTGACGCGGTCGGGTTCGAAGGCCACTTCCTCGACGATGGAACGGCTGGTCGCCATGACCAGGTTGCCCTCGATACAGAGCTTGAGCGCGTCCGGGTTGATGATCAGGCCGCAGTCGTGGGCGACAGTGAACTTCCGGACCCAGACCCGGCCCGAAGGCTTGTCGACCTCGACATCGGCCACCACGGCGACCCTGGTGCCGTTACGCAGCGCGTAGGACACACCACGCCCGGAGACCGTGGTCTTGCCACCCTGGCCCTTTTGCGGGCCGACCCGCTCCTTCCAGCCGGCTTTCTCCGCCACCGCCTTGACGAGGTCGCGGTCGCGGGAATCCTTCAGGTACTTGAGGCGGAATGCCACCGGGTCCATGCCCGCCGCCTCGGCCAGTTCGTCGAGGAACTGCTCGCAGGCGAACTGGATCTGCGGGCCGAGCGGGTCGCGCAGGTGCGACGTGCGCAGGGGCGAGTAGCGTTCGATGAACGGCGGGATCACCTGCCAGCCGAGCTTGCGCGCGGGGAAGACGTAGGTGTCCTCGGGCGAACGCCAGAACTTCCGCGGCCGGAGCTTGGCGCCCGTCTGCTGTCCGGCGAGGGTGTCGCCCGGAACCGATTCGTTGGAGCGAACATCCTGGCGATCGAAGCCCTTGGAGATGAACTCGTAGGCAATGACATTACCGCGGGAATCGACACCGCCGCGGGCCATGTGGATCGATGCCGGCCCCTTTGGATCCCAGGCGATGCCTTCATGGCGCATGCCCTGGACACGGACCGGCTTGCCGACGGCCTTGGACAGGAGCGCCGCCTGCATCGCCGCATCGCCGGCGTCGTTGCGGCCGTAGCAGCCGGGGCCCGGCACCCAGACGCCGCGCACGGCGTCCTTATCCATGCCGAGCATCCGCGCGACACCCTCGGCGGTGTAATGCGGCTTCTGCGAGCCCGTCCATACCACCGGATTCTTCGGGTTGCCGTCGACGATGGCGCAGCCCGGCCCCATCGAGGCGTGGGACTGGAACGGCCATTCGAACTCGGCCTTGATCGCCTTGGCCGCGCCCTTGATCGCCGCGTCGACGTCGCCTTCGCTGGTGTCCATCTTCTCGGCGATGACCTTCGCCTTGCGGATGTGGTTGTAGAGGTCCTTCTGCTCCCCGAACGGCTTGCCGCCGTCGGACCACTGGACCTTCAGTTCCTGGGCCGCGCGGATGGCGTCCCATTCGCTGTCGGCGACGACGCCGATGAAGTTCTTCTCATGGACGACTCGGGCGCCCTTGATGTGCTTGATCGAGGCGGCATCGAAGCCCTTCGCCACCGTGCCGGCCTTTTCCGGGTGGATCACGCGGCCGTGGACCATGCCGGGCACCTTGACGTCGGTGATCATGTCCGCCGTGCCGAAGACCTTGCCGGGAATATCCGTGCGCGGGAAGGATTGCCCCACCACCTTGTATTCAGAAGTCTTCTTCGGCTTTGCGACGCCCGACGAATAGAGCGAGTTACCGTACTTCTTGTTCCACTTGAGCTTGTGGTTGAAGTACTTGCCCTGAAGGATCTCGGCGTAGGAAACCTTCTTGGCCGGGCTGCCCTTCACGCTGACCACGCCGTCATCGACGACAAGCGAATTGGCATCGGCGCCTAGGCGCTTTGCCGCTTCCTCCACCAGCACGCGGCGCGCTTCCGCCGCGATGGCGCGCATCGCCTTGCCGCCGCGCTGCACCGCGGTCGAGCCCGAAGCGCCGCCCTGGTTGACCGAGGTGGCGGTATCGCCGAGCTGGGTCGTGACCCGCTCGTACTTCACGTCGAGTTCTTCGGCGACGATCTGCGAGATCGCCACGTCGACGCCCTGACCCATGTCCATCTTGCCGAAGAAGGCGGTGACGCGACCGTCGGCGGTAATCGCGATGAAGCTGTCGAGCTGGTCCGGCACCAGCTTCGGCTTGACCGCCGAGCCGAAGGCCGACACGGCCGCCCCGGCCTTCCTTGTGCCCACGGCCGGCGCCGCGGCGCTGACCACCAGAGCCCCCGCGCCCTGAAGCAGGCTGCGGCGGGAGAATGCGAAATCCTTGATCGATATCATCTTCGTCATCGTCTTGCCCTCCCTCAGGCCGACATTTCCTTGGCGGCCCGCTTGACCGCGCGGATGATGGCCATATGCGTGCCGCAGCGGCACTTGAGTCCGGCGAGGCCTTCACGGATCTGCTTGTCATCGGCCTTCGGATTCTTGGCCAGCAGCTCCGCCGCCGTCATGATCCAGCCGTTGATGCAGTAGCCGCACTGGGACACCTGCTCGTTGACGAAGGCCTTCTGCACCGGATGCGGTTTCTCCGGGGTGCCGAGTCCCGCCAGGGTCACCACCTTCTTGCCCTGGGCCTCGCCAACGGGGAAAGCGCAGGAGCGGGTGGCCTTGCCGTTGACGTGGACGGTGCAGGCGCCGCACTGGGCGAGGCCGCAGCCGAAATGGGGATTGCTGAGCCCGATGCTGTTGCGCAGGGCATAGAGGAGCGGCATGTCGGGATCGGCCGTGATGCTGTGCGGCCTCCCGTTGACGTTAAGCGTGATGCGTTTTGCTGCAGCCATGTCCAGCCTCCCTTGTCAAAGGTCCGCCTTGATCGGGCATCGGCACGGGCAGGGACGGCCCGCGTAACGAACGCCGTACGGCCCGCCACGACACGGGCCGGCGACGGCGTTGCTCGACTACCTGAAACGGACCAAACGAAGCTCCCAACCAGGCCGCCATTCTTCTGACGGAAATGCGGCGCCTGTCCGGAATTTCGGACCTGATCGCGCAGCATGTCAAGCGTATTGGGCCTTACGGCGCCTCGTTATTGATTTTGCGTGCGATTATAGGCGTCGATATCGGCTTCGGTATCGAGGTCGGTGAGGATCCCGGCCCCTTCCACGGCGACCTCGCGCACGCGATCGGGATGGGCGGCGATCAGACCGCGCGCACCGGTATCGCCGGAAAGCGCCTGGAGTTCAGAAAAGAAACGCCGCGCGAACAGTGCGGGATTGCCGCGCCGTTCCGCCGTGACGGGAACACAGATGTCGGCACCGCCGGACTCGAACGCCGCCACGAGGCGGGCGATATCGCCACTCGACAGCGCCGGCATGTCGCCGAGGCAGACGACGACGGCGCTCGCCTCTTCCGGCAAAGCGGCAACGCCGGCACGGATCGACGTCGCCATGCCGTCGGCAAAATCAGGATTGTGGACGAAGGTCACGTCGCGGCCCGCTAGCGACGCGCGCAGTGCCGGCGCTTCGTGTCCGGTGACGACGATGACGGGCCGCGCCGGAGACCCCAGCACCGCCTCCACCACGCGCGCCACCATGGGCGTCCCGCCGATCGGTGCGGTGAGCTTGTTGGTCCTGCCCGCCCGGGTCGAGCGTCCGGCCGCCAGAACCACCGCGGCGACGGTCATCGGCCCCTGCCGCGGGCGAGGGTCATGCGGCCCGTACGCCGACGCCCTTTTTCTTGGGGCGGAGCACGTCGATGATCTGGGCGATAATGGCGATGGCGATCTCCGCCGGCGACAGGGCGCCGATGTCGAGGCCGACGGGTCCGTGGATGCGGTTGAGCTCGGATTCGCTGAACCCTTGCGCCTTCATCCGCTCGCGCCGCTGGGCCTGGGTCTTGCGCGAGCCGAGCGCGCCGACATAGAAGGCGTCGGACCTGAGTGCCGCGGCGAGCGCCGGTTCGTCGAGCTTGGGATCATGGCTGAGGGTGACGACCGCCGACCGCCGGTCGGGGCCGAAGCCTTCGAGGGCGACGTCGGGCCAGTCATGGCTGAGCTTGGCGCGCGGGAACCGCGCCGCGCTGGCGTAGGTGGTGCGCGGGTCGATCACGGTGACGTCGAAGCCGGCCTCGCCGGCGATGGAACTGAGGTACTGCGAGATATGCCCGGCACCGACGATGGCGAGACGGAGCGGCGGCGTCAGCACATGGATAAAGACGCGCCGGCCTTCGCCTTCGTAAAGCCGGCTCTGCTCGCGCGCCAGCGCATCCTGCAGCGCGGCTTCGAGGCCGGCGTCGATGGCGAGCGCGCCCTCCGCCTTGCCGTCGATGACAAGAGCTTCCGCCCCGGTGGCGATGTCCGCCAGCCGGGCGATCGAGCGCTTGGCGTCCCGCGAAGCCAGCAGGCGGTCAAGTTGCGCCGTTTCCATCAACCCACTTTTTCGACGAAAATTTCGATCTTGCCGCCGCAGGACAGGCCGACTTCCCAAGCCTGGTTGTCGGCGATGCCGAAATTGAGGAGTGTCGGCTTGCCCTCGCGGATGACCTGCGAAGCGGCATCCACCACGGCGTTTTCGACGCATCCGGCGGAAACGGAGCCAACGAAATTGCCCTTGTCGTCCACGGCAAGCTGGCTGCCGACCGGCCGGGGCGACGACCCCCAGGTCGTGACCACCGTGGCCAGCGCCACGCCACGGCCTTCGTCCTTCCAGCGGCGGGCAACGCCGAGGACGTCGTCGTCCGCGTTCGGTACGATGTCACCCATTTCCTACTCCATCCCTACCGATATTTCCCAATGAACATAACGCTTGAAATGGGTGAAAACAAGCCCCGCCGCCGGGTTCGCCCGCTTGCTTGACAAAGCCGCCGCCCCTATCACAATGCCTTTCAATGCCCATAACGACTGGACCACGCAGGGAGCAAGACGTGGCCGCCGAACCCAAGAAACTTCCCGGCAGTCTGAGAAATAATCCCAGCCTCGACCTCTGGATCGGGATCGAAGCCGATGCCACCGTCACGGTACGCAGCGGCAAGGTCGAGATCGGCCAGGGACTCAAGACCGCCGCCGCCCAGGTCGCGGCGGAGGAGCTCGACGTCAGCCTCGTGCGGGTGCGCGTCAAGACCGCCGACACGGCCGAAACCGCCGACGAGAACGTCACCTCGGGCAGCCGCTCCATGGAAGTGTCGGCGACGGCGCTGCGCTACGCGGCGGCCGAATGCCGCGCGATCATGGTACGGATGGCGGCAGACAGGTTCGGCGTGCCGGTCGATCAACTCAGCGTCGAGGACGGCACCATCCGCGGCCCGGGGTCCAACCAGCGCATTACCTACTGGGAACTGATGGGCGGAAAAAAGTTCGGCCGCGACGCGACCGGCACCGTCCCCCCCAAGGTGCCCCAGGCCCATCGCATTGTCGGCACGCGGGTCGAGCGGCTCGATCTTCCGGGCAAGGTGTTCGGCCAGCCGGCCTTCGTCCATGACCTCACCCTGCCCGGCATGGTGCACGGGCGGATCGTGCGGCCCCGACACCAGAGCGCGACGCTCGAATCGGTGGACACGGCCGCGGTCGAGAAGCTTCCCGGCGTCATCAAGGTCGTACGTGACGGCGATTTCCTCGGCGTCGTCGCCGAGACCGAAGTGACGGCGATCGCCGCCCGCGACGCCCTGCACCGCGCCGCCCGCTGGCGCGCGGGACCACCGCTCCCCGACGAGGACCGCCTCTATGAGTGGATGCTGGGCGAGGCGACGATGGACGGCGGCTGCATCGACGGCGTGCACACCGACGACTGCCCGCCCGAGGAACCGCCGCCGAAAGACGCGCAGACCACCCTCGAATCGCTTTACGCGCGGCCTTACATCCTGCACGGGGCGATGGGTCCGTCCTGCGCCGTCGCGCAATGGGCCGGCGGCACGTTGACCCTTCACACCCACAGCCAGGGCGTGTTCCCGCTGCGGCGCGCGCTCACGAACGTCTTCCGCATGGATGAAGCCGATATCCGCTGCATCCACATGGACGGCGCCGGCTGCTACGGCCACAACGGCGCCGATGACGTGGCGCTCGACGCGGCGCTGCTGGCGCGCGCGCTGCCCGGCCGCCCGGTGCGGGTGCAGTGGATGCGGGACGACGAGCATTGCTGGGAGCCCTTCGGCGCCGCCATGGTGGTGAAGGTCCGCGCCAGCCTCGGCGCGGACGGGCGGGTCGCCGACTGGCGCTTCGACGTATGGTCCAACCACCACGGCAACCGGCCGAAGGGGAACCCGAAGGAGTCGGGCCTGCTCGCCGCGCGCATGATCGAAAACGGCCTGCCGCCGCAGACCCTGGGTCCGGCCACGGGCTCCGAAGCGGGCGAGCACCGCAACGCCTGGCCCGGCTACGCCTTCCCCCGCATCAGCGTCGCCAAGCACTTCGTCACGGCGCATCCGTTCCGGTGCTCGTCGCTGCGCGGGCTCGGTGCCTACGCCAACGTCTTCGCTATCGAGCAGATGATGGACGAGCTCGCCGTCGCGGCGGGCCAGGACCCGGCGACCTTCCGTCTCGCCCATCTGCCCGACCCGCGGGCCCGCGCCGTGATCGAGGCGGCACGCGACGCCATCGCCTGGGGCCAGCACGCCGCCACGCCGGGGCGCGGCCACGGTATCGCCTATGCCCGCTACAAGAACGCCGCAGCCTATTGCGCCGTCGCCGTCGACGCCGAAGTGGACGAGACGACAGGCGTGATTCGCGTCACGCGTGCCGTCTGCGCCGGCGACGCCGGCGAAGCCATCGCGCCCGACGGGATCGCCAATCAGCTCGAGGGCGGGTTGATTCAGTCCTTGAGCTGGACGCTCAAGGAACGGGTGCGTTTCACCCCCGGCGAGATCACCAGCGTCGATTGGGAAACTTATCCCATCCTCACGTTCCGCGAGGCGCCGGAGGTTGAGACCCTGGTTCTCGACCGGCCGGGGGAGAAGTTCCTCGGCGTCGGCGAGGCGAGCCAAGGGCCGACCGCCGCCGCCATCGCCAACGCCGTCTTTGCGGCAACCGGCGTGCGCCTTCGCGAGCTGCCGTTCACGCCCGAGCGTGTGCGCGCCATGATCCTGGAAGCGCGCCGGAGCGCCTGACGACGGCACGAACGGAGAAGGACAGGTTATGAGTGACACGTTCCGGCTCAGCGTCAACGGCAGGGAGCATTCGGTGACGGCGGAGGGCGATACGCCGCTCCTCTACGTCCTGCGCAACGACATCGGGCTCGCCTCGCCCAAATACGGCTGCGGCACCGAACAGTGCGGCACCTGCAACGTCATCGTCGACGGCGACAAGGCGTTCTCCTGCACGCTGACGGTGCGCGACGCCGCGGGCAAGGCGATCGTGACCCTGGAGGGGCTCGGCACGCCGGAGAACCCGCATCCGGTGCAGGCCGCCTTCATCGCCGAGCAGGCGGCACAATGCGGCTACTGCACCAGCGGCATCATGATTTCGGCCAAGGTCCTGCTCGACAGGAATCCCGATCCCGACACCGACGCGATCCGCGTCGCGCTGCAGGACAACCTGTGCCGCTGTGGCACCCACAGCCGTGTCTTCCGTGCCGTGCGCCGCGCCGCGCGGGCTCTTGCGCGCTAGAGTGCGGCGTAGTCGATGGGTCGGTTGAGATCGAGCGCGGCCTCGGCCGGTGGCATCGGATACTTGAGCCCGTTGCCGCAGTTGAACAGGACGACCCGTTCGCCCTTGCCGATGCGCCCCGACGCCAGTTCCTGCTTGTAGGCGGCGTAGGTCGCCGCCCCTTCGGGGCACAAGAGCAGGCCCTCGGTCTTGGCCACCTCCTCGCGTCCCGCCTCGATCAGGTCGTCTTCGACGGCGACGGCGAAGCCGTTCGATTCCCGCACCGCGCGCAGGATGAGGAAATCGCCGATGGCGACGGGCACGCGGATGCCGGCGGCGACAGTATGCGCCCCCTGCCACAGTTCGGCGTGCTCGACCCCATCCTCATACGCCTTGACGATGGGGGCGCAGCCCGACGCCTGCACCGCGACCATGCGCGGGCGCTTCGGCCCGATCCACCCCAGGGCTTCCAGTTCGGCAAAGGCCTTCCACATGCCGATCAGCCCGGTGCCGCCGCCGGTCGGTAGAGAATCACGTCGGGCAGATCCCAGCCGAGCTGTTCGGCGAGCTCGAGCCCCATGGTCTTCTTGCCCTCGATGCGGTAGGGCTCTTTCAGCGTATTCGCCTCGAACCAGCCCGCCGCGTCGCGCCCGTCGACGACGATCCTGCCGCAATCGTTGATCAGACCGTTGACGCGATAGACCCGCGCGCCCTGCAACGCGATCTCGCACACGTTCACTTCCGGCGTGTCGGCCGGGCAGAACACGACGGTCTCTATCCCGGCACGCGAACCATAGGCCGCGAGCGCCGCGCCGGCGTTGCCGTTGGTCGCCATCGCCATCTTGCGCACGCCAAGCTCCTTCGCCATGGACACCGCCAGGACGAGGCCGCGCGCCTTGAACGAGCCGGTGGGCAGGCGGCCTTCGTCCTTGACGAGGATGTCGCCGCCGCCAAGCGCCGCGCGCAGCCGCGGCAGGTCGATCAGCGGCGTCATGGTCTCGCCAAGTGAAACGATATTGTCGCAGCGGCGCACCGGCAGCAGTTCGCGGTAGCGCCACAGGTCCGGCGCGCGGGCGGCAAGCGCCTCACGCGACACCGCCTTGCGGATGGCGGCGAGGTCGTAGCGCACCAGCAACGGCTTGCCCTCCGGCGACAGGTTGGCGAGCCGGTCGGCGGGGAGCCTTTCCCCGGTCATCCCGCATTCGAGATGGGTGACGAAGGTCGGCCGTTCGGTGGCGAGGTTGTCTTCCATCAGGCGCCGGCGATCACGCGATCACGGGCGTCCGGATATCGCCGACCCCGTCGATATGCCCTTCCATGACGTCGCCCGCGACCACCGCCGCCACGCCTTCCGGCGTGCCGGTGTAGATGATGTCGCCGGGACGCAAGTCGATCAGTTGCGACAGGTGGGAGATGGTCTCGGCCACGTTCCAGATCAGGTTGGAAATGTCGCTCGACTGCTTGACGGTGCCGTTGACCTTGACCCAGATCGCGCCCTTGTCGGGATGGCCGATGCGCACGGCCGGCTGGATGGCGGAGCACGGCGCCGAAAAGTCGTAGGACTTGCCCATTTCCCACGGACGCCCCGAATCCTTGGCGGCGTTCTGCAGGTCGCGCCGCGTCATGTCGAGACCGACGGCGTAACCGTAGACGTGCTCCAGCGCCTGGTCCACCGGAATGCGGCTACCCGCCTTGCCGATGGCGACGACGAGCTCGATCTCGTGATGAAGGTTTTTGGTGCCGGCGGGATAGGGGATCGGGTCGCCGTTTTGCACGATCGCGTCGGTCGGCTTGGCGAAAAAGAACGGCGGGTCGCGGTCCGGATCGGAGCCCATCTCGCGGGCATGGGCGGCGTAGTTGCGCCCGACGCACCAGATGCGGCGCACCGGGAAGGTGTCTTCGGATCCGGCCACGGGGAGCGCAACCACCGGCGCGGCGGGAACGGCGTAGCTCATCAGGGCATCCTCTTGTTCGGTTGGTAAAAACGATCCCGCGGGGACCGCGCGCGACACCGGAGCAAGGTTCCGTTCTCGCCGACGCGAGCGCCCCTGATATACGAAGATTGCGGCGCGAGGGTCAAGGTGGCTGGCGGACCCACGGCCGGAAGCCGCGGCCTGCCCTATCGTCCGGCGTCCCGGCGCAGCGCCAGGATCGCCACTGCGGCGTTGTTGGCCGGGGTCGGGACGCCGGTTTCACGCCCCATCCGGACCACGGCGCCGGACAGCCAATCCGCTTCGAGCGGCCGTCCCGCCGCCGCGTCGTGGGCCATGGAGGAGGTCATTGCCTCGGGCAGCGTATCGGTCAGGGCGAGGCGGTCGGCGACGATGTCGTCGGCCAGCGGGATGCCGCGGGCGCCGCCGACGGCGGCGGCCTCGGCCATCAGATCGGCGAACAGGGCGCGGGCGTGCGGGTCGGCGCGGACGACGCCGATGGTGCGGCCGGTCAGTGTCGTCGTCGCCGAGAGGGCGACGAGGAACACGAACTTCCGCCAGATAGCGTGGCGGATATCGGCGACGGCCGCGGCGTCGATGCCGGCCTCCGCCAGCGCCGCAACGATGGCCGCGACGGGGACCGCCTCGCCCCCGGGCAGGGTGCCGATCTCGATGCGCTGGTTGGTGCCGATATGACGGATGGTGCCGGGCGCCTCGACCGCCGCGGCGATATAGGCGACGCCGCCGGCCACCCGCCCGGGCCCGAAGGCGGCGACCAGCCGGTCCTCGGCCTCGACCCCGTTCTGCAATGAGATAACCGTCGTCGCGGGCCCGACGGCGGGTGCGATACGGCCGAGCGCATCCTTGAGGTCGCCGAGCTTGACCGCGACGAAGATCACGTCAGCGGCCCCGAGCACCGCCGGGTCCTCGGCCGCCACGACCGGCGACACGGTCACGTCCCCGCATGGGCTGGTGACGCGCAGGCCCGCTGTTTTCATGGCCGCCAGATGCGCACCACGGGCGACAAAGCCGACGCCGTGGCCGGCCGCGGCGAGTCGGGCGCCGAAATACCCGCCGACCCCGCCCGACCCCATCATGATGAAACGCATGGGCCCTCCTGTGGATAAGTTCACCAGATCGTGCCTTGACCCGGATGGAACGGAGGAGTCATCATCCGGGCAGCGGCTCGCTGAAAATAGAACGTATTTTCAGCATATTACAAAACAGTACGCCAACACGTACGACACGACAGGGAGCTTGGCCGTCATTCCGTTGATTCGTATCTGAGCACAGTCGCATACAGGACTGGGGATGTTTGTCGACATCACCATGCGATGACCGGGTTCCGTAAAGCAATTGCCGCGACCGATAACGTGAACCCGTGCCCCCGGGGCACGGCAACCGGGAGAGTGACATGTCAGACGACTACCTGTTCGAATTGCACCGGCGCCGCTTCCTGATGGGAACCGTCGCCACGATCACCGCCGGCATCCTGAGCTCGGGACGTATCGCCGACGCCTATGCCGCCGACTTCCCGTCCAAGAACATCAAGGTCTACATTCCGACGCGCCAGGGCGGCGGCGCGGACCTCAACCTGCAGCTCGTCACCGGAGTCTGGAAGAAACTTCTCAAAATCAACTTCGAACCGGTGTTCCAGCCCGGCGCGGCCGGGCGCGTCGCCTACGAGCAGTACATGGGCAAGGCTTCGTCCGACGGTCACGAACTGCTGTTCGGCAACATGGGACCGGAAGTGCTGAACTGGGTCGTGAAGAAGCCCACCTTCCCGCTCGACGCCTATCGTTACTTCTTCCGTGTGGATTCGGACCCGAGCATCATCTACATCAGCCGGCGCTCGAAGTTCAAGACCATCGAGGACATCGTCGCGGCCGGAAAGAAGGAAACCCTCAACTTCGCCACCAGCCGCATCGCCCACCCGGCGACCATCGGCGTGCTGGCGTTGGGAAAGGCGACCGGCGCCAAGTTCAACCCGATTCCGTTCTCCGGCGGACGCAACACCCGCAACGCGGTTGCGACGGGAGAGGTGCCGTTCGGCGCGCTGCCCTCGGCCAGCATCGTGATTCAGCAGAAGAACTTCAAGGCATTGGCGCTGTTCGACGACAAGAACGTCCTGGGCGGCAAGATCGACAACGCCCCCCTCGTCAATGCGAAGTTCGGCACCAAGCTGCCGCCACTGGTTTCGGCACGGGCCTTCGCGGTCAAGGCGGAGACAATCCAGAAATATCCCGACCGCATGAAGATTCTCGAGGACACCCTCCGCAAGGTCGTCGCCACCGAGGAATACAAGCAGGCGGTTATCAAGGCCAAGGCCCCGTGGGAGTTGATCAGTCCCGGCGGGCAGAAGGAATGCGCCGAGTACGTAAAGAATATCCTGGCGATCGGCGAAGAGTACGGTGACCTGCTGCGGGGTGCCTCCGCCAAGGAAGCCGCCAAGAAGAAAAAGAAGAAGGGCTGACACTTGTCGAAGGGATCGGGGCGGCGGATGAATCCACCGCCCCTTTTCCGCGCCCATCCGCCGTCCCCGATCCATAGGACCCGAATAATCCCATGACCGAAGAAGCACTCGGCGGTGCCAATGCCGCCGCAAAACCCCTGCAAAAACCCCGGAGGTCGGCCAGCGCGGAAATGATCATCCCCGTCGCGGGCATCGTTTTCACCATCTATTACTTCTCCACCGTCTGGGAAGCTCCGTGGACGGCTCAGGTCAGTTCCTTTTTCGTCGGCTGCATCCTCATCCTTTGCAGCGTCGCCGTCATTGTCCGCCTTGCGCTGGCGGCACGGCGCGGCACGATGACGCTCGATCTGGAAACCCTCATCGCGCCACGCAATTTCATCGTGAAGCGGCTTGCCCTGCTCGCGCTCACCATCGGTTACATCTTCGTCATCCGATGGTTCGGCTTCACGCTCACCACATTCATTTTCCTCATGCTCGCCATGCTGGTGCTCAACGAGGGCCGGCACCCGAAACTGATCGTCGCTCTGTCAACCGTGCTCGCCCTCGGCGGCTGGCTGCTCTTCGTGGTCGCCTTCGAGGTCCGCTTCCCCGCGGGCCTGTTTGAAACGCTGATGCGGGGGATCCTGTGACATGGAATTCGATCCCCGCATTTTCATCGAACTGTTCGCCGAGACCATCCAGTACTGGTGGGTGATCGTTCCGTCGATCGTTCTCGGGCTCGTCGTCGGCGCCATCCCCGGGTTCTCGGCGGCAAACACCATCATCATGCTGTTGCCGCTCGCCATCGTCCTTCCGATCGACGTGGGCTTCGTCGCCATGATCGCGATCTATTGTTCGTCGCGCATGGGCGCGGGCATCCCGGCGATCCTGGTCAATATCCCCGGCACCGCCGGCGCCGCGGCGACGCCGCTGGACGGCTATCCCATGACGCAGCAGGGCCGCGGGCAGCAGGCGCTGGCGATCTCCTTCACCTCCTCCGTGCTCGGCGGCCTGATCACCACGGTGGTGGCGCTGATCGCCATGCCGTGGCTGGCCGAGGTTGCCTTTTACCTGCATTCGGTCGAGATGATCGTGGTCATGCTGTTCGGCATCTCGCTGATCGCGACCATCGCCACGGGGGATACGCTCAAGGGCCTGACCGCGGGTTTCTTCGGCCTGATGATCGGGGCGATCGGCGCCGACGTGGTTTACGAAATGCCGCGCGGCAGCATGGGTTTCCTCGAGCTCTATGACGGCATACCGCTGATTCCCGCCCTCGTCGGCCTGTTCGCGATCTCCGAGGCCTTCATCGTCATCGATCGCGACACCATCCTGACCGAGCGCGGGCGCGCCGCCGTCCTGCACTCGACGGGCTGGGCTCCGACGATCGAGGGCGTCCGCGAGACGCTGAAGCGCTGGTGGCACGTGGTGTGGACATCGATCATCGGCCTGTTCATCGGCATCATTCCCGGCGCCGGCGCGGCGATCGCGTCCTTCGTCGCCTATCAGCAGTCGAAGACCTATTCGAAGACGCCGGAGCTCTACGGCACCGGGCACATCGAGGGCCTGATCGCGCCCGAGGCAGCCAACAACGGCGTCACTTCGGGCACGCTGGTGCCGCTGCTGATCCTCGGCATCCCCGGCGGCGCCACGGCGGCGATCATGCTGGTGGTGCTGCAGTACCATAACGTCACCATGGGGACCGACCTGTTCGTCAACAACCCGAAGCTCGCGTACCTGCCGTTCACGGCCATGGCGGTGACCTACTTCCTGATGATCTTCACCATCCCGCTGCTGGCACGCTACATGTCGCATGTCACCGTGGTGCGCACGGTCTACATGGCGCCCGTCGTGATCGCGTTCACCCTGGTCGGCGCCTTCGTGTCGCGCGATTACATCTTCGACATGTATCTGGCGTTGGCCTTCGGCGTGATCGGCTATATCGCGCGCCGGACCGGCTATCACGTCGCGGCCATCCTGATCGGGGTCATCCTGGGGCCGCTTCTGGAAACCTATTTCATCCGCGCGCTGAAGATGTCCCAGGGCGACATCAGCGTGCTGTTCTCCTCGACGCTCGGCAACATCCTGTGGGTGTGCCTGTTCCTCAATCTCGCCATTCCGATCTGGTTCGAGCGGCGGAACGGCCGCCGGAAGGTCCGGAGTGCCTGAGGCGCGGAGGCCGGGCCACGCGCGTTCCGGCGCCCTATTCGACCCCGGTCGCCGCGAGGTGGCGGCGTCCCTCCGGCCCGGCGAGGAAGACGACGAAGGCCTGCGCCGCGGCCGCATCGGGCGCCGTCGCCGTCCGCGCGGCCTCGTAGCGGGTGACGTTGCCGATGGCGTTGGGCAGGGCCGCCGCCTGGCGCACGCCGAGGGTTTTCTCGTAGCCCCGTATGGCCGAGGACTGGCCGAAGCCGATGGCGTCGCGGCCCGCGTCGGAGCCGAGGAAGCGCATGGCGTCTTCCGCGGTCGGGAAGCGGTGGACCCGCGGCTCGACCTCTTCGGCGATGCCGAGTCCCTTGATCATGTCGTCGATGTACTGCCCGGACGAGGCGGTGTTGTAGACGATGGCCGAGGCCGCGCGCACGGCCGCGCGCACCGCGTCCAGAGTGGACAGGTCGGGCACGCGGGCATCGCGGTGAAGGGCGATTGCCGCCTTGACCCCGCCGAGGGCTCGGCGGCTGTCGGCCACCAGCTTGCCTTCATCGATCAGCGCCGCGATCAGGGATTGCGGGCCGATGACCACGCCGAAGGCACCGGTGCCACCCTTTGTCCGTTCGCGCAGCTCGGGGGCCGGGCCGAAGGTGGCGGCGATGGCGATCCCTTCCGCCGCCTCGAACGCCGGGCCGATGGTGGCCAGCGCCGGCTTGACCGCGCCCGCGCTCAGCACCTGCAAAGTCGCCAATTTCCCAATTCCTCCCTGCGATGGACCGCGCCTTCCACGCCCGGCCGCAACAATAGCCGCCGACCGCAGCCTTGTCGAACCCGCGCCGCGCGCCGCGCGCGCTCTCCCGAAAGGACAGCGTCATGACCGATGCCCGAGATCCCGACATCCTGCCGCCCGAGGTCGATCCCCACGCCAAGCTGCTGGGGGTGCGCGAGATTCGCGCCACCAACGCCGCCGAGCCGAAAACCGTGTCGAAGGTGCGCGGTTTCGAGGTCGTGACCGACGAAAAGACCGGCACCAATATCGGGCCGTCGCCGCTCGAAACCGTCCTCTGCGCCCTGGTGGGCTGCGAGGGGGTGATCATCAACCGCTGTGCCAAGGCCATGAATTTCCGCTATTCCGGCGTCGAGTTCGAATGCGACGGCTGGGTCGACGGGCGCGGCTCGCGCGGGGTGGTCGGGGTGCGGCCCCATTTCCAGCGCGTCGCCCTCACGGTCCTGATCCGGACCAATGAGCCGCCCGAGCGTCTCGCCAAGCTGCGCAAGAACGTCGAGATGCGCTGCCCGGTGATGAACCTGCTGAAGGATGCCCAGGTCACGCTGGACGTGACCTGGGAGACCCGGCCCGCGTAAGATCGGCCGTCATGTCCCTGACGACCGTCAATGTCTTCGCCCTCGGCGGCACGATCGCCATGGCCGCCCCACCCGGTGGCCGCGGCGCCGCGCCCGCGGCCCGGACCGCCCGCAAGGCGCCGTCCGCCGCCGGACGCGCTCCGGCCGGAGGGGTCGAGCCCCGACTGACGGCGCGCGGGCTGTGCCGCGCGGTACCCGGGCTCGACCGCATCGCCCGCATCAAGACCTTCGACCTCCGCCGCCTGCCGGGCGCGCACCTCAGTGACGAGCATCTGATCGGGCTTGCCCGCGCCATTATCAAGGGCCGCGCCCCCGCCGTCGTCACCCAAGGCACCGACACGATCGAGGAGACCGCCTTCGCCCTCGACCTGATGGTGGGCGCGCGCCTGCCGGTGGTGGTCACCGGCGCCATGCGCCATCCGGCGCTCGCGGGCGCGGACGGGCCGGCCAACCTGCTTGCCGCCATCACCGTCGCCGCCAGCCCCGCAGCGGAAGGGCTCGGTACCCTGGTGGTGATGGGCGACCGCATCCACGCCGCTGCGCTGGTGCGCAAGACTCACACCAGTGCACCCGACGCCTTCACCTCGCCCAATGCCGGGCCCATCGGTTTCATCGCCGAGGGCGAGGCGCGGATCCTCCTCTACCCCACCGCGGCCACCGTCGTCGCCATTCCGGTCCGACCCAAGGACGTGCGTCCCGTCGCCGTCATCGCCGCGCACCAGGGCGACGACGGGGCACTTCTGCGTGCGGCCTACGACGAGGATCTCGCCGGGGTCGTCGTCGCCGCCATGGGCGGCGGCCACCTGACGCCCAAGGCGGCCGACGCGGCCGAAGCGCTCGCCCGCCGCGTACCCGTCATTCTGGCGAGCCGGGCCGGCGCCGGGCCGGTGCTGGCACGGACCTACGGATTCAAGGGCTCGGAAATGGACCTCGTTTCGCGCGGGCTGATCCGGGCCGGATGGCTCGACCCGGCCAAGGCACGCATCCTGCTCGCGCTCGCGCGCCGGGCGGGATTCGACCGCCGCCGCATTCGCACCGCCTTCGCCACCTACGGCGGCGGCTGAACCACAACATCATCGATCAAGCGGACCGTAAGACATGACCGAGTTCACGACTGTAGGAAACCTCCTCGCCGCCGGCGGCGCCGGCGCGCCCGCCATCGGCGCGCCTGGACGGGCGACGCTCGACTTCGCCGGGCTGCGCGCCCTGGCGGAACGGACCGTTCGCGACCTCAACGCCCTCGGCATCGGGCGGGGCGACCGCGTCGCCATCGTGCTGCCCAACGGGCCGGAGATGGCAACCGCGTTCCTCGCCATCGCCTGCGGGGCGACGACGGCGCCGCTCAACCCCGACTACAAGGCCGAGGAATTCGAGTTCTATCTCTCCGACCTCGGCGCCAGGGCGCTGGTCGTCGAACGGGGCAGCACCTCGCCCGCCATAGCGGTGGCGAAGAAGCTGAACGTGCCGGTGCATGAAATCTCGTGGGGGCCGGACGACCCCGCCGGCACCTTCGCCCTACCCGCCGCCGGCAAGGGCGACACCGCGACGAAGGCGGGCATGGCGGAAGCGGGCGACGTGGCGCTGGTGCTGCACACTTCGGGCACCACGTCGCGACCCAAGATCGTGCCACTGACCCAGGGCAATGTCGCCGCCTCGGCCCGGCACATCGCCACGACTCTGGCGCTGACGCCCGCCGACCGCTGCCTCAACATCATGCCGCTGTTCCACATCCACGGGCTGATCGCGGCGGTGCTGTCCTCCGTCGGCGCCGGCGCTGCCGTGTTCTGCTCGCCGGGGTTCAACGCGCTCCGGTTCTTCGGCTGGATGGACGAGGTGCATCCGACCTGGTACACCGCCGTGCCGACCATGCACCAGGCGATCCTCGCGCGCGCCGAGCGCAACGCGGAGATCATAGGCCGTAACCCACTGCGCTTCGTCCGTTCGTCGTCGTCGTCGCTGCCGCCCCAGGTGATGGCCGAGCTCGAGCGCGTCTTCGGCGCGCCGGTGATCGAGGCCTACGGCATGACCGAGGCCGCCCACCAGATGGCGTCGAACCCGCTGCCACCCAACCCACGCAAGCCCGGCACGGTCGGCATCCCCGCCGGACCCGACATTGCCATCATGGCCATGGACGGCAAGCTTCTGGCCCGTGGCGAGACGGGGGAGATCGTCATCCGCGGCCCCAACGTCACGCCGGGCTACGAGGCCAATGCCAAGGCCAACGCCGAGGCCTTCACCAACGGCTGGTTCCGCACCGGCGACCAGGGCGTGATGGATGCGGAGGGTTATCTCGCCATTACCGGGCGCCTGAAGGAAATCATCAACCGCGGCGGCGAAAAGATTTCGCCCCGCGAGGTGGACGAGGTGCTGCTCGACCACGAGGCAGTCGGGCAGGTCGTCACCTTTGCCATGCCGCATCCGAAGCTCGGCGAGGAGGTCGCCGCCGCCGTGGTGCTGCGCGAGGGCAAGGCCTGCACGGAGAACGAATTGCGCGAGTTCGCCCGCAAGCGGCTGGCCGAATTCAAGGTGCCGCGCAAGATCCTGTTCGTCGCCGAAATCCCCAAGGGGGCGACGGGCAAGCTGCAGCGCATCGGGCTGGCGGAAAAGCTCGGCCTCGGGGCCGGCGCGTGACGATCCGCGTCTGTGTCTTCGGCGCCGGTGCCATCGGCGGCTACATCGGCGCGAGGCTGCTCGCCACCGATGCCAAAGTGACGCTGATCGCGCGCGGGCCGCACCTGAAGGCCATGCAGGACAAGGGCCTTCGCCTGATCGAGGACGGCAAGGAGACCGTGCTGCGCCCCACAGCAGTGGAGGATCCGCGCGATGCCGGGCCGCAGGACTATGTCGTCATCAGCCTCAAGGCCCATTCGGTGCCCGCCGTCGTTCCCGCGATGCAGCCGCTGCTCGGCCCCGACACTGCCGTCGTCTGGGCGGTCAACGGCGTGCCGTGGTGGTACTTCTACGGCCACGGCGGCCCCCATGACGGCCGCCGCCTCGCCAGCGTCGATCCTGGCGACGTGCAGTGGGACGGCATCGGCCCCGAGCGCGCCATCGGCTGTATCGTCTATCCGGCCTGCGAGGTGCCCGAGCCCGGCGTCATCCGGCACGTCTCCGGCGACCGCTTCACGCTGGGCGAGCCCAGCGGCGAAAAGACTGCGCGGATCGAAGCCTTCTCCACCGCCCTGATCGCGGCCGGGCTCAAGGCGCCGGTGCGCCCGCGCATCCGCGACGAGATCTGGATCAAGCTGTGGGGCAATCTCTGCTTCAACCCGATCTCGGCGCTGACCCATGCCACCCTTGATGTCATTGCCACCGACCCCGGCACCCGGGCGCTGGCCCGCGCCATGATGGCCGAGGCCCAGGCGATCGGCGAGGCGCTTGGCGTCAAATTCCCCGTCTCGGTCGACAAGCGTATCGACGGCGCCGCCGCGGTCGGCGCCCACAAGACCTCGATGCTGCAGGACCTGGAGCGCGGACGGCCGATGGAGATCGACGCCCTGGTCACCGCGGTGCAGGAGATGGGTCGCCTCACCGGCGTGGCGACGCCCCATATCGACGCGGTGCTGGCGCTGGTCCAGCAGCGGGCCGAAGCGGCGGGGGTCTACACCCGCCCGGCGGCGGACTGACACCATGGCCACCGTCACCGTCAACACCGGGATCGGCGCGCCCCTGCCGCGCCGCGAGGACGGCCGGCTGCTGACCGGGCGCGGCACCTATTCCGACGACGTGAACCTGCCGGGCCAGCTTCACGCCGCCATGGTGCGGTCGCCCCACGGCCACGCGCGCATCCGCCGCATCGACACGACGGCGGCGCTGGCGTCCCCCGGCGTCGTCGCGGTGCTGACGGCCGACGATGCCGCCGCCGACGGCGTCCGGCCGATCCATCACCCGCCGCCGCGCTCCGGCCCGCCGGACATCCAGCTCACCCACCGCTCCGGCAAGGTGCCGGTGTCGCCGCCCCAGTTCATGCTGGCACGCGACCGGGTCCGCTTCAACGGCGAGGCGGTGGCCCTCGTCGTCGCCGAGACCCGGGCAGAGGCCCAGGACGCGGCAGAGATGGTCGCCGTGGACTACGAACCCCTGCCCTCCGTCACCGAGGCGAAAGCGGCCGCGTCACCGGATGCGCCGCGGCTGTGGGACGACCAGGCGAGCAACCTGCTGGTCGATGCCGACGCCGGCGACCCGGCGGCGACCGAGGCCGCCTTCGCCCGCGCCGCCCATGTCGTGAAGCTTTCGACCCGCATCCAGCGCGTCACCGGCGTGCCGATGGAACCGCGCGCGGCGGTGGGCGCCTACGATCCCGATACCGGCATGCACACGCTCCACGCGGGTTCGGGCGGCGTCGTGCGCCAGCGGCGCGAGGTCGCCGCCATTCTCGGCATCCAGGAAGACAAGGTCCGCGTCACGGCGATGGAAGTGGGCGGCAATTTCGGCACCCGCAACGCCATCTATCCGGAATTCCCGCTGGTGGTCTGGGCGGCAAAGCGCCTAGGCCGCCCGGTCAAATGGACCGCCGCGCGCAGCGAATCCTTCCTCAGCGACTATCAGGGGCGCGACCTGACCGCCGACGTGGAGCTCGCGCTCGACGCGGACGGCCGTTTCCTCGCCATCCACGGCACCAATTGCCTCAACCTCGGCGCCTATCCAATTACTTTTGTCCCACTGATCAAAGGCGTCGAGCTGATGACCGGCGTCTACGACATCCCGGCCGCCCATTTCCGCGCCCAGGCGGTGATGAGCAACAAGCCGCCGGTCAACAACTACCGCTCATCCGGCCGGCCGGAGGCCATGTTCATCCTCGAGCGCCTGATCGACATCGCCTGCGCCGCGCACGGCTTCGACCGCGTCGAGATCCGTCGGCGCAATTTCATCCCGCGTATCGGCGAGGGCTACACCAATGCCCTCGGCCTGCCCTACGACTGCGGTGCCTACGACAAGGTGATGTCGCTGGCGCTCGCTATGGGCGGCTGGGACGGGTTCGCGGCCCGGCGCAGGGAAGCGGCGGCGCGCGGCAAGCTGCGCGGCATCGGCGTCTCCAATTACCTGGAGCTCACCGGCGGCTACCCGCGCGAGCGCACCGACATCACCGTCCACGGCGACGGCCATGTGGACCTCGTCATCGGCACCCTGTCGTCGGGCCAGGGGCACGAGACCAGCTTCGCCCAGCTCCTGGTGGACTGGCTCGGCGTTCCCGCCGACAGCGTCCGCCTGATCACCGGCGACACCGCCGTGGTGCACGAGGGCGGCGGCTCCCATTCGGCACGCTCCATGCGCATGGCCGGCATCGTCATCGGCAAGGCGAGCGACGACATCCGCGACAAGGCGATCCGCATCGCCGCCCATGTGCTCGGCGCGGCGGCCGAGCGCATCCGCTTCGAGGATGGCCGCTTCAAGCTCGACGGCACCAACCGGTCCCTCGATATCTTCGAGATCGCCGGCGCGGCGGAGACCGACGACACCCTGCCCGACGACCTGCGCGGGCCGCTCGCCGCCACCTGCGACGAGATCGTGCACCTCGGCTCCTTCCCCTACGGCTGCCACGTCTGCGAGGTGGAGATCGACCCCGAGACCGGCCACACCGACATCGTTGCCTATGCCGCGGTGGACGACGTCGGCCGCGCCATCAACCCGCTGATCCTGCGCGGCCAGAGCCACGGCGGCGCCACGCAGGGCATCGGCCAGGCGCTGTGGGAGCACATGGTCTATGCACCGGAGACGGCGCAGCTCATGGCCGGGACGTTCATGGACTACGCCATGCCGCGGGCCCACCGGCTGCCGGACTTCAAGGTCGCGATCCACGAAGTGCCCTCGCCCCGCAACAAGCTCGGCGTGCGCGGCGGCGGCGAAGGCGGCACGACCCCGGCGCTCGCCGTCGTCGTCAACGCCACCGTCGATGCGCTGTCGCCCTTCGGCATCCGGCATATCGAAATGCCGGTCACGTCCGAATCCGTGTGGCGGGAGATTCAAAAGGCGAAGGAAAAAAGCGCTTAGGCCCTCGCCTTCGCCGGCATCGACAGGAAGACGTGCAGCACGTGACAGAAACGGTGGCGGTTGAGGCCCAACGTCGCCGCGTGGGACTGGCCGTCCATCATGGTGAACTGCTTGTCCTTGTTGGGTAGCCGGGCGAAGAACTCCATCACGTCCTCGTCGGTGGCGATGCCGTCGTGCTCGGACCGCACCAGCAGGGTCGGGCAGGTCACCGCCTCGGGCTCGACCAGCGGCAGGTGCGCGCACATGTCGATGTAGGTGCCGGTCGGCACGTGGGTGCAGAGCGGCGCCTCCGAATCGGCGAGCGCCTTCGCCACCACGTCCTCCGACGTGCCGGGCTTGTCGCGGGTGAAGATGGTCGAGAAGAAGGCGTGATCGACGGGGCGCTTGTTTGAGGATTTCCACAGGTCGAGCTTCTTCGCCCGCTCCGCGAGCGTCGGCGAGCCCTTGCCGGTATAGACCATGGCGGCGAGGGCGAGGCGCGACACCTTCTCCGGGCAGGCGGCCGCAAAACAGACGGCCCGCAGCGCGCCCGACGAGCCGCCATACATGAGCATGGATTTCGCGCCGGTCTCCGCTTCGACCACCGGCATGGCCGCCTTGAGATCGTCCACGCCTTCCTTCACGTAGGAGAACGCGCCATCGCCCCAGCCGGAGCGGCCGTAGCCTTCATGGTCCATGGTCCAGACGTCGCAGCCGAGGCGGGCGAAGTGATCCATCATCGAATAGTCGTCCTTGCCCGGCACCTGCAGGTCGAAGCCCGAGCGGCCCGAGAACGACGAGCCGTGCACCAGGAACAGGACCGGGCGCGGCCCCCCTGCACCCGCGCCGGCGGCGTGCTTGCGGTAGACGTGGAGCGGCACGTTACCCTTCTTGACCGTGTATTCCTGTGCGCGGATGCGGCTCATGCCCGGCCTCCGGCGCGGCGCTTTTCCGCGATCTTGTCGCGGTCTTCGGCGAGGTAGGGATCGCGGCGCACCGGCATCTTCAGGAACCCGTCCATGACGTGCCAGAAGCGCCGGCGGTTCAGCCCAAGTGGCGAGACATGGGCCTGTCCCTCGATGATGGAGAACTGCTTATCGGTGTTGGGCAGGCGCATGAAGAAGGCGAAGAGGTCTTCCTCCGTCGCAATGCCGTCGTGCTCGCCGCGCAGGATCAGGGTCGGGCAGACGATATCGAGCGGGTCCACCGTCGGCAGGTTGGCGCACATGTCGGCGTAGGTGCCGGTCGGCACCCTGTCGCAGAGCTCGAGCTCCGCGTCGGCGAGTGCGTCGGGCACCGCCGGGTCCGAGGTGCCGGGCAGGTCGCGGTTGAAGATGGAACGGTAGAAGGCCCGATCCACGGACCGCGCGTTCGAGCCCGTCCACTGGTCGAGCTTCTTGCGCCGCTCGATCAGGGTCGGCGCGCCCTCGCCGGTCCAGACGAAGGCGTCGAGCACGATGCGGGCGCAGGCTTCGGGGCAGGCGGCGGCGAAGCTCGCGAGCCGCAGCGCCCCCGACGACTGGCCGTAGAAGAAATACGATTCGAGGCCGGTCTGTTCGCGCACCACCGCCACGGCGGCCCTGAGGTCGTCGACCCCGTCGGCGATGGTGGCGCGGTAGCCCTCGCGCCAGCCGGAACGGCCGTAGCCTTCATGGTCCACGGTCCAGACGTCGTAGCCGCGCCGGGCGAAGGCGTCCATGAGCGAATAGTCGTCGTGGCCGGGGACGGTCAGGTCGAACCCGGATGGGCCCGAGAACGACGAGCCGTGCACCAGGAACAGCACCGGCCGGGGCGCCGCCCCGATGGGCGTGCCCTCGTGCTTGCGCCACATGTAGAGGGCCACATCGCCCTTCTTCGCGGTATAGGCCGCGCTCCAGATGTCGCTCATCGTGCCGGCCCCCCGTCCGGTCAGGCGCCGTGTTCCACCACCCAATCGTAGGCGGGCAGTGTCAGGAACTCGGAAAATTCCCTGGTCAGCACCATCTTGCGGAAGAGGTCGGCAGCGGCATCGACGGCTTTGGCCCGTGCCGCGTCATTGATGCCGTGCTTGATCTTGGCGACTTCCTCGTCCAGCGTCTTCTTGAACAAGCCGTCGTCGATGGTCTTCCCGTCAGCGCGCTTCGCCTTGTAGCGCACCCACTGCCACAGTTGGGTGCGCGAAATCTCGGCGGTAGCGGCGTCTTCCATCAGGTTGTAAAGCGGCACGCAGCCGTTCCCGCGCAGCCAGGACTCTGTATAGAGGAGCCCGACGTTGATGTTCTGGCGGAAGCCCGCCTCGGTGATCGGCCCTTCGGCGACCTTGAGCAGGTCCGCCGCGGTGACGTTCACGTCCTCACGCTTGTTGTCGATCTGGTTGGGTTGCGGCATGTATTCGTCGAACACCGCCTTGGCGACGGCGACGAGGCCCGGATGCGCGACCCAGGTGCCGTCGTGACCGTTCCTGACCTCGCGCAGCTTGTCCTGGCGGACCTTCTCCAGCGCCTCGGCGTTGGCCTTGTCGTCGCCGCGGATGGGAATCTGCGCCGCCATGCCGCCCATGGCGTGGACGTTGCGGCGATGGCAGGTCTTGATCAGGAGCTGCGAGTAGCTGGACAGGAAGTGGCTCGCCATGGTGACGAGGCCGCGGTCGGGCAGCACGAAGGCGGGGTCGTTGCGGAAGCGCTTGATGAACGAAAAGATGTAGTCCCAGCGCCCGCAGTTGAGGCCGGCCGAGTGATCCCGGATCTCCCACAGGAACTCGTCCATCTGGAAGGCGGCAAGGATGGTTTCAATCAGGATCGTCGCCTTGATCGTGCCACGCGGGATGCCGAGGGTGTCCTGGGCGAAGTTGAACACGTCGTTCCACAGGCGCACTTCGAGGTAGTGCTCCATCTTCGGCAGGTAGAAATAGGGCCCGGTGCCGCGGGCGATTTGTTCCTTGGCGTTGTGGAAGAAGAACAGGCCGAAGTCGAAGAAGGCGCCGGTCACGGGTTCACCGTCGACCAGCATGTGCGCTTCCGGCAGGTGCCAGCCGCGCGGGCGCACCAGCAGAACCGCGGTCGTGTCGTTGAGCGCGTAATGGCGCTTGGTCACCGGGTCGTCGAAGCTGATGGTGCGGCGCGCCGCGTCGTAGAGGTTGACCTGGCCGCGCACCATGTTGTCCCAGGTCGGCGCGTTGGCGTCCTCGAAATCGGTCATGAAGACGGAGGCGCCGCAGTTGAGCGCGTTGATCACCATCTTGCGGTCGGTCGGCCCGGTGATCTCGACACGGCGGTCGAGGAGGTCCTGGGGCAGCGGCGCCACCGTCCAGTCGCGTTCCCGGGTATCGCGGGTTTCCTCGAGGAAATCGGGGCGCCAGCCGGAATCGAGCTTTTTCTGGACCTCTTGGCGGGCGTCAAGGAGCTCGCGCCGGCGCGAACCGAAGCGGCGCTCGATCTCGGCCACGAAGGCGACGGCCTCGGGCGTCAGGATGTGCTTGTAGTCGTCGATGACCGGCGCCTTGAACGCGACGCCCGCGGGCATGGATGCAGGGTCCGCCACTTTGTCGTCTCCCGTTGATTTTTCTGTATAATTCTGACGTAACATAACAGAACGAAACCCGATTTCCAGCGCGCCGAGCAGGGTCGCAACGAATTGAAATCAATCGGGAATCCGGCCGCAACGGCGTTTTCGTTCAGCACGCGTCCCGCCCATCCACCACCGACCAAGCGGAGACCTGCGATGAAAAGCATTCAACTAAAAGCAACCCTTGTGCGGGTGCCCGTCATCGGGCTCGGCTGCATGGGCATGACGCCGATCTATTCGCCGCCCGACGAGACCGAGAACCTGAAGGCCATCGACGCGGCCATCGACGCCGGCGCCAATTTCCTCGATACCTCCGACGCCTATGCCGACGGCAAGAACGAGGAATTCCTCGGCCGCGCCCTCCGGGGCCGGCGCGACAAGGTCATCCTCGCCACCAAGTTCGGCAACATCCGCTACCCCGACGGGCGCCGCGCGGTGAACGGCCGGCCGGAATACGTGGCCGAGGCGGCCGACGCCTGCCTCCACCGCCTTCAGACCGACGTCATCGACGTGTTCTACCAGCACCGGGTCGATCCCGACACGCCGATCGAGGAGACCGTCGGCGCCATGGCCCGTCTGGTCGAGGCCGGCAAGGTCCGCGCGCTCGGCCTGTCGGAGGCGGGCCCCGCCACCATCCGCCGCGCCCACGCAACGCATCCCATCGCCGCGCTGCAGACGGAATACTCGCTGTGGTCGCGGTTCCCGGAAGCGGACATCCTGCCGACCTGCCGCGACCTCGGCATCGCCTTCGTCGCCTATGCGCCGCTCGGCCGCGGGTTCCTGACCGGCCGCTTCGCCAGCCCCGACGACCTCCACGCCAAGGACCGCCGTCGCGACATGCCGCGCTACGCGCCCGAGAACTTCGACCATAACCTCGCACTCCTCGGCACGGTCCGGGAGATCGCGAAGGCCAGGGGCGCGACGCCGGCCCAGATCGCCCTGGCGTGGCTCGCGGCCCAAGGGGTGGTGTCGATTCCCGGCGGGCATCGGCCCGCCCATGTCGCCGAGAATGCGGCCGCCGCCGACGTTGCTCTCAGCGCCGACGAGGTCGCGCGCCTCGGCGCCGCCTTCCCCGACGATGCCGCCCGCGGCACCCGCTACCCGGAAGGGCAGCTCAAGGCGCTGGGGATCTAGAGAATTTCCGCCTTGGTGATGATCACGTCGGACGTCGGCACGTCCATGAAGCCGGCGGACGGCCCCGTCGGCCCGCCCTCGATGATGCGCACCACGTCCATGCCCTCGATGACGCGGCCGAAGACGGTATAGCCCCAGCCCTGCGGCGACTTGTCCCGATGATCGAGGGCCCGGTTGTCGACGGTGTTGATGAAGAACTGCGCCGTCGCCGAATGCGGGTCGCCGGTGCGCGCCATGGCGATGGTGCCGGCGACATTCTTCAGCCCGTTGTCGGCCTCGTTGGGGATCGGCCCGCGCGTCGGCTTGCGCTCCAGCCCCGGCACCATGCCGCCGCCCTGGATCATGAAGCCGCGGATGACGCGGTGGAAGATGGTGCCGTCGTAGAACCCGGCGCGGACGTAGGTGAGGAAGTTCTCCACCGTCTTGGGCGCGCGCGCGGCATCGAGCTCGAGGACGATGGCGCCCATGTTGGTGGTGAGCCTGACGCGTGGTGCGTTATCGGCGGCGGTGGCGGTGGACATAGGGGCGATGGTAAGGCCAAAAGTGACGAGGAGCGAAGCGAGGACTGCGGCAAGACGTTGGAACATGGTGAGGGGTCGCCATCGGTTGGTGGGTGCCAACGTTAGCGCACCGGGACCGCACCGGGCAACCGGCGCAGGATGCGGGGAACTATCCCGGGAGACGGCCTGTCCTAACTCACCATCTGGGAAAAACAGGCCCGTTTCGCCCCTGGCCTGGGATGGGAAGTGCGCGTCATGGTCGAACGGAACTTCGAACGATTGCCCCTGCTGAGCGGTGTCCTCCGGACCACGGCCGCCGCCGCCCGGAACGCACGCGGGCGGGCCGCGGCGAAGGCCATCGCGGCCGTCCGGAGGGGCAAGCGGCGCCTTCGCCTCGCCCGATACCTGGTATCGGGGGAGGCCTGCGTCGACGACGACTATGCGCTCAGCATCCTCGCCAGTCTGGAGCCGCGCCACGACCACGTCTGTCCGCTCTGCGGCTTCGCGGGACGTTTCCTGCCGTTCGGGCTGCCGCCGCGGCCGGAAGCGCGCTGCCCCTGTTGCGGCGCGCTCGAGCGCCACCGCCTGCTGGCTTACGTCGACCGCTCCCACGGCATCCTGCGGGAGGCGAAGGCGCTTCTGCATTTCGCGCCCGAGCCGCTGATCGCGACCACCCTGCGCCAGTCCTGCCTGCTCTACGTCTCCGCCGACATCGCCGACCCGACCGCCGATATCCAGCTCGATATCGAAAACATGGATGTGCCCGACGGGACCTTCGACACGGTGCTGTGTTCCCACGTGCTCGAACACGTGGACGACCGCCGGGCGCTCGCGGAGATCCGCCGGGTGCTCATGCCCGGCGGGCGTCTGGTAGCGATGGTGCCGCTGGCCGAGGGTTGCCGCCGGACCTACGAGGACCCACAGGTCCGCGATCCCGGCACGCGCGAGCTGCATTTCGGACAGAAGGACCACGTGCGGCGCTACGGCGCCGATTTCCGCGACCGCGTGCGCGATGCGGGCTTCGCCTTGCGCGAATTCACTGGCGAGGGCGCGGACGCGATCCGCTTCGGCTTCACCTTCGGTGAAAAGGTCTTCGTCTGCGAGAAGACGTGACTCGCCCCTCTGACAACCTGCGCGCGTGTCCCGCCGTTAAGAAAAGCTCAATGATGCGATACTAACGTTCGTCCGGTTCCCTCGACCAACAGCAGCCGGGATACACTGCACGCCCGCGGTCCAAATGAAGGGCCCCGGGTCTTCGTTGTGCCCGGCAGGGATACGGGTTATAGCGGTTTCGGGAAGCCGGAGGACAGCCGGCGGAAGACGATCGGCTGTTTCCGGCAACGGATGGAGAAGGGCAGGATACCGGCGTGAGCGAGCGAACGATCCTGGTGACGGGCGGTGCCGGCTATGTCGGGTCGCATTGCTGCAAGGCCTTCGCGCGTGCCGGGTGGAAAGTCGTGACCTTCGACAACCTGTCGCGCGGGCATGCCGAGGCGGTGAAGTGGGGACCGCTGGTCGACGGCGATATCGCCGACGCCGCCGCCGTGGATGCGGCGCTTGCCGCCTACAAGCCCGACCTCGTCGCGCATTTTGCGGCCTTCGCCTATGTGGAGGAATCGGTCAAGGAGCCCGAGCTCTATTACCGCAACAACTGCCTCGGCACCTTCACCTTGCTGGAGCGCATGCGGGCGGGCGGCGTCTCCAAGCTCATCTTCTCAAGCACCTGCGCGACCTACGGCGTTCCCAAGCACATCCCGATCGGAGAGCACCATCCGCAATGGCCGGTCAATCCCTACGGCTGGTCGAAGCTCGTGATCGAACGCATGCTCGCGGACTTCGCGCCGGCCTACGGACTCGCCAGCGTGGCGCTGCGCTACTTCAACGCCGCGGGCTGCGACGCCGAGGGCGACATCGGCGAATGCCACGAGCCCGAAACCCATGCCATTCCGCTCGCCATCGCCGGCGCGCTGTCGGACAACCAGCCGTTCACCGTCTTCGGCAACGATTTCGATACCCGCGACGGCAGTGCGGTGCGCGATTACATCCATGTCGATGACCTGGCGCGGGCCCATGTTCTGGCTGGAGAATGGATCCTCGGCCGGTCGGGCTTTCATGCCTTCAACCTCGGCACCGGACAAGGCACCACGGTGCTCGAGATCGCCGCCGCCGTCGCCCGCGCCTGCGGATCGGAGCGGCCCTTCCGGATCGGCCCGCGCCGCGCCGGGGACCCGCCCATGCTCATTGCCGACGCATCGAAAGCACGGCGCGAGCTGGGCTGGCAGCCGGAGATGTCGGATATCGACACGATCGTCACGACCGCCGTGGCGTGGCACCGCCGCAACGGGAGCCGGGTGGCGAAGACCTGAACGCCGCTAATCCGACTTCCGACGATATCTGCCGTGCCCGCTGCGGGCGCCTTGGGGGTATTCCTGCTTATTTCAGGCGAACCCCCCTTCCCTCAGCCGGATCGGGGGTTCAAGTGTCGGAGAGGAACCGCCCATGGATTTTTGGGCAGGTAAGCGTGCGCGGCACACGCCCGCCGCGCAGGGCCTTGCCGGGGTCGCTGCTCCCCGGCGAAGAGTGTCAAGGAAGGCCGCCGCCGTGTTCATGCCGCCCGTCCTTTTGAACGGTGACTCTTCGTCGGCTTGCGGCTACGGTTGCGAGGTTTCGTCCCTGGGATCAGGCGGCCGTCGTCGGTGTAGAACTCCGGGAACAGCACCCCCGGCGGGATGCCCAGGAAGTCGGCTATCTCCTGCTGGATGTGGCTCGAAGGCTTCCAGAAGGCGTTCGAGACCGCCGGGGGCCGGACGCCGATGCTCTCCGCGAATGCGTGCACCGAATAGCCGCGCAGGCGGAACTGGTACTTGATCCACTCCCGCCGTAGGGCGGGCTTTTTTGGGATGTCATTGATTAAGGTGTTAATTTGCATGGAGCGGATGATAACCCAAGTCTTTGTATCGAGTCAACACAAGAACGAGGTTAACAGCACATGACCTTGGGCGACCTCATCCGCGAGGCACGTACTAAAACCGGCAAGTCGATCAAAGACTTCGCGCCTGATGTGGGCATTCACCCCAATACCCTGGGTATGTACGAGCGCGGGGAGAGCACCCCCGACGTTGATTTTTTGGCACGTCTCTCGGCTGTGACGGGGGAACCCCTCTTCCCGCTCCTATGGCAGCGGCTGAAGGATACGGACGACGCCAAGGCGCTGGCGGCTTTCGAGCTGATGGGCGGCACGCTGAGCGCGGCCCAGGCCGAGCGCGCTGCAGCCGGACGGGGCGCCAATTCCGTTGACCACGGCGTCCTGGTGAACGCGATCGGGATGCTTGAGGGGCATTTGTCCAAGGTCGGCCGGACGATGACCCCGGAGAGAAAGGCCCTCTGGATCGCCCATCTTTACGCCGAGCTGCTGGAGCCCCCCGCCGGCGGCCAGGCTAAGGCCGATTCCGCGGCCCGGCTGCTCGAACTCCTGGACGCCCTGGAATAGGAGCCATCGACATGGCGGCACCCCTGAGTCTGCGGCTCGTTTACGAACTGTTAATTCGCGGGAGCGACCCTGACACCGTGGGAGAAGTTCAACCGGCCGAGCCGCAAGGCAGTGGGGGCACTATGGCTGAATCTCTGGATGTGAGGCGAACCCGCATGCAGGCACTGCTCGATGACCTGGTGCCGGGCGAACAGAAGCCAGGGCAAGACGGCGAAGGGGGCCCGGGCGCCGGGGCGCGCTCGCCCGCCGTCGGCGGCGCGCGGGCCACCGTCGTCATTGGGGATAACAACGTCATCGTGAATCTGATGGTGCCGCACGGCGAAGGCTGCCAGATCGAGCAGCTGGTGCGGATCGCGGCGTGGCGCGCCCGCCCCTGATGACAAGGCCCGTTTAATCGGGCATCGACGACTCAATATTCCGTTACTCAAAACCGCGCCGACCTCACCAGTCGGCGCGGTTTTCTGCGCTTTCTTGAATTTAGAGTCGTTCGTCGATTAAAGAGTCGTAACGACTCTTTAATGGTGTGAATATTGAGTCGTCCATTTTCCCGACTCGCCCAGCCTGCGCCGCTTCCGCCGATTCCCGGCGACTCCATTTTATGTGGCGCCGTCGTCGCGCAACTGGCGCTTAAGAACGATTCGCAGTGCGCGCCCCGCTGCCCTGGACACCGCAGCCAGCCGCCGTTATTTGCCCTTATCCACCCCTAACCGCCGGGTCCCCCGAGAGTCCATACTAAGTGTCCCCTCACATCAAGCTTAAAAAATCGGGAAACGATGGCGTTCGTCCAATCGGGATGATGGCGCGCCCGGCGGGATTCGAACCCACGACCCCAGGATTAGGAATCCTGTGCTCTATCCGGCTGAGCTACGGGCGCCCGGGCCGCTTATAGCACAGACCCGAAAGGGATTTTCATCCCCATCGCCGGGGTCCGCGGAACACAGGCATCGCGCCCATCTCCGCATCGGTCCGTTCCCATTGACAATGTCTTAGAATCTTTCTAATTTCTATTTTAGAATGATTATAAATCATGTGGCCGCGATTGGAGGGAAATATGAACGCAGATGATGTCGCACCCGAGGGCAAATGCCCGGTCATGCATGCTCCCGGCGGGGGCCGGATGAATCGCGACTGGTGGCCGAAGATGCTCAATCTCGAGATCCTCCACCAGCACAGCCCGGTGTCCAATCCCCTGGGCGCCGACTTCAATTACGCCGAAGAGTTCAAGAAGCTCGACCTGAAAGCCGTCAAGGACGAAATCGTCAAGGTGCTGAAGGACTCCCAGGACTGGTGGCCAGCCGACTACGGCCACTACGGTCCCTTCATCATCCGCATGGCCTGGCACAGCGCCGGCACCTACCGCATCGGAGACGGCCGCGGCGGGTCCTCATCGGGCGCACAGCGCTTCGCGCCGCTCAACAGCTGGCCGGACAACGCCAACCTCGACAAGGCACGGCGCCTGCTCTGGCCGGTGAAGAAGAAATACGGCCATCGGCTGTCCTGGGCCGACCTCATGATCCTGGCCGGCAATTGCGCGCTCGAATCGATGGGCTTCAAGACCTTCGGCTTCGGCGGCGGCCGCGAGGACATCTGGGAGCCACTTAAGGACATCTACTGGGGCACGGAAGAAGAGTGGCTCGGCGACAAGCGCTACAGCGAGGGCCGCGCGCTCCAGAATCCCTTGGCGGCCGTCCAGATGGGGCTGATCTACGTCAACCCGGAAGGCCCGAACGGCAAGCCCGACCCGGCCGCGGCGGCAGTCGATATCCGCGAGACCTTCGCCCGCATGGCGATGAACGACGAAGAGACTGTCGCGCTGATCGCCGGCGGCCACACCTTCGGTAAATGCCACGGTGCCGGCGATGCCGCCCTGCTTGGACGGGAGCCGGAAGGCGCGGATATCGCCGAACAAGGATTCGGCTGGACCAGCCGCCACGAGAGCGGCAAGGGCGGCCATGCCATCACCAGCGGCCTCGAGGGCGCCTGGAGCCCCACCCCCACCAAATGGGGCATGGGCTTTTTCCACATGCTGTTCGACTACGAGTACGAGTTGACCAAGAGCCCGGCGGGCGCCTGGCAATGGACGCCGAAGAACCCGGCCGAGAAGGATCTCACCCCGGCCGCGCACGATGGGTCGAAGAAGATCCCGACCATCATGTTGACGACGGACCTCGCGCTGAAGGTCGACCCGGCTTACGAGAAGATTTCCCGCCACTTTCAAAAGAATCCGGACGAGTTTGCCGACGCCTTCGCCCGCGCCTGGTTCAAGCTGACGCATCGCGACATGGGGCCGAAGGTGCGCTATCTCGGCCCGGAAGTTCCGGAGGAAGACCTGCTCTGGCAGGACCCGATCCCGGCGGTCGATCATGAACTGATCGACCAGACCGACATCACGGACCTCAAGGCGAAGATCCTCGCGACGGGCCTTTCGGTTTCCGAGCTCGTTTCGACAGCCTGGGCCTCCGCCTCGACGTTCCGCGGCAGCGACAGGCGCGGCGGCGCCAACGGCGCACGCATCCGGCTCGCGCCGCAAAAAGACTGGGAGGTCAACCAGCCGCAGCAGCTGGCGAAAGTGCTCAAGGCGCTCGAGGGCGTCCGGTCCACCTTCAACAAGGCGCAGTCCGGCGGGAAAAAAGTGTCGCTCGCCGACCTGATCGTCCTCGGCGGTTGCGTAGCCGTCGAGAAAGCGGCGAAGGACACCGGGTACGACGTGGAGGTTCCGTTCACGCCGGGCCGGATGGACGCGTCCCAGGAGCAGACCGACGTCGAGTCCTTCGAGCCGCTGGAGCCGCGGGCGGAGGGGTTCCGCAACTACGTCCAGGCGGATTTCACCGTGCCGGCGGAGGAGCTGCTGGTCGACCGGGTGCAACTCCTGACGCTGTCCGCACCGGAAATGACCGTCCTCGTCGGCGGCCTGCGCGTTCTCGGCGCCAACCATGGCGGTGAGAAGCACGGCGTCTTCACGAACCGTCCGGGTCAGCTCACCAACGACTTCTTCGTCAACCTGCTCGACATGTGCACGGCGTGGAAGGTGTCCCCGAAGAACGAGCATCTCTTCGAGGGGCGTGACCGTGCGAGCGGCGACCTCAAATGGACGGCAAGCCGTGTCGATCTCGTCTTCGGTTCGAACTCCCAGCTCCGGGCGCTCGCGGAAGTCTACGCCCAGGATGATTCTAAGGAGAAATTCGTGCGTGACTTCGTGGCGGCCTGGAACAAGGTGATGAACCTCGACCGCTTCGACATCGCCTGATCCCGACGTAAAGTAGGAAACCAGAAAGCCCCGGCGACCGCTCGCCGGGGCTTCTTTTTTACGATGGCGTCGAGCCTACTTCGCCCCGGCGCCAAGCGGTCGCGAATAGATCACCATGAGCTGGTTGGCGCCGGGGTTGCGGCTGCCGAGGCCGGCATTGGAGATGTGGCTGAGGTCGAGACCGACACGCGAGCTGTCGTCGAACTGCCACGACGCCTTGATCGAGGAACGGAACTCGATCACATGGCCGAGGTCCTTGCTGTCGCCTTCAAAGTAAAGGCCCGGCGCCAGCGACGGCGTCAGCACGAAGCGCCGCCCAAGGTGGAAGTCGAGGGCGAGGCCCGCGTAGGCGTACATGCCACCGTCGAAGTTGAGGAAGAAGCCGGTCATCGGCTTGAATTCCCACAGCCACTTGCGGTCGTCGATGAATTCGATGCTGAGCATCGGCGCGGTGTCGTCGTCGTTCATGTCGAAGACGCCGGCGCCGAAGATCAGGTATTCCGGATCCTGCGCCCGTGCCGCCGGGGCCAGCGCAAGGCCTGCGAGCAGCAGCGCGGGGACCACGGCGCAGCGGAGCGCCGCCATCCCATTCCGCATGAAATCAAAGGTCTCCAGCCTGCTCGTCGCGCCGCCCAAGATCGCCCCCCATTTTCCCCATTGTTGTTGCCCGCTCGTGCAGGCGCCGCATTCTAGGAAGGGAGCGTCCCCGCCGCAAGGCATGCGGTCGAGGAGCCCCCCTGCGGCCGTGGCCCGTGGCCTCAGGGAATCAGGGCCTTGTAGCGTTCGGTGGCGGCGATGAGGGCGGCGCGGGTCCCGGGTTCGGAAGCCGCATGGCCGGAATCGGCGATGACTCGGTAGTCGAGCCCGTTGGCGCCAGGCTCGCCGGGCCAGTGACGCACCAGTTCATCGGCGGAACGGATCGGGCAGACCACGTCGTAGCGTCCCTGCACCACCGTCGCCGGGATGCCGGACACCATGCCGATGTTGTCGATCAACTGGTTCTCCGCCATGAACAGGCGGTTGACGAAGTAATGGGCCTCGAGGCGCGCGAGCCCCAGGGCCGTGCGCGAGGCGCCGAACTCCGCCTCGATGTCCGGATCGTGGCGCAGGGTCGAGCAGGCGCCTTCATAAGTGCTCCAGACCCGCGCCGCCGGCATATGCACCTCGGGATCGGGATCGGCCAAGCGGCGGTGGTAACCGGTGAGAAGGTCGCCGCGCTCCTCCGGCGGCAGGAAACCGGCGAAGCGATCCCAGGCCTCGGGAAAGAACGCCCGCATGCCGTGGAGGAACCAGTCCACCTCGAACGCGCGGGCGAGGAAGATGCCGCGCAGGACCATGCCGATGACGCGGTCCGGATGGCTTTCCGCATAGGCCAAGGCCAGGGTCGAGCCCCACGAGCCGCCGAACAGGAGCCAGCGCTCGACACCGAGATACCGGCGCAGCGTTTCCATGTCGGCGACGAGATGCGCCGTCGTGTTGTCGGCAAGCTCGCCGAACGGTTCCGACCGGCCGGCGCCGCGCTGGTCGAACAGCACGATGCGGTAATGGCGCGGATCGAAATAGCGCCGGTGGTGGGCATGGGTCCCCGCCCCCGGCCCGCCGTGCAGGAACACGACCGGCACGCCGTCGGCCTTGCCGGACACCTCGAAATACATGCGATGCCGGCTGTCGAGGTCGATCATCCCGGTTTCAAAGGGTTCGATGGGCGGATATAGCGCCGTGCGGCGGATCGTGGTGGTCTGGTCCATTATAACGGCCATCTTACCGAGGCCGTGGCCGTGCGGTCAAAGGCGCTGGTGGCGCCGCGACGACTTTCGGCACGTTTGCCGTACGATGGCGCGGCGCTACACTGTCGCCATGATGATCATTCAGGCCGCCGTCACGGCTGCCGCGACGTTCAGGATCGTCGTGGCGCTGGCCTTCCTGTTCGGGGCCGGAGCGCAACCAGCCCCGGCGCGCGAGGGTACCGTCCTGCCGCCCGGACTGGTCGCGGGCCCGCCCGGCACGGCGGTCGAGGTAACCGACGGCGACACCGTGGTGCTGACCGACGGACGCACCGTGCGCCTCGTCGGCATCCAGGCCCCCAAGCTGCCACTCGGCCGCGCCGGTTTCCCGACCTGGCCGCTGGCGCCGGAGGCACGCAAGGTACTCGAATCACTCGCCCTCGGCCGGCGCGTGACGCCGCATTTCGGCGGGGCGCGGGCGGACCGGCATGGCCGGGGGCTGGCGCATCTGGTGCGCGACGACGGGCTCTGGCTGCAGGGGGAGATGCTGGCCCGGGGGCTCGCGCGGGTCTACACCTTCGAAGACAACCGCGCCGCGACGAGGGAGATGTACGCCCTCGAACGCGCCGCCCGCGCCGCCCGGCGCGGTATCTGGTCGCTCGCCCATTATCGCGTGCGCAGCGCCGAGGAGGCGGCCCGCTACGTCGGCGGGTTCGAGCTGGTCGAAGGCCGCGTCCTTGCCGTGGCCGAGGTGCGCGGACGGGGCTATCTCAACTTCGGCCCGGACTGGCGCACGGATTTCACCATCGTCGTACCCAGGCGCGCAAATGCCACATTTCGCCCCGTTTTTGGCCGTAAACTGGAAGGCCTACAGGGCAAGCGGGTACGGGTACGAGGATGGCTGCGCCGCTACAACGGGCCGATGATCGAATCCACCCACCCCGAACAGATCGAGGTGCTTGAACCATGAGGATGCGTATGAGGTCCAACCCCCGGGGACGGGCGGTATCGGCACTGGCGCTGCTGGCGGTGCTGGTGCCGTGGATTGCGGGTTGCGCCACCAACCCCGCGACCGGCGGACAGATGCTCAGCTTCATGTCGGCCGAGGAAGAGCAGAAGATCGGCGACACGGAACATCCCAAGCTGGTCGCCGCCTTCGGTGGCGAGGTGACGGACCGGGACCTAGTCCGCTACGTCGATTCCGTCGGCCAGTTGCTGGCGCGCGCCTCGGATCTCCCCAACCTGAAATACACTTTTACCCTGCTCGACAGCGACATGGTCAACGCTTTTGCGCTTCCGGGCGGCTACGTTCACGTGTCGCGCGGGCTGCTGGCACTGGCCAATTCCGAGGCCGAGCTCGCCGGTGTCCTCGCCCACGAGATCGGCCATGTCACGGCGCGGCATTCGGCCCAGCGCTACAGCCAGAGCGTACTGGCCCAGGTCGGCGTTGGCATCGTCGGAATCCTGACCGGATCGCGAGAACTGGCGAACCTCGCCGGCTCCGGCGCCGGGCTCTATCTGCGGGGTTATTCCCGCGACCAGGAGTTCCAGGCCGACACGCTCGGCGTGCGTTATCTCAAGCGCGCCGGATTCGACGCCCGGGCAATGTCGAGTTTCCTCGCCTCGCTCCGCGCCCATTCCCAGGTGGAAGCGCAGTTGCAGGGTCTTCCCCCCGGCAAGATCGACGAGCGCGACCTGATGGCCACCCACCCGCGCACCGTCGAACGGGTCGAGCGCGCGGCGGAGGCCGCCGGGAACATTCCCGTCGCCAATCCCATCGTCGGTCGCGACGTCTACCTCCGCAAGATCGACGGGATGATCTACGGCGACAGCCCGTCCCACGGCTTTGCGCGGGGCCGCGACTTCCTGCATCCGGAACTACGCTTCCGCTTCCGCGTGCCGGAGAGGTTCGAGCTCGCCAACGGGCCCCAGCGTGTCATCGCCAAGGGCCCGGACAACGCCCTCATCGTCTTCGACGGGGCCAAGCGTCCGGGCACGCGCAGCATGTACGACTACATGATCAACGTCTGGGCCAAGGGATTGCGCGTCGACAACCGGGAGGAGGTCACCATCAACGGCCTGCCGGCAGCGACCGGAACCGTTCGCGCGCGCACCAACCAAGGCACCATGGACCTGCGGCTGGTCGCGATCCAGGGCAGCGCGACCCAGATCTGGCGGATGATGTTCCTGAGCCCCACGGCCAAGACGCAAGGCTTGTCGCAGGCGTTCCGCGAAACGACCTATTCCTTCCGCAACGTGTCGGCATCCGAAGCCGCCACGTGGAAGCCCTGGCGCATCCGCCTGCATCAGGTGCGGGCCGGCGAGACCGCGGAAAGCCTGGCGGCGCGCCTGCCGTTCGAGAAGCTGAAGGTCGAGCGCTTCCGCGCCCTCAACGGCCTCGGCGCGGGCGAGGCCCTGCGCCCTGGGCAGACGGTCAAGCTGGTCGCCGCGGGAAACTAGGGCGTCCCAAATAGGCTAACGAGAAACCGGTGCGCCCTATCGTAGATGCCCGGTGCGATGCTCTCGCGCGGGCCGGCGACGTTGAGGGTGACGGCGCCGCTGGCGCGAAGCCAGTCGCGAACACCGGCCACCGCGACGGCGTCATGGCCGCCAAGGACGGCGACGCGAAGCGGCTTGCCCAGACGGCGTGCGCAGCGCCGGGTGAGGCGGGTACCCCCTCCCCACGCCGCGGGATCCGGGCCGGGAACCAGAATCAGCGTCGCATCGGCCTCGGCGACATTGGCGCGGGTCCGTTCGGCGGTGTCGCGGCCGGGCGTTTCACGCAAGGGGTAAATGCTGGGGATCGTTCCGTCCTCGGCCAGCCGGCTACGGGGGCACGAGCCGCCGACGTCAAGCCCCGCCTCCAACGCGGCATCGAGCGCGGCGCGATCGACACCGGTCTGCCCGCCCGAGATGACGCGAAGTGCCGTCATGATCCTTCTTGACCCCGGCCTTTTGCTGGACGACCGCACAGCATGAGGGCCGGCCTCGTACCCGGCGGCCGGCCCCCGATCTCGCGCTGCGGCAGTCTCAGGCCGCCTTGACCAGGAACTGCTCCAGCTTGACTGCGGCGGCGTCGGAATCGATCCGCTCGACCGCCGCCAGCTCCCGCGCCAGCCGTTCCAGCGCGGCTTCGTAGATCTGCCGCTCGGAATAGGACTGGTCGGGCTGGCCGGCGTTACGGTGCAGATCGCGCACCACCTCGGCAATGGAAACGGGATCACCCGAGTTGATCTTGGCCTCGTACTCCTGCGCCCGGCGCGACCACATGGCACGCGAGACGCGGGAGCGGCCCTTCAGGGTCGAAAGGGCAACGTCGATCTGCTGGCGCGTCGACAGCTTCCGCAGCCCGGAATCCTCCGCCTTGTTGACCGGGACGCGCAACGTCATCTTTTCCTTCTCGAACCGGACGACGTAGAGACGCAGCGTGAAACCGGCAATATCCTGCTCTTCGATCGCTTCTATCTTGCCGACGCCATGGGTCGGATAGACGACGTAGTCGCCGCAGGCAAAATCGCCGAGCTTCTTGACCGAGAACGGCTTGCCGGGCTTGGCCGGCGCTTTCGCCGGTACCGCCTTCGCCACCGGTTTGGCCGGCGCGTGACCGGTGGCGGCCTTGGCGGGAACGGGCTTCGTCGCCGTCTTGGCGGGAACGGGCTTTCGGGCCGGTGCCTTGGCCGCAGGCTTCGGCGCTGCGGCCCGGACCGGTTTCTTCGCCGTCGCCTTGACCGGCGGACGCTTCTTCGCCACTGCCTTTACAGACCGAACGCTGTTTGAGGATGCGCCGCGCTTTGCGGATACGGACTTGGACTTTACCATCTTTTTTGATTTCGCCTTTGTGTTGGCCGCTTTCTTGACCACGGGTTTGGCCCTGGAACGTGCCCTCGGCGCGGCCGCGGCCTTCGCCTTGGGCCGGGCTTTTGCCTTGGCCGCCGCCTTGTTAAGAGCCTTTCGCGGCACGGCCTTCCGGCTGGGCTTGCGGGTGTGCGTCCGGGCCCGGGTCTTCGATGCGGATCTGGTGTTACGCTTTTTCTTGGTTGCCATCTCTGGTCCTTGCATCCTCACTGGAACGCGTTCCACGCTGATACATTGCAACGGAATGGACAAACCTGTTCCGCGGGAGCCCGGGCTTTCGCATCAGCCGCAAACGAACCGCGGCATGCCGGATCGACGGCATTCCCCTTATGCGGTTCGATTCCCTGACGGAATGCGCGGACCGACCGTACCGGCCCCGCGTCCTTTATGGGCTGGTCGGGATTAAGCCATTATTTCAAATGGTTAATCCCGCCCGCTTGCTTTGTAATATATCAGAAATTTGCCCCGAATCCTAGCATTTCAAGTGAAACGCCATTTCGGGCTGCTTCGGGACGTCAGGACTGCCCGGATTTGCCCGGGTTCGGGCTGAAATGCGCGTCGAACTTGTCCTTGACGTCCTTCCACGCGTCGGCGTCGGCGGGGGGCTCACCCTTGCGCGTGATATTGGGCCACGATTCGGCGTATTTCGTATTGATTTCCAGCCACTTGGACAGATCGCCCTCGGTGTCGGGCTTGATCGCCTCGACCGGGCATTCGGGCTCGCACACGCCGCAATCGATGCATTCGTCCGGGTTGATGACGAGGAAATTCTCGCCCTCGTAAAAGCAATCCACCGGGCAAACCTCGACGCAATCCATGTACTTGCACTTCACGCAGGCGTCGGTCACTAGGTAAGTCATCTGCCGTTCTGTCCCTTCACGCAGTCCTGGCGGTTGCGGCCGCCCGTCTCGTTCCCTCTCGGGCGCCTTGGGTATCACAGCGCCCATGCCACGGCAAGCCACAGGGACGCGGCGGTGGGCGCGGTTGCGGGACGGCGCCGGGACGTCTAGGTTCCGGCCATGACCGGACCGCCGGACGTCCCCGCGGGCGCCGTTCACGCCCCGCATACGCTCCGCAACCGCGACCCCATCCTCGCGGTGCTGCGGCGGGTGCTGGCCGGGGCCACGGCGGTGCTGGAGATCGGCTGCGGCCCCGGCGAACAGGCGCCGTATTTTGCCGCAGCGCTGCCCCATCTGCGTTGGCTGTCCACCGACGTCGACGCCGAGGCGGTCGCCTCCGCCGCGGCCTGGCTCGGGGCGGCGCAAGTGCCCAATGTGCTGGCGCCGATGCGCCTCGATGTCGCCCGGCCCGACTGGCCCCTGCCGCCCGGATTCACGCCCGATGCCATCGTCTCCGTCAACATGATCCATATCGCCCCATTCGCCGCCTGTGAAGGGCTGATGGCCGGGGCCGGACGCCTGCTGCCCCCGGGTGGGGTGCTTTACCTCTACGGGCCTTACCGTGTCGGCGGCGCACATACCGCGCCGTCGAATGCCGCATTCGACCGCAGCCTGCGGGCGCGCAACCCGGCATGGGGTATCCGCGATCTCGGGACCGTCATCGACGAAGCCGCCCGGCACGGCATGGTCCATGCCGAAACGGTGCCGATGCCGGCCAACAACCTGTCCCTGGTGTTCCGCAGGGCGTGACGATCACCCCGGATCGCGCCGCGGCGCTCAGCGCTCGCCGCGCAGCAGCTCCAGCGCCCGGCGGTCGGCCTTGGTCGGACGGCCCGATCCCGGCGCGCGCCGGGGGCCGGATGCCACCTCAGGCCCCGGGGACGCGGCATTCCCGGCGGAGGGAGGATCGAGGTCGAGGTAGAGTGTGCGCGCCTCGGGCGCCGGCCCCCGCCGCGTGCCGAGGGCGAGGACGCGCACCACATGAATGCGCGCGCCGCCCGTGGCAAAGGTCAGCACGTCGCCGGGAACGACGGGCGCATGAGCCTTGACGACGCGGGTCCCGTTGATGCGCACGCGGCCGGCGGCGCAATGGCGCGCCGCGAGGGTACGGCTCTTGAAGAAGCGGGCGAACCACAGCCACTTGTCGACGCGCAGGCCGGGAACGGCGGATGCGGGGGCGTCGGGCGACATCCGGGCCGTGGTCACCGCGGGCCGTCCCGTCGCGGGCGCAGCGTGAGGGTGCCGAGCACGGCGAAGGGCGAATCCGACGCCTGGCGCGGCGCGTGCCGCGGGCGCCCGGGCTTGGCCTTGGCACCCGCAACCGCCGCGTCGGCGTCTCCCTTCGATCCCTTGGCGGCGGCGGAACGGACGCGATGCCGGTGCGTACGGGACGCCGTAGCCGCCGCGAAACCGATCCCGGCCGGACCTTCCTCGCTGCGGAAGCCAAGCGCCAGCAAAACGCCCACGAGATCCTCGATGCTGCCGCCGGCAAGGCGGCGCAGGGCCGGGCTTGCGCTGAAGGCGCCCTGGCGGGCGAGCCGCCGTGTTTCGGCGGCGAGGGCTTCCGCACGCGGACAGGCGAGCGCCCGGGGGCCGAGCGCGATCAGGCCGCAGGCCCGGTAGAACGTGTCCGGAAGGGCGTGGTCGCGGGCGACCGACGGCGCGCCACGCGCGACGGCACGGGCACGGGCGGCGATCTCGGCGCCGGCATCGCGACGGTGAATGCCGTCCAGCACCGCGCGCAGCCGCCGGACTCCTGCGCCATGCAGGCCGTCGACATAGACCGACTCGGTCCCCAGGCGGATGCCGAGCCCTGCGAGCTGCTTGCGCGCCCGTCCGTCGCACTGGCGGACCAGCGTGTCGACCTGCCGGCGGGGAACGCAGCCCACCGCCTCGACCAGCTGGAACAGGATGCCGCGTGCCGGCGACGCAAGGGCGGCATCGCCGGCACGATCCCGCGACCGGAAGAGCGGCCCCAGGCGGGCGCGCAGATGCGTATCGAGCCAGTGCTGAAGCGCCACGGCGAGCCGCGCCTGGCTGCGAGAGTCGACCACGTCGCTCGCCACGGCGCGTACCACGGGGCCGAGGGCATCCCGCCCCGGACCGGTATTGCCGACGAGCGCCCCGTTCCAGGTGATCCGCCCGTCGTCTTCGAGGGCGAGCCCATTGTCGCCGGCCCCGGGTGCCGCGACCGCATCGAGGCGCCGCGTGATTTCCGGCCCCAGCGCACGGGCGGCCGCGCCGCGTGCGGTCTTGCGCGCAAGCTCGCTGTCGTCGCCCGAGCGGTGCGCCGGCGCCTCGACGAAACGGAATCCCTCGAGGCGCCCGACGACGTGGCCGGCGACGACGACGGTACCGTCGTCGTCGACCGCGGCGGCGAGGTCCGCCTTCCCCCGCAGGCCCTTGACCAGCGCCGTGGTACGCCGGTCGACGAAGCGCTGGGTGAGACGGTCGTGCAGCGCGTCGGACAGGCGGTCCTCGACCGCGCGGGTCAGGCCCTGCCAATGGCCCGCGTCCTCCAGCCAGGCGGCGCGGTGCGAGATATAGGTCCAGGTGCGGATGTGGTCGATACGGCCCGTCAGCGTATCGATGTCGCCGTCGACGCGGTCGAGGCGCGCGATATGGGACGCGATCCAGTCGTCCGGCAGGTGTCCGCCCGCCGCGAGGCGCCGCCACACGCCGGCCACGAACCGTGCGTGGCCGCCGCCCGCGTCGCGCCGGAAATCGGGAATCTGGCACACGTCCCACAGCCGCCGCACATCGTCGGGCCCGGCGACGGCGCGGACGGATTCGGGATCGGCAGCAAGGATGCCGAGGGCAAGGTGATCGGGCGCATCACGCATGGCAATCATCCCCGGCATCGGCGACGGTGCCTCCAGCGACCGCATGAGCGCGGCAATGGAGTGGAAGGAAAGATCGCTGTTGCGCCAGTAGATGCTGCGCACCTTTTCGAAGTGATGACCCTCGACCGCCGCGACCATCTCGGGCGCGAGTTCGCCGGCCTCGACCGTGGTGCCGAAGGTGCCGTCGGACATGTGGCGGCCGGCGCGGCCGGCGATCTGCGCCAGCTCCGCCGCGCTCAACCCGCGGCGGCGGCGGCCGTCGAATTTCGCCAGTTCGCCGAAGGCGACATGAGCGACGTCCATGTTGAGCCCCATGCCGATGGCATCGGTCGCCACCAGGTAATCCACCTCACCGTTCTGGAACATGGCGACCTGGGCGTTGCGGGTGCGGGGGCTGAGCGCCCCCATGACGACGGCCGCGCCGCCGCGCTGACGGCGCAGCAACTCGGCGATGCCGTAGACCGAGGCCGCCGAGAACGCCACCACCGCCGAGCGCGGCGGCAGGCGCGTGATCTTGTGCACGCCGGCATGGGTGAGCGAGGAAAACCGGGGGCGCGACACGAATTCGCATCCGGGCACCAGGGCGCGGATGAACGGCGCAATGGTTTCGGCGCCGAGCAGCATGGTCTCGGCATAGCCACGGGCGTTGAGGATGCGGTCGGTGAAGATATGGCCGCGGTCCGGATCGGCGGCGAGTTGCACCTCGTCCACGGCGAGGAACGCGACCTCGCGCGCCAAGGGCATCGATTCCACCGTGCACAGGAAATAGGACGGGTTGGGCGGAAGGATCTTCTCCTCGCCGGTGACGAGCGCCACCGCATCCACGCCCTTGATGGCGACGACTCGGTCGTAGTTCTCCCGCGCCAGCAGCCGCAGCGGGAAACCCATCATGCCGGAGACATGGCCCATCATGCGCTCGATCGCGAGGTATGTCTTGCCGGTGTTGGTCGGGCCGAGGACCGCCGTCACCTGCGCGCGTGGTGCGACGCGCGGGTCGGGAAACGATGGCGAAATGCTGAAGCTCATGGGTGCGGGACGATCCCTTTCCGTCGCTTTGACGGCACCGGACGCGGCCGTCTCAGTGGCCGAGCTTTTCGAAATGTTCGTGCGTGCGACGTTCCAGGGCCTTGAAGGCATCGCGCATGGCGACGTAGACGTCCTCGTGTGCATGGTTGTCGGTGTCGCCCTGGCGTACGACGATGTCGCCCTTCGGCAGGGTCAATTCAAGGGTGAACTGGTAGAGCTGGCCCTTGTGCTGGGGTCCCTGGCTGCGCGCATGGGGCGCGGCGACGATAACGTGGAGCGACGTCGCGCGATCGGTAAATCGATCGAGCTTTTCGGCGTATTTATGGATCCTGGTCTCGACCGCGTCGCTCGACGGGATGTCCCGGAAAGTGATCTGAACGGGAATGGCCATGATGTCCTCCTGACGCGCTACGGAAAGTGTCCGCGCAGCATATCATCGCCCGGCGCGCCTTCGCCAGAGCCCGGAAGCCCAGGAAAACAGTGAACTCTTGGGAACGCGGGGCGGCCCGGAACCCCGGCGCCGGGCCGGGTACGGGTTACCGTGCGGCGATGCGCATCGGCATGGACGCGGACGCGACGATCGGCCCGGTTTCGCCCGCCTGGACCAGCACGGCACAATTCTGATAGCCGTCGTTCATTTCCTCGGTCACATCCACGGTGAGGCTGGTCGCCGAACCGTCCCACGCGCCGACGGAACGGATGCCGCGCACGACGTTGGAATAGGCAAGGGTCCGGCCGCCGTTCTCGCCCGCCGCCACCCTGGTCTCATGGCGGGTATCGTAGGAGACCAGCCACACCGTCGCACGCCCCTTCACCTGTCCCGCACCGACGCGGATGGTCAGCGTGTTGCGCGCCATATGATCGATGGCAACGGTGGGCGCGGGAGCCATGCCCGCACGCGTATCGGCGATAAGCCGCGCCACATCGCTGCGGTTGGAGCCGACCGCATGGGCGGCACCCATCACCACCATCTGCGGCGTATAGACGTAATGCGCGCCGAGATTGCGCGCGTAGCTGCGCTGGCGCACGGTCACCTCGGGGCTGGAGAACGGATCCTTCCAGCCGAGCCCGTTCCAGTAATCGACATGCAGGGAGAGCGCGAGAATGCCGGGATCCTTCGCGAGCTGCATCAGGTAGGCATCTGCGGGAGGGCAGGACGAGCATCCCTGGGACGTGAACAGCTCGACCACCACCGGCTGGGCGGGCTCCGATGCGGGTTCCGTCCGCGCCGGCGACGCCGCGAACACGAGGACCGCGACGAAAACGGGAATGACCCTGAGTGAAACCATCTTCATGCCGCCAGACTATGCCCATGCTCCTGGGCCACCCCAATCAATCGCGTTCACGCTTTGGTGAGGGTCCATTTCGCCACCGCGCCGGACACAGGACCGGGACCATGCTAGGATCGCGGCATCCCGGAAACCACGAGAGTCCAATGCCCGACCGTCCCATCGCCGCTCGCGCCGCCGGATTGCCGGCACGCGCCAAAGCCAGCAATTACCCCGAGCCCTTCGCCCGCCGCGTGGCCGGACGGGAAAAACGCCCGCTGGGGGAGGCCTTCGGCCTGACCAATTTCGGCGTCAACCTGACCCGCCTCGCGCCGGGCAGCGAAAGCGCGCTGCGCCACGCCCACCGACGGCAGGACGAATTCGTCTATGTCCTCGAGGGGACCCTCACCCTGGTGACCAACGCGGGGGAAACTGTCCTGACGCCGGGCATGTGCGCGGGCTTCAGGGCGGGCGGCGGCGATGCCCACCACCTCGTCAACCGCGGCGCGGCGGAGGCGACGTATCTCGAGATCGGCGACCGCACCAAGGGCGACACAGTGACCTATCCGGACGACGATATCGCCGCCGGGATGGACGCCGACGGACGATGGCACTTCGTGCACAAGGACGGCACGCCCTACTGACCCCGCCTCAGCCGCGCTCGGTGCGGTAGCGTTGGACGATCTCGGCGGCGACGGCATCGATCTCGACCAGGGGGGCGGGCCGCCAGAAGAAGTCGATCTGGCCGCTGAATGCCCGTACGTGGCCGCGCGTCCGCATGGCGGCGTGAAAGGCGTCGAAGCGCGCCGAGCGGCCCTTGTACATCACGATGTAGACCGGCTTTCCGCTCGCCGCCGCTTCGCACACCATGTTGACCGAGTCGCAGGTGACGATGAGCGCATCGGCCAGGCCGATCAGCGCCAGATAGGGGTTCTCGTCCTCCCCGTCCCAGACATAGGCGCCGATATCGGACAGGCGATCTTTCAGCAGGCGCACGTTCCGGCGGCCCGTGCGTCGCGACGGCACCACGGCGACGCCGCAGTTCTGCCGCACCATCAGCGAAAATATGGAATCGGCAAGACGCTCCATCTCCTTCGTGCCGATGCCGTAGGCCCGGTTGGCGCCCCCGACCAGCACGGTGACGAGGGGGCGTGGCAGGTCGGCAAAACGTTTGCGGGATGCCACACCCTCGGCCTTGAGGCGTCGGGCCGTAAGGGCGTGGATCGAGCCGAGGCAACTCACGACATTGGGCCCGGTCATGGCGTCGTGATCGGGCGCCACCACCACGTCGAAGAGGCGAAGCGGCACCTGCGGATTCTGGATATGGATGGCGAAGGTCCCGGGCGCCCCACCCTCGCGGCTCGCGCGCCGTATGGCGAGCGCCGGGGCGACGACGCGCCGGCCGCAGGTGATGAGAACGTCGGGCCACGGCGGCGTCAGATCCGCGCCCCGTTTGTTGGCGTTGGCGAGCGCCGAGGGCCACAGCCGTGGCGGCAGCCAGCCGGTCGCCTTCGGCGCCGGCGCCCGCTTGACCACCGGGTCGAGGCCCAGTGCCTCTGCCAGCGCGCGGGCCTGGATTTCCATCCCGGCGTGGCCTTCGGTCAGGGCCCAGGCGGTCAGCCCGGCGAGGCGTCCGGCGGATGGCTCCGGGCCCGGTGATTTCGGCATTGGGATGGGATCGGCCATGTCGCCTCGTCGCCTACGCGGGCGGACGCGCGCGAGCGCGCCCGCCGTGACGTCAGGCCGCCATCATGCTGCGCAGCACATAGGGCAGAATACCGCCGTGGCGGTAGTATTCCACCTCGTCTAGCGTATCGATGCGGCACTTCACCTGGACCACCTCGGTCGTGCCGTCGGCGCGGCGGACGGTTAGCGGCAAGGTCATGCCGGGCGTGATTCCCTTTTCGACCCCGATGATATCATAGGTTTCGGTGCCGTCGAGCTTGAGCGTCTTGCGCGTCACGCCTTCGGGGAACACGAGCGGCAGAATGCCCATGCCGACGAGGTTCGAGCGGTGGATGCGTTCGAAGGATTCGGCAACGACCGCACGCACGCCGAGAAGCATCGGCCCCTTCGCCGCCCAGTCGCGCGACGAGCCAGTGCCGTATTCCTTGCCGGCGACGATGATGAGCGGCGTGCCCTCCTTTTTGTAGAGCTGCGCCGCCTCGAAGATCGACATCTCCTTGCCGTCGGGCATGTGACGGGTGACACCGCCTTCGGTACCGGGGGAGAGTTCATTGCGCAGCCGGATATTGGCGAAGGTGCCGCGCATCATCACCTCGTGGTTGCCGCGCCGCGCGCCGTAGGAGTTGAAGTCCTGGACGCCGACCTGGTGACGGATGAGGTAGTCGCCCGCCGGGCCGTCCTTCTTGATCGATCCCGCCGGGGATATGTGATCCGTGGTGATCGAATCCGCGAGGCTTGCCAACATACGCGCACCCCTGATGTCGGTCACCGGCGCCGGTGTGCGGCCCATGTCCTCGAAGTACGGCGGCAACCGGCAGTAGGTGCTGTCGGACTCCCACTGATAGGTGACGCCGGCCGAGGTCTTGACCTTCTTCCAGTCGGCATCGCCCTCGAACACGTTGGCGTAGCGCGTGCGGTACATGTCAGCCTGGAGCGCCCTTCCGATCGTATCGGCGATTTCCCGGTTCGATGGCCAGATGTCTTTCAGATAGACGTCCTTGCCGTCCTTGCCCTTGCCCAGTGAATCCCTGGTGATGTCGATCTTGAGCGACCCCGCAAGCGCGTAGGCTACCACCAGCGGCGGCGAGGCGAGATAGTTCGCCTTGCACTGCGGATGCACGCGGCCTTCGAAGTTGCGGTTGCCCGACAGCACCGCGGCGGCGACCAGGTTACCCTGCTCGATCGCCTTGGCCACCGGCTCGTCGAGGGGGCCGGAGTTACCGATGCACGACGTGCAGCCGAAGGCGACGATGTTGAAGCCGAGAGCGTCGAGATCGCCCTGAAGCCCCGCCTTGGCGAGGTAGTCAGCGACCACCTTCGATCCCGGCGCCAGCGACGTCTTGACCCAGGGCTTGCGGGTCAGGCCCTTGGCCAAGGCATTGCGCGCGAGCAGGCCGGCAGCGACCATCACCGACGGGTTCGACGTGTTGGTGCAGCTGGTGATGGCGGCGATCACCACGTCGCCGTGGGTGAGGTCGTGGTCCATGCCGTCGACAGCGACGGCGGCATTGGCCTTGGCCTTGCCGAGGAGATCGGGCAGCGCCCCTTCGAAGGCCGCCGCCGCGCCGGATAACGGGACGCGGTCCTGCGGTCGCTTGGGCCCGGCGAGGGAGGGCTCGACCGTCGACATGTCGAGTTCAAGCGTGTCGGTGAACGCCGGCTCCGCCCCCTTTTCGCGCCACATGCCCTGGGCCTTGGCATAGACTTCGACCAGCGCCACCTGACCGGCGTCGCGCCCGGTGAAGGTGAGGTAGCGGATGGTCTCCTCGTCCACCGGGAAGAAGCCGCAGGTGGCGCCGTATTCCGGCGCCATATTGCCGATGGTGGCGCGGTCGGCGAGCGGCAGATGGTCGAGCCCGTCGCCGTAGAATTCGACGAACTTGCCGACCACGCCCTTCTTGCGCAGCATCTGTACCACGGTGAGCACGAGATCGGTGGCGGTGCAGCCTTCCTTGAGCGCGCCAGTCAGCTTGAAGCCCACCACTTCCGGCAGCAGCATCGACATGGGCTGGCCGAGCATGGCGGCTTCCGCCTCGATGCCGCCGACGCCCCAGCCGAGCACCGCCAGGCCGTTGATCATCGTCGTGTGGCTGTCGGTGCCGACCACGGTGTCGGGATAGGCGACGCCCTCCTTGTTGGTCCAGACGACGCGACCCAGGTACTCGAGATTGACCTGGTGGCAGATGCCCGCGCCCGGCGGCACCACACGGAAATTGTCGAACGCGTCCTGACCCCAGCGCAGGAAGGCGTAGCGTTCCTGATTGCGTTCGTATTCGTGCTGGACGTTGTCCTTGAACGCCGCGGCGTTGCCGTAGGTGTCGACCATCACCGAGTGGTCGATGATCAGGTCCACCGGCGACAGCGGATTGATGCGCTTGGGGTCGCCGCCGAGCTTGACCATCGCCTGGCGCATGGCGGCGAGGTCGACCACCGCCGGCACGCCGGTGAAATCCTGCATGAGGACGCGGGCGGGCCGAAAGGCGATTTCCTTGTCCGAGCGCCGGTCCTTGAGCCAGCCGGCAATGGCCTTGATGTCGTCCGCCTTGACCGTGCGGCCGTCTTCCCAGCGCAGCAGGTTTTCCAGCAATATCTTGAGAGACACGGGCAAGCGGGAGATGTCGCCGAGGCCGCCCTTGGATGCGCCCGGCAGGCTGAAATAGGTGTAGGTCTTGCCACCCGCCTCGAGGGTGCTTTTCGACGTGAAGCTGTCAGGGGCGCTCGCCAAGGTCTCTCTCCCTTTGGTTGGCTGGGGCGCCGCCCGCGAACGGCGGCAGACCCTTGCGAATAGGATGATTGGCCAGAGAAAGTGGGGTGTTAACGGGAAACGCGCGGGCCGTCAAACGCGCGTTTTGCGCGCCCCGCAAACACCCGTCCGCAAGGTATTTTATACAATTTATTTCAATAGCTTGGTAGGTAGAATGGAAATATCTCATTTTCGCCCCATTGGAGGCCTACTCTGGTCACATTTCCGGGGTCATTTAGAGCCAATGGAAGGCCGCCGCAGCAATCCCCCCCTCTCCCGTTGCATGGCCTTCCAGAGTAGCCTCCGACCGGCACCCTGATGCCGGAATTCCCAGCGGCCACCGGTCCCCCCGCCGGTGGCCGCTATTTTTGTGGGTTGCACCCTTCAGCTTGGTGACGCGCGCGGGCCTCACCCTATGCTATGAGGGGCGCCATGATCGATGCTCCCGCCGGCGCCAGGCCGGACGCAACGCCGCCGTCCTTTCCTGCGTCCCGCTTCAGGGGAGTGGGGCTCGCCTGCGTCCGTGGGGGGCGGGTACTGTTCGCCGGGCTCGGCTTCGACGTCGCCCCGGGCGGCCTCTTGCTGCTGACCGGGCCCAACGGCGTCGGCAAGTCGAGCCTGCTGCGCGTCATGGCGGGGCTTTTGCCGAGCGCGGCGGGATCCTGCATCCTCGACGGAGCCGCGACAGAGCCGGCGATCGCGTATCTCGGCCATGCGGACGGCCTGAAACCGGAGCTCACCGCGCACGAGACCCTGAATCTGTGGAGTCGCGTCAACGGTCCCACGGATGCGCGCGCCCGCGACGCCGCCCTGGCGCGTGCGGTCTCGGCCTATGCGCTGGCGCCACTCGAGCGCCTGCCCTGCCGTTATCTCTCCGCCGGCCAGAAGCGGCGCGTCGCACTCGCCCGCGTCGCCGCCAGCCACGCGGTCCTGTGGCTACTGGACGAACCGACAACGTCCCTCGATGCGGCATCGGCGCGCGCCTTTGAGGCAGCCCTCGCCCGGCACCGCAAGGCGGGCGGCATGGCGGTCATCGCAACCCATGGCGACATCGCGGCGGACCGCGCCCAGGAGCTCCCGATCGCGCGCTTCGCCGCGTCCCGCTTCGCCGACCCCTTCAACGACGACATCACCCCGGATGCCGGTGCCTGAGCATGGTGGCGCTCCTCGCCATCACCTTCTGCGACCTGCGCCTCGCCTGGCGACGCGGCGCCGACACGCTGATGGTGGTGGCGTTCTTCGTGCTGGGGGCGCTGCTGTTCGGCTTCGGCCTCGGCGGCGATCCGGCGCTTTTGGCGCGTGCCGCACCGGGCCTGATCTGGGTGACGGCGCTGCTCGCCGCCATGCTCGCCCTTGAGCGCATGTTTGCGGCGGATTTCGAGGACGGCAGCCTCGAGGGCTGCTGCTGGCCGACGTGCCGCTGGAACTGGTCGTGCTGGCCAAATGCGCGGCCCACTGGATCGCTACCGGCGTGCCCCTGATCGCGGCGGCGCCCGTCCTCGGCGTGATGCTCAACCTGCCGGTTCCGGGCTATGGCGCGGTCCTGGGTGCGCTCGCTCTGGGGACGCCGGCCTTGACCCTGATCGGCGCCATCGGCGCGGCACTGACCCTCGGCGCCCGTCGGGGGGGCGTGCTGATTTCCCTTCTGGTCCTGCCGCTCTATATTCCCATATTGATCTTCGGGGTCGCCGCGGTGGACGCGGCCATCGCCGGAACCGACGCCGGCGCGAGCCTGACGGCGCTTGCGGGGTTTTTACTGGCCGCCCTGGCGCTTGCGCCGTTCGCCGCGGCGGCGGCCCTGAGACAGGCCAGCAGGTAAGCTATGGTCAATATCCTCGCCAATCCCGCCCGTTTCCTGCGCCTCGCCGGCGCGGTGCTGCCGTGGTGCTGGGCAGCGGCGGCGGTGACGGGGGGCGTCGGCCTGTGGCTCGCCGTGTTCGTATCGCCCGCCGACTACCAGCAGGGCGATTCGGTGCGGATCATGTACATCCACGTGCCGGCGGCATGGATGGCGCTCGCCGCCTATACGCTGGTCGCCGTGTTCTCCGCCGTCGCGCTGGTGTGGAAGCATCCGTTGGCGCATATCGTCGCCGGCGCGGCGGTGCCGTTGGGCGCCGGGTTCACCGCGATCTGCCTGGTCACCGGCATGCTGTGGGGCAAGACCAGCTGGGGCACGTGGTGGGTATGGGACGCGCGGCTGACCTCAGTGCTGGTGCTGTTCTTCCTCTACCTCGGCCTGATCGCGCTGCGCGGCGCCTTCGACGACGCCGAGCGCGGCAACCGCGCCGCGGCGTTGCTGGCGCTGGTCGGCTTCGTCAACATCCCGATCATCAAGTTCTCGGTCGACTGGTGGGCGACGTTGCACCAGCCCGCTTCGGTGTTGCGTATCGGCGGACCCGCCATCCACCCGTCGATGCTCTGGCCGCTGCTGACGATGGCGGTCGCCTTCATGGCCTATTTCGCCGCACTGCTGATCCTGAGCGTGCGGGCCGAGATCGCCGGACGCAAGCTGCAGGCCCTGTTGGTCGCGGCGGGACGCAATGAGCCGGCGGCGGACGGGCTACAAGGGGAAGCGCGATGACCGCCGCCGTCACGGAATTCTTCCGCATGGGCGGCTACGGCGCCTACGTCTGGCCGGCATTCGCCTTCGCCGCCCTGGTACTGGGCGGGATGGCATGGCGGGTGCTGGCCCGCCTCCGGGCCAGCGAGGGCGCGCTCGACCGGATGCGGGATCGCGCCGAAGGCGGCCGCCCGTGACCACGGCCCGACCCCGCCGTCCGGCCTTCACCCGGCGCCGCCGGCGGCTCTATCTGCTCGGCGCCGCCGCGGTCGTTCTCGGCCTCGCGGCGATGCTGATCCTCAATGCCTTTGAGGACAACCTTGTGTTCTTCTATTCGCCGACCGACCTTGCCACCCGCACCGACGTGCCCAGGGACCGCCTGATCCGCATCGGCGGCCTGGTGGAGAAGGGCAGCGTTGCGCGCCAGGGGGCGGAGGTGCGCTTCACCGTCACCGACACCGCGAACCGGCTGGCGGTCGTGTATCGCGGCATCCTTCCCGACTTGTTCCGTGAGGGCCAGGGCGTGGTTGCCCAAGGCCGCCTCACCGCGCCCGGCACCTTCGAGGCGCGCGAAGTCCTGGCCAAGCACGACGAGACCTACATGCCGCGCGAGGTCGCTGACGCCATCAAGCGCTCTGGCCAGTGGAAGGAGTCCGAAGGCAAGGCAGGCGCCGGCACGGGTGCAACCCCATGATCGCCGAGGCCGGACATTTCGCCCTCGTCCTCGCGCTGTGCCTGGCGGCGGCCCAGGCGACGGTGCCACTGTTCGGTGCGGCGCGCAACGATGCGGCACTGATGGACATGGGCCGCACCGCCGCGGTCACCCAGTTCGTGTTCATCGCCGCGGCCTTCTTCAGCCTGATGCACGCTTACATCGTGTCGGATTTTTCCGTCGTCAACGTGGCGCAGAATTCCCATTCGGCCAAGCCCATGCTCTACAAGGTGGCCGGCGTGTGGAGCAATCACGAAGGCTCCATGGTGCTGTGGGTGCTGATCCTGGCGCTGTTCGGCGCCGCCATCGCCGCCTTTGGCCGCAACCTGCCGCCGGCGCTGCGCGCCCGCGTGCTGGCCGTGCAGGGCATGATCGGCTTCGCCTTCCTGCTGTTCGTCGTGGCGACGTCGAACCCGTTCCTGCGCCTCGACCCCGCGCCGGTAGACGGCAACGGCCTCAACCCCATCCTGCAGGACCCCGGCCTTGCCTTCCATCCGCCGTTTCTCTACCTCGGCTATGTCGGCTTCTCGGTCGCCTTCGCCTTTGCCGTCGCGGCCCTGATCGAGGGCCGGGTCGACGCCGCCTGGGCGCGCTGGGTCCGGCCGTGGACGCTCGCGGCGTGGTGTGCGCTGACGTTGGGTATCGCACTGGGAAGCTGGTGGGCGTACTACGAGCTCGGCTGGGGCGGCTTCTGGTTCTGGGACCCGGTGGAAAACGCGTCGTTCATGCCGTGGCTGGCGGGAACGGCGCTCCTGCATTCGGCGATCGTGGTGGAGAAACGCGACGCGCTCAAGAGCTGGACCATCCTGCTCGCCATCCTTACCTTCGTGCTGGCGATGATGGGCACCTTCCTAGTGCGGTCCGGCGTGCTCACCTCGGTCCATACCTTCGCCAGCGACCCGACGCGCGGGCTGTTCATCCTGGCGCTGCTGCTGGTCGCGGCGGGAGGCAGCCTCGGCCTCTATGCGTTGCGGGCGCCATCCATGCGCATGGGCGGCCTGTTCGCACCCATCTCGCGCGAAGGGGGGCTGGTGCTCAACAACCTGCTGCTCGGCACGGCGACGGCAACGGTGCTGCTGGGTACGCTCTACCCGCTGGTGATCGAGGCCGTCGGCGCCGGCAAGGTGTCGGTCGGCGCGCCCTACTACAACCTTACCTTCGTTCCGATCATGGCGCCGTTGATCGCGGTCATGGCGATGGGGCCGTTGCTGGCCTGGAAGCGCGGCGACCTCGCCGGCGTGCTCGCACGTCTCGCCGCCGCCGCGGTCGTCACCGTCCTCGTCACCGGCACCACGTTCGCGTTTACCGGCGGTCCGGTTCTCGCGGTGCTCGGCGTCGGGCTCGCCGCCTGGCTCGCCCTCGGCACGGTGACGGAGCTGGCGGAACGCATCCGCCTGTTCCGCGCGCCGCCGGCCGAGACGCTGCGGCGCCTCGGTGGCCTGCCGCGCGCCGCCATCGGCATGACGGTGGCCCATGGGGCGATGGCGGTGATCGTGCTCGGCATCACCGCGTCGTCGGCCTGGCAGTCCGAGCGCATCCTCGCCATGACGCCGGGCCAGGCGGTGGAGATCGCGGGCTACCGTGTCACCCTCGACCGTGTCGAACGCATCCCCGGCCCCAATTACCTGGCCGAGCGCGCGACCCTGACCGTGACCCGGAACGGCGCCCCGGTGACGGTCCTGCGCCCGGAAAAACGCGCTTTCACGACGCCGCGCCAGACGACGACGGAGGCCGCGATCCATACCACCTTCATGGCCGATCTCTATGCCGTGCTGGGCGATCCCACCGCCCCGGCACCCGGCGGCGCGGCCGGGTGGACCGTGCGGCTCTATCACAACCCGCTGGTGCCGTGGATCTGGATCGGCGCGGTGATCATGGTGGCGGGCGGGTTGGTGTCGCTCACCGACCGCCGTCACCGGGTCGGCGCACCGTCGCGCAAGGCACGGGGTTCCGCCGACGCGGCCGTGCCCGGCGCCGCCTGACCGATGCGGCGCCTTCTTTTCATCCTGCCGGCCGCGGCGCTGGTCCTGCTAAGCGCGATCTTCATCATCCTGCTGTCGCGTCCGCGCGACCCCGGCGAAATCCCGTCGCCGTTCATCGGCAAGCCGGTGCCGGCGTTCCGCCTGCCGGCCCTCGACGGCGACGGCGAGGTGAGCGACGTCGACCTCAAGGGGCGCGTCAGCGTGTTCAACGTCTTCGCGTCGTGGTGCCTGCCGTGCAAGATCGAGCATCCGATCCTGATGCGCATGGCGCGCGAGGGCAAGGTGCGGGTCGTCGGCCTCAACTACAAGGACAAGCCCGCCGACGCGAAGAAATGGCTCGCCGAGCTCGGCAATCCCTATGCCCGCATCGCCGCCGACGAGAAGGGCCGCGTCGCCATCGATTTCGGCGTCTACGGCGTGCCGGAGACCTTCATCATCGATGCCACGGGGATCATCCGCTACAAGCACATCGGTCCGATCCACCCCGGCGAATACGCCGAGAAGATCGTTCCGGTGATCGAGCGCCTGTTGCGCGAGGAAAGACCGTGATCCGCCCGCGTACCGGCGTGCGTGCCGCACTGGCGGCGGCGCTGGTGGCGGTGACGGTGGGACTCGCCGCGCCGCCGGCCCGTGCCGTCGGCGCCAACGAGGCGCTGCCCGACCCGGCGCTCGAAGCCCGGGCGCGCGAGCTGTTCAAGGAATTGCGCTGCCTCGTCTGCCAGAACCAGTCGATCGACGATTCCGACGCGGAGCTGGCGCGCGACCTGCGCATCCTGGTGCGCGAACGCCTGCTCGCGGGCGACAGCAACGAGGAGATCATCCGCTTCCTGACCAGCCGTTACGGCGATTTCGTCCTGCTCAAGCCGCCGCTCAAGGCGAGCACCGTCGCGCTGTGGACGGCGCCTTTCGCGCTCCTCCTGATCGGCGGAGCGGTCGTAGTCCTGCGATTGCGGGCCCGGCGGACCGCGCGGGAGGCACGGCCGCTGGATGCCCAGGAGCGCGCGCGCCTGCGTGCCCTTCTCGACGACGACGGTGACGACGGCGGCAAGGGCGCCGGCGCATGACGCTGATCGTCGTCCTCGGCGTCATGACCGTTGCCGCCGTCGCGGCGCTGGCCTGGCCGCTGCTGGGCCGGCGCGGCCCGGCCGAGAACCGCGCCGCCTTCGACCGCGCTATCTACGCCGACCAGTTGGCGGAGATCGCGCGCGACCGCGACCGCGGCCTGATCGGCGCAGCGGAGGCCGAGGCAGCGCGCACGGAGATCGAGCGCCGGGCGCTGGCCGCGCTGGAATCCGACCGGCGCGGCACCGGGTCCGGGCGTCACTCCACCGGGCGGGCGTTGGCAGCGGTACTGATCGTCGCCTTGCCCGCCGCGGCGGGCCTCGCCTATGTCGTGTTCGGAGCGCCGGGCCTGCCGGCCCGGCCCTTCGCCGAACGGCCCAAGGCCGAGACGCCACCGGCGCTGCCCAGCGCCGAGGGCATCGCCGCCATGATCGAGCTGATCGAGGCGCGCATCAAGGAAGCCCCCGACGATGCCCGTGGCTGGACGCTGCTGATCCGGCTCTACCAGCGCCTCGGCCGCGACGGCGACGCCGAGGCCACCTACCGGCGCGCCATGGACGCGACGGCGCAGCGGCCCGACAACGCCGCCGCCGTCGCCCTCGCTTACGGAGAGACCTTGCTCGCCCGCGCCGACGGCACCGTGACCCCCGCCGCCAAGGCCGCCTTCGATGCGGCGCTGGCGGCGGCGCCCACCGATCCGGCGGCGCGCTATTACCGCGGCCTCGCGCTGTTGCAAGGCGGCGATCCGAAGGCAGCTCTCACCCTCTGGCAGGAGCTCGAGCGCACGGCCCCAGCCGACGCGCCGTGGCGCGAAGGTCTGCGCGAGAAATTGGAAAAGCTCGAACGCGAACTGGGCGCGCGTTAATCGCGTGTCCGTGCGAAACGACCGCCGACGGCGCACTTTTTTTGGCTTGACAATAACCATACGGTTATATAACTAATAAGTTATTATGAATTTGGACGCCGCCTTCTTCGCCCTTGCCGACCCGACGCGCCGCGCCATCCTGGCGCGCCTAGCGCAGGGTGATGGAACGGTGATGGAACTGGCCGAACCGTTCGAGATGAGCCAGCCGGCGATCTCCAAGCACCTCAAGGTGCTCGAAGGCGCCGGACTGATCGACCGCCGGGTCGAGGGCAACAGGCGGCCCTGCAGGCTGCGCACCGAGACGGTGCGGGAGATCGAGGACTGGCTGTCGTCCCAACGCGCGGTTTGGGAAGGCCGCCTCGACCGCATGGAAGCCTACATCAACCAAATGAATCTCAGGGGACCGAAACATGGCGAGCCAAAACGCAAAAAGTGATTCGGCGTGGGATTTGGACGCGCTTGAACGCGAGCTCGTGCTGTCGCGCGTCATTGCGGCGCCGCGGCACGTGGTCTTCGACGCATGGATCAATAAGGATCATCTGCCGCGCTGGTTCGGGCCCAAGGGCTTCACAGTGGAGACGCGTGAGATCGATATTCGCGTCGGCGGCCGCTGGCGTTTCCTCATGATCGGACCGGATGGCAAGCGCTACGACAACCGCATGACATTCCTGCGCATCGAGGCGCCACACACGATCGAATTCGAACACGATTCCGACAAGGATGACGACGCCGGCCGTTTTCGCGTACTCCTCACCTTCGATGAACAGAGCGACGGCAAGATGGTCCTGACCTTACGGCAGATGCACCCCAACAAGGCGCAGCGCGACGCGGGGCTGGGTTTCGGCGCCGTCGAGATCGGCTACACCACGCTCGACAATTTGATGCGCCACCTCGGCACAGATGGCGCGCGCTGAGCGCGCAAAGATGCTCCCGCCGATGCGCCGTGGCGGGCGAAGCTGCGCGCCGAAATCCAGCGCCTGGCGAACGAAAGCGGTCTCGATCCCGGGACCGCGCCCTGAACGGCCCTATCCGCCCTTGTTGTCGCCGCTGTTGAACAGCGGATTCCAGAACTTGAGCAGCGCCTTGAGCTCCTCGTCGAGAAGGTCAGGATTACGGAACACGACTTTCTTGCCCTTGATCGCCGCCGGATAGGCCATGAAGCCGCGTCCGATCAGCGCCTTGTGCACCGGCGGCGCGCCGTCGGCGGCGTACTGGGAGAGCTGCCCCTCCTTGCTCAGGAACCAGTTCATGAACAGCTTCGACGCGTTCAGGTGAGGGTTGCGGGCGAGCACGCCGACCGAGGAGATCGACACCGGCACCACGTCGGGACAATGGAAGGCCACGGGCGCACCCTTTTTCTCGATCGCGCGCACCTGATAGGCGGCGGCGGCGAGGGTGGCGTTGAATTCGCCCGCGACCACGAGGCTGATTAGCGCCCGCGCGCCTTCCTTGCGCCGCTGCGGCTTCACCTCGGCGAACAGGCGGGTAGCGTAGTCCTTGGCCCAGGCCTCGCCTTTCTCGCCCCACAACGGCAGCAGCCACGAGGTGACGCCGCGCCACAGCGCCAGCTTGCCGTCCTTGAGGCCCGGTGTCGTCAGAAGGTCTTCCCAGCGCTTGGGCATTGCCTCGGGCTTGATCAGGGTCGGGTTGAACCCGAAGCACCAGTAGCGCACGCGCACGCCGGCCCAGTGGCCGCTGCGCGAGCCCATGCCCGGTGGAATGTTCGAGAGGTTGGGCACGTCCGAGAGGTCGGCCAGCGCGTTGGCGGCGCGGAACTGGTTGATGGAACTGTCGATGCCCGTGATGATATCGGTGGTGATGCGCCCTTCCTTGTAGGCGATCAGCGGGACGCGCACGCGGTTCCGGTTCGATGCCCGGTTGTAATTTATGGCGATGAACGGGTAACGCTCGCGGAACGCCTGCGCCATGTCGTCGAATTCCTTGGGCGCCCAGCTCCCGTTGATCCTGAGGGCCGCTTCCTTGCGCGCCGCCGCCAGCCACGATGCCGGTACCTTGTGCTCGTCTTCCCAACCGGCCAGGATGTCCGGCGAGACCTTCAGGTCGGCGACGACCTTTTTCGCCGCGGGCGGCATGTCCTGGGCCGTCGCTGCGAATGGCAGAAACGCCGCAAGGAACACGGTGGCCCGACCGAGCACGGGGATGAAGGTAGTCATGAAAGTCTCCTTCGCGTCTTGTGATTGCCGCGTGCACACAACGCCTGACGGAACCGGAAAGCTTACGTGGCGATGATGGCGGGGGGCCGGGTGGTACCGCCCGAGAAGTTCTTGCCGGCATCGAAGCGGATCACGTCATTGCGGGTGCGGTCGCGCACGACGCCCACCGGATCGCGGCCCTCCTGCACGGCGCAGATCGACTCCTCCAGGTTGCGCCGGAACATGACGATACCCCGGTCGGAGGTGCCCAGCGTCTCGCGCGAACGGTCGGCGATCCGCCCCTGGCTTTCCTGGGCGATGCGGTCCTGTTCGTGGGAGGGGATGCGCCACCAGCCGTCATTGACCTCTTCGTAGGCCATGTAGTCGTAGGCCGTGTGGTCGTGGGTCGTGATCGTGTAGGGGCCCCGTTCGGCGATGACGGCCTGCACGAAGTAGGTGATGGTGGTGACGTCGTCTACCGGCACCCGCAAGTTGAGATAGTGCTTGGGGTCGTCGCCGACACGCGCCGCCAGGCGGCGCGTGTGGGACGGGAAGATCTGATGGGTGACGTTGTAGAGGCTGTCCGGATACTGCTGTTCCTGGCGGAAGCCGTACCAGGTCTTTTCCCAGGTGACGGTGGCGGGCTTGAGCGCGATCTGCGGATAGCCCGGCGCGTGCAGCGCCATCAGGTGGTGGGGGTCGCAGCCGTTCTCCGCGCGCTGGAGCCAGTTGCACTTTTCCTCCTTGGAGTAGAGCACCCGGTTCATATCCTCCCGCACAAGAAGATCATACGGCGGGATTTCCGGAATGGGATCCGGCCCCATGTAGGCGAAGACCAGCCCGGCCAGATCCTGTGCGCGGTAGGTGCGCGCCTTCACCTCGCGCTTCAGCGGCGTATCGTCGGGCTCCGCCGGCATGTCGAGGCAGTTGCCGGCACGGTCGAACTTCCAGCCGTGGTAGCAGCAGCGGATGCCATCGCTTTCGACACGGCCGAGTTCGAGCCCGGCGCCGCGGTGCGGGCAGGCGCGCTCGATCAGCCCCAGCGCACCCGAACCGTCGCGGAAGAGGATGAGGTCTTCGCCAAGGATGCGCACCGGCACGGGCTTGGATGTGATGTGGGAACCAAATCCCACGGGCCACCAGTAACGCCGCAGCATGTCGCCACACGGCGTACCCGGCCCGACGCGGGTCAGCCGTTCATTCTGTTCTGACGTCATCATGGTCACCCCCCTTCCGGCATTTGATGTTTCGTACCCTAAGACGCAAAGCGTCCTTTCCGGGCCGATGGCGACTCTTCGGTCGCGATGCCGATGTACGTCAATCTTAGCGCGGGGTGGGGTGATTCATGGTAGAATTTTTCTGTTGGGAACGGAGATATCCCTCTGTAGAAAAACACAAATTCCGGGGAGGAGCGATACGATGACACCTGATGAAAACCGGCGGTTTACGCAGGTCGGCCCCGGCACGCCGGCGGGCAATCTCATGCGCCGCTACTGGTGGCCTGTCTGGTTCTCCGACTCTGTTGCGACGAAACCGGTGCCGGTGCGCGTGCTCGGCGAAGGCCTCATCCTCTTCCGCGACGGTTCGGGTGCGCTGGGGCTGATCGAGCGCGCCTGCCCGCACCGCGGCGCCGGGCTGGAACTCGGCCGTGTCGAAAGCGACGGCATCCGCTGCTGCTACCACGGCTGGAAGTTCGACCGCACCGGCGCGTGCCTCGACATGCCGGCGGAGCCCGACGATACGCCGCTGAAGCGCGAGGTGCGGGCAAGGACCTACCCGGCGCGCGAGGTCGCGGGCCTGGTCTTCGCCTACATGGGCCCCGAGCCGGCGCCGGAGTTCCCCGCTTACGACCTCTTGTTCCGCGACGGGCTGACGCGCGTCATCGGTGCCTTCGAAGAGCATTGCAACTGGATGCAGCGCGCCGAGAACGCCGTCGACCAGATGCATTCCATCGCCCTGCACGCCAGCGTCTATCCCGACGTCGCGCTGCAGCGCCCGGACGTGGAATGGGAACGCACCTGGTACGGGGTCCGCGCCGCCTTCAGGGTCCCCAACGGCTTCGCCAAGGTGTCGCATTTCCTGTTCCCGGCCAACAGCCGCTATTTCGGCGCCCGGGTCGGCGACAACCCGAGCCATATCCTCCGCTTCCGCGTGCCGGTGGACGACGAAAAGACCATGACCTTCTTCATCCGCGGGCGCGAGGCGCGCGGCACGCCCGAAACCATCACCAACGAAGGCCTGAAGTCGCGCGTGCGCGGCGTCTACGACCGGATGGAGGACGAGTGGTGGGGCCTGCATTCCCGCGACCAGGACCGCGCCGCCCAGGAAAGCCAGGGCGTCATCGCGCCGCGGACGGGCGAGACGCTGGCCACCTCCGACACCGGCGTTGCCATCTTCCGCAAGATGCTGGACGACGCCATCCGTACCGTGGAACGTGGCGAAGATCCGCCGGGGGTCATGCGCGGTCCGCAGGGCAACGACCTCATCACCTTCGATGCGCAGAAGATGCGCGCCGGCGCCGTGATCGAGGCCTAGGACGCCCGTGCCGCCGGCGGCGCACATGCCGGGGTTCATCGCCACTTCGCACGGATGGGGACCGTTACGGGACGGATGATACGTGAAGGGAGGGCCCGTCGTCTGGGTCACCGGCAGGCGGGCGCGGGCTACGGTGCGGGCGTGCCACTGCCGCCAGAGAGTGTTGCCCTAACGTTGAAACATCATGCCCCAGGCAGGTGGGGCATCCACTCAGTTGATCGCCCGGTGATCCCCCGACTTGATCGGGGGAGGGCGATGACGAATCCGAAAATTGATTCAACCCGCGGGAAACGTGCTTTAGAAGACGTGCGTGAAGGTGGAGATGATGATCGCCCAGAGAATGCAGGATGTCGACGTCAAGAACACCAGCGTTTTCCGGGCGCTCCACTTGTGGGGAGCCGATTCCGGCGCTATGCCTTCCGGCGCATAGAGCCGCTTGGCGTCATTGGGAAGCATAAACATTTGGCCAGATGCTCCGATATGAAGTTGTCAGCTTCATCGATGATCGGAGTCTGCATCGGACTTCTTTAAGAAGGCGTTAACACGCGGCGCCGAAATTCAGCTCGTGGCAATACTGGAATTTCAACGTACTTAATTAAAAGTTTCTGCAATGTGAATTGAAAGCAGGGCACACAGGCATTTCATCGACCCTGCGTTCCCCCACACGCGATCACGCCCACTGGTTTCAAGGGCACCGCACGTCCCGAAGGGGGTACGGCAATTCGCTCACGATGCAGGGGGCCATGCCCGCCGGGAAGAACACCGGCCGGGTCGTCGGCAACCGGTACGGTCGCATCACGCCGAGGCCGAAGGGAGCGGAAACGTGGTCAGCCCGTGTAGTACTTCTTCATGGCGCCGGAATAGGTGCCCGAGTCGCTGAAGCCATACTGAGCGTGGCCCTCGATATCGACCCGCGACAGCAGGACACCCGCGATATTCGCGCGCGCATCAATCAACTTCTTCAGCGCCAGCGAGGCCATGGCCCGCCGTGTCCGCGCCCAACGGACCACCAGGACGGTCTTGTTGGCGAGCCGGGCCAGGAACAGCGTATCGGACACCGCGAGAACCGGCGGCGAATCCAGCAGAACCATGTCGTAGTTCCGCGACAGCGTCTTCAGCAGCTGCTGGAAGGCGACCGAGTCAAAGATGTCCGGCGAATTGGTGGACCGTTCGCCCGCCCGGATGAAATGCACCGAGGTCTGCTTGTCTTCCTGGATCACATGATCGAGCGAAGCCTTGCCGGTCACGCATTCGACCAGGCCGGGCCCGTCCTTCGCCCCGAACAATCCGTGGACCGTGGGCCGGCGCAGGTCGCAGTCGACCACGACAACGGCGCGTCCGGCACCCGCCAGCACGCGGGCGAGCGACACGACGATCGAGCTCTTGCCTTCGTTCGGCAGGGCGGAGGTGACCAGGACCACGCCGGGGCGGTTTCCGACGTCCGCCAGCAGCATGTTGGTATGCAGACTTCGCAGCGCTTCCGCATAGGCCGAGGTGGGGTTCTCGACGCAATAGTCCTGCGGCCCCTTGCCGCGGGACTTCAGCTGGCTGATGGCCGGGATCAGGCCGAGCGCGACAACGCCCAGTTCCCGCGTGATCTCGTCGGCGCTGCGATAGCCGTGATCGACACGGTCCGCCAGGAACGCGCCATAGATGCCGACGGTCGTTCCCAGGGTGAACAGGAGGATGAACATCAGGCCGGTCTTGGGATAGGTCGGCCTGTCCGGGATCGGCGCCTTGGTGATGAGCGTCGCGTCCGGCTGCTGGAAGTCGGTCTGGGTCGCGAGCTCCTTCGACCGCGACAGCAACTGTTCCAGCAACAGACGGGATGCGTTAGCCTCCCGTTCCAGGGCACGGAGCTGAATCTGGGCCGAATCGAGCGCCGCAACTTTCGTGCGGGAGGTATCGAGCTCGTTCTTCAGTTGCTGCACGGCGCCGCGCGCGACCGCCACTTCGTTGCGCAGCCCCTGGATGATCTTTTCCATCTCGAACCGGATTTTCCGGCGAATTTGAACCTGCTGGGTCTGGGCATTGATCATCTTCGGGTGCTTGTCGCCGTACTCGTTCGACAGCTCCACCATCGTCCTGTTGACTTGGCTTTCCTCGCGGATCAGGTCCCGGATCGTTTGCGAATTGAGGACTGCGGCCGCGGTCTCGATGCCGCGCGGGGACTTGAGCAGGTCCTCGGCCTGACGCATACGCGCAATTGCCGCACCAAGGAGAGTTCGCTGCTGGATGTAGCGGGAGTTCAAGTCGGTCAACTGTTCGTCGACGAGTGTCGCCGTGCCCTTGCCCCGGGTGAGGCCGGACTTGTTGCGGAACACCTCCACCGCCCGCTCCGCGTTTCCGACGTCGCGCCGAAGCTCGGCGATCCGGTCGCTCAGCCAGGTATTCGCCCGCTTCGCCGCCTCGTACTTCGCTTCGAGCTGCGACACGATGTAGAGATCGGCCGTGGTATTGACGATCGTCGCCGCGGTCCGCGGATTCTCCGAACTGAAGGAAATGCCGATCACGCGGGAGCGGCTCAGCGGCACCACCTGCAGCTTCCTCAGATACGTATCGACGACGTTGGTCCGCTCCTGCTCCGCGATGGCTGCAAATTCTTGATGCTTTTGATCCCGATCGCGGAAGTAGCTCAGCAACGGCAGGTCGGTGAACTCCGACGTCACGGGTGCCGAACTGCCCGACGTCGCGCCCGGCTTCGCATCCCCGAAGCCGAGCCACGTGTCGAGGTACGCCGTCGCATTCGAAACGGAGTCTTTCACCCATCCGATTATGCCCCTGGGGATCGAGGGCGCGCGCAGGGCCTCATTGAACTCGGGCAGGACAAAGAGGTTCAGCTTCTGGACGGCTCTATCGGCAAGATTGCGCGAACGAAGAATCTCGATTTCGGTGCCGATCGTGGACGAGTCCGTCTGCACGGTGCTCATCAAATCCTTGAAGTTCAGGATCTGCGCCTGCCGGGGATTGATCTCGACGAAAGCCGAAGCCGTGTACTGGGGAACGATCGAGAAAATGAACGTCGCTCCCAACGCGAGGAAGAAGGCGATCGACCAGGCGATGACCCAGATTCCCCGCCGGAGCACGCGGACGATTTCACGAATGTCGAGCGGCCCGAAACTTATGGAAGAGGGCGCTGCAGGCCTGCTGACGTCATCGGGTGCCATGGGAACGGGCTTCCTGCCTAATATGATTGCCATGCTGATCCTGCATTCTTGTCGCCCTACATTGTAGGCATATTACCCGATGGTGAAATCGGGAACATCAGGGATTCGAGGCATTCGCCGTTATCCCGCGTGTCTTCGGATTTTAGGCTTGGTGTGACATCCCGAGGGCTCCTTGGCGCCCGCGTCCCCAGCCCGAGAGACTGAAAAGCCCCTGGAATTGCCGTCCCCCCAGGCAAATTGAGGGTCGATCAGAAATACCGCTCCGTTACCTCGACGACGTCGCCGGGCAGCACGAGGGTATCGGGCCTGACGCGCTCGGGCTTGCCGTCGCCCTTGGCCCGGGTAATGCGCATCTCCCTCTCGTTGGCACGATAGGTGTACCCCCCGGCGATGGCGACGGCGTTAACGATACGCATGCCGTTGACGTAGGGGTACGTACCGGGGTTTTTCACCTCACCGATGATGTAGAAGGGGCGATAATTGATGACCTCGGCGCTCACCCGCGGATTCTTGAGGAAGTCCGGCTGCAGCTTATTGATGATCGCGGCCTCGGTCTGACGCAAGGTCAGACCTTTGACGGCGACCTCGCCGATCAGGGGCAGGGACAGGGTGCCATTTCCGGTGACCACGAAGTCCCCAGACAATTCTTTCTGGCCGAACACCATCAAGCGGACACGATCGCCGGAGTCAAGGGTATAGCTGACGTCCTGCTCCGCCTTCGGAGACGGCACCGGGGCTTGCGCCATGGCCGGACCCGCCGACGCGAGTGACACCATTGCCACGACCAGGAGGCCGAAAATACCGGCCACGGCCATCCTGAAACCCTTCTTACGAACGTCCGTCAGTACCGACATGGTCGAACTCTTGAACCGCGATGGGAATTCTCTCCGCAGCTCCGGGGTATCAATACTGAGCCTGCAACCGCACGAAGACGACGTTTTCGACATAGTCCGTACCAATTTCCGCATCTCTGGACCGCACGGTGTAGCCGCCGCGAATATACAGGTTGCGATACATCATGTAATTGGCGTTGACACCGAACCGGAAGGTCTCATCGGTCCGGGAAATTCCTTCGTAATCGTCGTTTTGGTAGCCGATGTTCGCCCCCAGGAGCAGGTTGCGCCGCAATTCGTGCTGGGCGCTGACCCCGGCGGCGGTCAGGAACCGGCCCGAGGCGAAATTGCCCATGCCGTCGCCGTTGGTCGATTCCTCAATCGTCCGGCTCAGGGTGCCGATGATGGTCGTGAGCGGCGTCACGTTCCAGGTGATTTCGCCACCGACGGACGGGCCGCTGACGCTATCCAACGCGGGATCGTCATATTCCTGCGTCCGGTAGCCGGCGAAGAAATCGCCGAAGGTGATGCCGCCGAAATCGACCGAGATGCCGGCCACGATTTCGTAGCCGTTGTTGTCCCGGTCAAGCCCGTTGTCTGAGATATCGTCGTAGGTGCGCTTCAGGTAGCCGCCGCGGACGAAGGCCTCGTAGTTCGGGACCACTTCGTAGCCGACCCGCAGAGAGGTTTCCATTTCGTAACGGTCGCGGTCGTCGTTGTTTATGATCCCGCCGCCGCCCGTGGCAACATCGTCGAAATCGAGGCGCTCGACCGTGCCGCTCAACGTGAAGTTCAGGCGGTTCAGGCGGTGAAACCCGGTCAACTGGCCGAGCGTAGCGCCGTAGATTGTCGGCTCGATACCACCGACATCATCGGGCGAACCGCGGTCCTCGTGCCGTCGCTGATGTTCGACCTGGGCTTGCAGCCAGGTGTCGCGGAGGATGGTAAGCCGGCCGTTCGCCCCCGCCGTGTAGTCCTCGTAATCCTCGTTGCCGTTATCGGCATAGCGCCCGATGTCGGCATTGCCGTAAACCGAGAGGCTGTGATTGTTCCAGTTCGAACGAAGCCTGGCCCGCGGCAGGAGGCGGGTGATGAAATCGTCGATGGTATTGTTTTCGGTGGCGAAAATATTGTCGTTGTACTGCTCTTCCAGGCCGATGGATGGCAAGAGCGTGAACGTGCCGACCTGGACGCCAAGGGGATCGAGATCCGGACGGCGGCGCTCCTCGACGGTCTGGCCGCGCGGCACCGTGGTGATGCGCGAAGGCACCTCGATCGCGGCCTGGGCCACCTGCTCGGGCGGCTGCGGCCCCTCCGATACCTGGACGCCGTCGGTCCCATCATTGCCGTAGGCCGGCGCGAGCGGAACGCCCCAAGCCGCCAAAAGCACCGCAATGGAAAGCGTTGCCCCAAACTCACTGCGTCCCCCCAAACGAAATGCGCCCGACCGTCCCATATCACCCTCGATCACTGTGTATCCCCACGACAAGGCCCCAAAAAAACCTTTTGGGGCGCGACGGAAAACCCGCTGCCAGAATTCGGAAGCGCGATTCAGTATGCCGAAGCATTGGCTTATGGCAAGTTAAAATGCGCTGTGTTACGCGCCGCCACGGAAGTATTGTGGCACCTTTGCGGGGTGGTGCAGTTGCCATGGGCGAGTGGAACCGGCAAAGTGAGAGCCGACCCACGAAGTTATTAAGTTATTAGAATCACTAGAGATTTCCTATGTAACACCTGAATCGGGGAAAAACGGGTACCCGACGTGACGGCCGGAGCATCGTTAAGGCGGCCGACCAACGCGGCCTGCGCTATCCGAATGACCGGAACGAGGCGGAACGGGCGATTGTCGGACCCATGATCCCGCCGGCCAAGGCGGCGGGCGGCGGCGCGAGGCAGACGTGCGCGAGGTTCTGAAGCCATTTTCTACGGGCGCTCGACGGGCCGCCAATGGGCCGCAGTCCTGCCTGAACAGCTAGCGTTACGGTCATCCCGGCCAGACTGGCGGAAACGTATTTGAGAACTGTCATCCTCGGCGTTTTTGGCGACCGCACCGCCGAGGGCACAATGTTCAGATAGGCCTGCTATTCGGTCAAGACCTGGGACGTGCTGAGCGGCCTATCGCCCTTGAAGCATCGAGCAGTGGAGGGAACCGATAAATGGCATACTGAGCGGCATGTCGCACTTGCAGCATGAACAGCGCGCGTCTAACCCCTACTCCGTAAGGCGGGCGCAACTTCTCGCTGATCTTGGCCGTCAAATCGCGCATGGCGAACCAGCGCTTCATCGGTGTGGGGCGGCGAGCGACGAAGTGCTTTTGATAATAGAGATAGTCGTGCGCCTCCCGCTCCATCAGGACTTCGTCGACCTCGAGGAACTCGCCGCGCAGGGCCGCGAGCGCCAGCACGACATAATCGTATCCGAATACATCGATATCCTCCGGAAAGGAGGCCCGCAGGTCGTCCGTGCGGAAGAGGGAGTAAAAGCGCGACGCCTCGGACGGCCGCTTCAGGAATACGCGGACGCGCTCCCACGGTTCGCCAAGCAACGGCGCTGTCCCCTTCGCCGGCGCAACGGAACCGTCCGGAAGCAACAGCCTTACCTTCGAGATGGATCCGATGGCGCGAGGATTTCCCTCCAGCATCCGAAGGTTTTTCTCAATGAACTCTGGCGCCCATCGATCGTCGTGGCACGCCCACATGAAGTAAGGGCTGTTCGCCTGAAACAATGTGAAACGGAAATTGCCAAAAATACCAAGGTTGTCGCGCTGCGTTACGATACGGATGCGACTGTCGTTTTCGGCAAATTTCCTGCATATTTCCACAGTATCGTCAGTGGAACAGTTATCGGAAATAATAATCTGAAAATCTGCGAACGTCTGATTTAATAAACTTTCCAGAGCAACTTTGATTTGGTGCCCGCCATTCCTAATGGGCATCCCAATTGTGACTGAGTGCCCCATTTTTTACCCCTGCAATTCAGAATCTGCGCACACCGGGCTAGGTAGTAACAAAAAATTTATCCCTTCGCAACTATGCAAAAATCTGCTAGTCCACACTCCCTTTGTAAAGGCTCCGCGTATGAAAGCTGTGATTTTAGCGGGTGGCTTGGGCACCCGACTTTCGGAAGAAACCGCAGTCCGGCCCAAGCCGATGGTTGAAATCGGGAATATGCCCATCCTCTGGCATATAATGAAAATCTATTTCCATCATGGAATCAGCGATTTCATTATATGCCTCGGTTACAAGGGAGAAGTCATCAAGGACTTCTTTCTTAACTATAATATGCGTCGCTCCGACTGCACTTTCGATTTCTCCAAGAATTCCGTGGAAGTACGATCAAGTCGTGCTGAACCATGGCGCGTAACGCTCGTCGATACCGGTGACTCGACCATGACCGGCGGCCGGCTCAAGCGTGTTCATGATTATGTAAAGGACGATGACAGCTTCTGCATGACCTACGGGGACGGGGTCGGCGACGTCGACGTTTCGGCGGCGATTGCGCTGCATCGCAAGAGCGGCCGCATGGCGACGGTGACCGCTGTTCAGCCGCCCGGGCGCTTCGGCGCCCTCCACCTGGAGGACGAATTGGTGATCGGTTTTCGCGAAAAGCCGGACGGCAGCGAAGGATACATCAACGGCGGCTACTTCGTTCTCAGTCCGAAGGTCATCGACCTGATCGACGGCGACTCCGTTTCATGGGAAGTCGAGCCCATGCAGCGGCTCGCTCACGACCGGCAATTGTCCGTTTATCGACACGGCGGCTTCTGGCAGCCAATGGATACCCTGCGGGACAAGAATCTCCTCGAGGAGTATTGGCAGTCGGGAAAAGCCCCCTGGAAGCTATGGAAAGACTAGACGATGCGCATCATCATTACAGGAAATATGGGGTATGTGGGTCCGGTCGTGGCGGCCCATTTTCGTCGTACGTGGCCGGATGCCATGTTGGGTGGCATCGACCAGGGCTGGTTCGCCCATTGCCTTTTCGGACTCGGCGCGCTTCCCGAAACGGTTTTGGACTTCCAGGTATTTCGCGACGTCCGGGACATCAGCGCCGCGGATCTCACTGGCGCGGACGCGGTGATCCATCTGGCAGCCGTATCCAACGACGCGATGGGCAAACGATTTGAATCGGTCACCGACGAGATCAATCATCGCGCAAGTGTTTCGGTGGCGAAAGCGGCTTCCGAGGCGGGTGTAGGCCATTTCGTTTTCGCGTCGAGCTGCAGCGTCTATGGAGCGGCAGCAGACGGCGCGGCGCGATCCGAGACCAGCAGCCTCGCGCCCCTCACCGCTTATGCGCGCTCCAAGATCGACACCGAGAAGGATCTTGCCGCACTCGACACGGACATGATCATTACGAGCCTGCGCTTCGCGACGGCTTGCGGGCTGTCCCCTCGCCTGCGTCTCGATCTCGTCCTTAACGATTTCGTTGCAAGCGCGGTTTCCACCGGAACCATCGAAATTCTGAGCGACGGATCGCCCTGGCGCCCGCTCATCCACGTGCGCGACATGGCCCGCGCCATGGAATGGGCAGCGACACGCCCGGCCGATCAGGGCGGCCGGTATCTCGCGGTCAACGGCGGCTGTGACGAATGGAATTTCCAGGTCCGCGACCTCGCAACCGCCGTCGGCAAGGCGATGCCGGAAGCGGACATATCGATGTCGAAAACGCCTCCGGCCGACAATCGTTCCTACAAGGTGGATTTCGCGAAATTCCGCTCACTTGCGCCAAACCACCAACCCCGCGAGACACTCAGTGGAGCGATCGCCGAATTGCGAGACGCAATGAAGGCGATAAATTTCTCCGATCGCAACTTCCGTAATTCGGACTTCATCAGACTGAAGATACTCAACGGTCTCGTCGACCAGGGCAAACTGGCTTCCGACCTGCGCCAGATGGTAGCCGCATGAAGTTTCATGATGTCGGCCTCGCCGGCGCCCGCCTCATTGAACTCTCCCCATTTGCCGACAGCCGCGGGCGGTTCTCGCGGCTTTTCTGCGGCAAGGTCTTCACCGACGCGGGGCTGGAAGGGAATTTCGTTCAGATCAACGAGTCTTTCAATATCTCGCCCGGAACCCTCAGGGGTATGCATTTCCAGCTGCCGCCGGCGGCGGAAGTGAAGGTGGTCAGGTGCGTGCAGGGCGCGATGTGGGACTGCATCGTCGATCTGCGGCCGTCGTCCACGACCTTTCGCAAATGGTTCGCAGCGGAACTCACCCCCGAGAATAATCTCATGATGTACGTGCCCAAAGGGTTCGCCCACGGCTTCGTAACGATCGAGCCCAATACCTTCGCCATTTATCTCGCGAGCAGCGCCTACGCCCCTGGCAGAGAGCGTGGCGTCAGGTACAATGACCCGGCATTTGCGATCGAATGGCCGCTGCCGCCGGCAGTCATTTCCGAAAAGGATGCAAACTGGGCCGACTTCAAAGAAGAGTTGGTCCAGCCCCTGGTACAGGTTTGATGGAGGCGCGACAATGATCATCATCGATCGTCTGCTGCAGGAACGTGCGGAACAAGGCCGGCCGATCCGTGTCGGGATGATCGGCGCCGGTTTCATGGGTCGAGGCGTCGCAAACCAGATCACCCACTCCGTCAACGGCATGGAGCTTGTTGCGATCGCCAATCGCTCGGTTGATCGCGCCGCCGCGGCCTTCGCCTACGCCGGGGTCGAGAACACGGTGACGGTTTCAACGCAGGATGGGCTGGATCAGGCTATCGCGTCCGGCAGGCCCGCGGTTACGGACGACCCCTTTCTTCTTATTCGCAGCCCCGGGATCGATTGCCTGATCGATGTCACCGGCGCCGTCGAGTTCGGCGCGCAGATCAGCGTGGCCGCCATCGGGAATGGAAAACACCTGGTGTCGATGAACGCGGAGCTCGACGCCACGGTCGGCCCGCTTCTGAAGCGGAAAGCCGACGCGGCGGGCGTCATATTCACAGGGAGCGACGGCGATCAGCCGGGCGTCCAGATGAACCTATTCCGCTTCGTGAAATCGATCGGTCTGACGCCGTTGCTCTGCGGCAACGTCAAGGGACTCCAGGATCGTTTCCGCAACCCGACAACGCAGGCGGAGTTCGCGGCTAAATGGGGGCAGAACCCCTATATGGTCACCAGCTTCGCCGATGGGACGAAAATCAGCTTCGAGCAGGCGATCGTGGCGAATGCCACCGGAATGTCGATTCTGCAACGGGGAATGACCGGCCGTGACCATCTCGGGCATGTCGATGAGCTGACCGGCATGTTTGACGTGGAAGCATTGCGTGCCGTGGGTGGCGCGGTGGACTACGTCGTCGGCTCGAAACCCGGCCCGGGCGTTTTCGTGCTCGCCACGCATGACGATCCCAAGCAGCAGCATTATCTGAATCTCTACAAGCTCGGCACGGGTCCTCTCTACAGTTTTTATACGCCTTATCATCTGTGCCATTTCGAGGTCCCGCTTTCGGTGGCCCGAGCGGTGCTGGTGAAGGATTCCGTCATTCAGGCGCTGTCGGGGCCGAAGGTGGAAGTCATCACGACCGCAAAACGCGCGCTCTCGGCTGGGGAGACCATCGACGAACTGGGCGGTTACATGACGTATGGGCAGTGCGAACGATACGACGTTGCGGCCCGCCAGCGGCTGCTACCGATGGGTCAGGCGGCCGGTTGCCGCCTCAAGCGGTTTTTTGCCGTGGACGAGCCGATCGGCATCGACGATGTCGAATTTCCGCAGGGCCGGACCATCGATCGGCTCCGCAAAGAGCAGGACGCGATTTTCGCTCCTGCCGAAAAGGCGCCTGCCGCCGTCTCCTAGGACGCTCCGGCCTTGGCGACGGAAGACTGACCCTCCCTTCGAGCGGATCCACAAAGTTGTTGAGTTGCGAGAATCGGTTGTGATTCCCTACTCGGCACCTGAATCTGTGGAGGAGAGTGCCGGATGCGGAGGCCAGATCATCGCAGGGCGGCCGACCGGCGCGGTCCTGCGCCAGGCGGCCCCATGCTGCGCAGAATTGCGGGGCAATCCCTTCAGAATAAGTCAAAACTTCATGGATCGGCTCTGAGGACACGAATTGGGATCGCGTGGATTAAAGGTAAACTCTGGCATACGGCATGTGTTCTTACATAAGAACTTCATAATATATAAAACTTGTGTTTCAATATTTCTCGAATGTTCGGAATGGCTAGCGGGAGGGTGCGTACGGGCGATTTCGCCCCACGACGGCATTCGATCCCATCCCGTGTCGTATTCCTGCCTCGATTGGCCGGCGGCATGCGCCGATCAGGTAGAGGGGCTCGCGGTTATATGCCCACATGTTCAGTCGGAATATTTTCCGGTCTTTGGGCATCTGTGAGTCTGGACATCGACCGTCAACCGGAAACCGAGGAAGCCGCCGCGATACCCCACCTCGAAGGACGACGCGTCCCGTCGAACGGCGGCGCGGAACCAGAGCCATGCGCTGCGGGCTAATACTTTGGTTTAAGCGGCATTAACTATAATTATGGTTAATTTTACAGACCAGAGGTTAGCTTATTAGCAGATATCAATAATTTAGCATGTATTTAAATAAAATTTTATTCGAATTTAGTTGCCAGCATTTAATGAAAATTTTATCTTTTGGCGCAGCAAGAGTGGTGATCTCCCGCGCCCTCGTGTGACTGCCTCGAGCGGTGGCGGAAGGCTACCGGAACCGAGGGGCAGGGAGAAACCGGTGATCTCAGAGAGTGGATGGATTCAGCAATGGCGCAGATTCAACCGCAGGCCCAGGTCCAGCCAGCACGTAGCGTTAGCCCGACGGGTGGTTCAACCATGGCTCTGAATGACAAGACCGACGGACGGCGTGCGCCGTCGCAGGTCCTGCCAAGCCAAGCGACCACACTGTTCCGGAGCCTCGAGGCCCTCTCGGTGGCCGGTGTCGGGATCGCCGTCTTTCTATTCTATGTCCATTCGGACATCCTGGTGTTTTTCTCCGAGGGCTATCTCATCGCCGTGGCCACGGCGATGCTGATGTATCATGTTCTGAGCAAGTGGGTAGGCGCCTACGACCGCATCACGCAGCTCGGCGACCCGGCCCACACGGCCCGGGCGCTCGGCGCCTGGATGGTGACATTCGCCATTCTTCTGGCGGTGGCCTTTCTGCTCAAGATCTCGAGCTACTATTCGCGCGTCTATGCGGTCGGCTGGTTCACCGGCACCTCCGCGATTCTGCTGGTCCTGCGCATCGGGTTCGGACGCTGGCTGGTCAAGCGCGCGGAGCACGGGCAACTGGCCTTCCGCACCGTCATTGTCGGGCTCGGCACCGAAGCGCGGGAACTGGCGGACGTCATGCGGGAGAAGCAGGACCACGAGCTGCGCTTCCTCGGCTTCATCGACGACGGCGGATCGACGTCGTCCACCGACAGCGGCAACGTCGAGCCCCTGGGCGGCCTCGACCATCTGATCCGGATGATTCGCGGGGGCCAGGTGGACCAGGTCGTCATCGCCCTGCCCGGCTCCACCGAGGACCGCTTCCGCCACCTGCTGTACCAGCTTTCGGTGACGCCGGTCCGGGTCTGCGTGTTGCCGTTCCCGCCGCTGCAGGTCATCCGCGACGGGAATCTGCTGCAGGTGTCGGGCATTCCCATGGTCGAAGTGCTGCGGACACCGATGTCCGGGGGGCAGCTCACGCTCAAGTGGCTGGAGGATAGGATCCTGGGCTCCCTGCTCCTGCTGTTCGTGGCGCCGCTGATGTTGCTGATCGCGGCCGCGATCAAGCTCGATTCGCCCGGTTCCGTATTCTTCAAACAGAAGCGGCAGGGCTACAACAATTCGCTCATCGAGGTGTGGAAGTTCCGTTCGATGTACGAGAACATGACTGACGCGGATTGCGTGCAGCAGACCACCCGCAACGACCCACGGGTCACCCGCGTTGGCCGGTTCCTGCGCCAGACGAGTCTCGACGAACTGCCCCAGTTGTTCAATGTCCTCGACGGCACGATGTCGCTCGTGGGCCCGCGGCCACATGCCCTGGAAACGAAGGCGGAAGGTGTCCTGTTCGAGGACGTGGTCGACCGCTACGCCGCGCGCCACCGGGTGAAGCCCGGAATCACCGGCTTCGCCCAAGTCATGGGATGGCGCGGCGAAACCGATTCCACCGCCAAGATCAAGGGGCGGGTGGAGTGCGACCTCTACTACATCGAGCATTGGTCCCTGTGGCTGGATTTCTGGATCATGGCGAAGACGATCTGGGTCATCCTGAAGGGCGAGAACGCCTACTGAGGCCTTGACAGGTTCGTTGTGGTAGGTTCTTTTTCGGCGGTTCACGTTGCCTGTCGGGGGACTCCCATGAAGAAGATTTTCGCATTGTCGGTCCTGGTGGTCCTGTTCGGGGTCGCCGCCGTTGCCCCCGACAGGATCAAGACTGCCAGCCGGGTCCATGAAGAGAGGATGTTCGCGACCGTCGATGTGCTCGGAAAGAGCTTCCGGTCCATCGCTTCCGGCGACCAGTTGAAGATCCATGTCTATTCGCCGGTCATCGATCTGAAGGACGACCCGAAGCTGTGGATGGTGTCCGGCATCGTGGGGGTCGCCGTCAATGCCAGCAATGCAGCCGGTCCCGCCGCCACCAGCAATGAACTATTCGAACCATTTTCCGCGGACGTGCGGAGCATCTGCAAGGATGCCTTCGAGTCCAGTTGTCTCAAGGTCGATACGCTGACAATCAGCGGCACCAAGCTCTTGGCGAATGGACTCGACACGCCGTCGGGTTCCGTGCCGGCCACCGGGCAAACCAGGCAGAACTAGAACAACCGGGTCACCGAACGCGGCGTCGCGGCGCCGGTCTGGGCGCGAGCCCCCCGTCGAAGGGCCTGGGCATGGCGCACCACGACCGCGATGGGCGATTTTCGCCCGCCGCCGCCTCGGCAACGAATTTGGCACTGCAAAGTATTTCCAGCCACGACGTTTTAGTTATAATAATGTACGTTTTGCGCCCCTGGATGCCGCCGGACATGGGCCGGTCGCGGCGGACCACCCGGAGTACTTGGGCAAGCATGTAGTTCTTTTTACAGGCATCTTATTTCGATAATCAGTATTGGATTGGATAGTCAGGAAGTGCCCGAATCCCCGAGATCCGCGGAAACCCTTTCCGAATTTATATTGTGCATGAATTCGCCCACCCACGCGTCTTTCCTTTCAGGGGAAGAATGGGCCGGGAATTTGGTCTGTGAGGCGTGGCATCGCGACGTATCAGGCCAGCCCCCATCCAAAACCGCCATTCCACAACGCGACGAGGCAATGTCGCCGCCCCGGTACCTCACGCGTACCGGTCGATTCGGTTGGCGGGCTCGGGGGCTTCACACATCATTCAATTTGTTTTGATCCGGGGCACGAATTTCCACAGACACGTTTTGGTAACCATTGACAAGGTAATTTCATTCCATGGCACTTTTTAAGGATTTTCGCGACAAGCGGGACACTGGTCCCTCCGCCCGGCCCGTGCCGGACCCGTGGGACCCGACTGCAAACGATTCGCAACGCCTTCCGTCGCCAGATGATGGCGTGAAAGCGTATGGGAATGGGTCGACGGGAGGGTATGCTGGTTCCAAACCCGGTGCTGCCGAGCCGTCATCTGCGTTCCCGATGCAGGGATCGGGCAAAGAACCGCCGAATGGTCCCGAATCCCGTCGCGAGGACACAAGGCCCGTGAAAGAACCTGCCATCCCGAGCTTCCAGTTTACGTCGACGTCCACGTCGAAACAGGGCTATTTCAGAAGGGACACCGGCCCGGCGACGGAGAAACTCTGGGAGGTCTTTACGCCCAGTCGGCCGCAGACCTCCGACCAGATGTTCGTCGGTCGTCGCGCGGTGATCGAGAAAATCGTCTGCGCCATCGAACAGGAGCATGCGCATGTCGTCGTTTACGGCGGCAGGGGAATCGGCAAGACGTCGGTCGGCAATATAATCGCCGCGTCCGCCCGGCGTGCGGGATATCATGTTGCGCGCTTTACATGCGATTCGGAAACAAGCTTCGAACGCCTGATGCGCGACTTCCTGAGGAGTCTGCCGGTCGATTTTACGGACCGGTCGTCACGGGCCATGGGCTTGCCCAACGAAAGCTTCGACCAGTTCCGCGACCTGGAATCCGTGGGACCGACGGATCTCTCCAACGCGTTCGGCAGCCTGATCGATCGTGTCATCCTGATCGTGGACGAGTTCGACCGCGTCAACAACAAGGACTTCTACCGCAAGATGTCCGAGGCGATCAAAATCATCTCGGACAGCACGGATCTTGTTTCGATCGTCATCATGGGGATCGGAAAGACCCTCGATGATCTGCTTGGGCAGCACCTGTCGATCCAGCGGCAAATCAAGGCCATTCGTCTTCCGTTGCTCGACAATGCCGAGCTCGAGGTACTCCTGAACCAGGGCAAGGTCAGGGCAGGAATCGATTTCGACGATGTCGTCCGCGATTCCATAGTCACCCTGTCGAGGGGCTCGCCCTATTACGCACATCTTCTTGCACTTCTTTCCGGGCGCCATGCGATGGCGCGCAAGTCCAACATCATCAATCAGGACGACGTGCGCGCTGCGATCTCGGACATCCTCGCGGAATTCGATCCGAACGTGATCAATGCCTACGAACGCGCGACGCAGACGGATACGAACACCTTCATGGCGGATATCGTGTTGGGGGCCGCGGTGGCACCGTTCGACGCCTATGGTCGGTTCACGGCGGAAGGCGCCCTGAAGGCGCTGGAAGGCTACACCGGGCGCAGCTATGAAATCTTGAACATCAGCCGGGGACTGGCGCGGCTCAACAGGGACGGCCCACACAAGATTCTGGAGAAATTCGGGTCGCCTGGCGTCCCCGCCACCTACGACTTCGTCAATCCATTGATGCGCCAGTACGTCCTCCTGCGACAGGTCAATCAACACGGGTTAAACCAGTTCGACAGCAACAACGTCTAGCCCTCGTCGGTTTCTTAGCCCAAAGGATAAATGAGAAGGCCACCGCCGGCCAAAGCCAGGTCTTGGGATTCGAGCCGTGTTACGTCCCGGTCTCGCTCCAGACGGGCATTTTTTTCATGCTGTGCTATCTTCAGGCGGCATTCTGGTTGGAAATCAGGTGTAGCGTCCTGCATTTTTCATTTTCTTGTCTCGTTATCCGTTGCTTCAAGAATGGCAACGCTTTCACGCAGAACTTGTCAAATATCGAATTTTGGTGAACCGTCTGAACGCCCCTGGATGCCAGCCGCCCGCCCGGGACATGACCGAACCGAGCCTGAAGATCCTCCATGTCGTCCGGCAATTCGACCCATCGAAAGGTGGGCTTGAAACCTATGTCCGCGAGCTTGCGTCCCGTCAGGCCGCAACAGCCGACGTCACCATCCTGACGCTGAATCGCATTTTTGACAGTTCCGCCCTCCTGCCGGCGTTCGAGCAAAGGGACGGATTTCGCATCATTCGTGTGCCCTTCATCGGCAACCGGCATCTTTTCTTTCCCTTCGTCCGTCCTGCGCTTCTGAGAGGCTATGACGTCATCCATATCCACGCCGCCGACCAGCTTCTGGACGTCATCGCGGCACTGAGCCGGTTCATGCCGCTGCGCCTGTTCATGACGACACACGGAATGTATTTCCACACGGACGACCGTGCCCGCATCAAGAACGCGTACCTCCGGACGATCACCAAGTGGAGCCTCAGCCGCACGCGTGGCATCTTCGCGGTCAGCACCAACGATGCCCAGAAGCTGGCGAGTGTCGGCGTCGCGTCCGTGACTTTGTTCAACCCGGTCGTCCCCCTCGGCGATTTCATCTGCGAGGGCAGGGACCTCCTCTACGTCGGCCGGCTGTCGCCCAACAAGCGCGTCGACGCGCTCATCGTGTTCATGGCCGAGATGGTGCAGCGCCAGCCGGGCCTGAAGCTCCATATCGTCGGCACGGACTACGAGAACCTCGCGCCCGGCCTAGCCGAACTTGTCGCCCGCTACGAGTTACAGGAAAATGTCGCCTATCACGGCTTCCTCGAGACAGGCGCGCTGATCGAAGTCGCGAAAACCTGCGGTTTTACAATCTCCGCGTCACGCTATGAGGGTTTCGGAATATCCGTTATCGAGGGCATGTCTGTGGGATTGCTACCGGTCATGCACGACAACGCAGCATTCCGGGAGACATTTGAGCGCTCGGGCTGCGGCCTGCTGACCGATTTTGACGATCCGGCCCGGGCAGCCGAGGATTTTGCGGCGTGGTGCAGCAGCATCACCCGACAGGAGCGGGACCGGGCCGTACGGTTCGCTCGTGCGCAGGGCTGGGACGCCGTCGTGGAGGTGTATTCCCGCTTTTACGGGACTGATCCCCGACCGGCCGGATGATACGAATCAGGATGGATTGATGTGTTTCTGGAGCAGTTGCATTTGCGGGCGGGGTCCCTTCGGGGAAGGATGCACGCTGAACTTGTAGTTGCCCCACCATGCCCCCGCGGCCCAGTAGGTCCAACCCATCCAGACGTCGGCGTTGGCCTTGACGTACTTGAGCATGCGGTCCAGTGCGGCGAGACAGACAGGGTTGTCGCCGCCCGCGAACTCGCCCAGGAAGGCGCGATGCTTGTTGTCGCGAAGCCACCGCGTAATGCCCTCGAGAGCCTTTTCGCCGGTGTCTTCGGCCCGGCACGCTTCCTTCGTTCCTGAATAATCCTCGTCGAGATACTGATGTATATCGAAGGCGATATTGTTCCCGGGATCGGACAAGGTTTTGAAGGCTTCGGCGTTGGAAATTCCATGACGTGGCTTGAGCCAGCTATGGGCTCCCGACCACGCCGTGCCCGGCACCAGAATGAGGTTCCGCGCACCGGTCGCACGGATGGCGGCGATGGCGGCATCCGCCGCAGGGCGCCAATCCTGGGCCCTGATCTTGAAGGGTTCGTTCATCAACCCGAAAATGACCCGCTGGTTGGAGCTGTAACGCTTGGCGAGTTCCGCCCAGAAGGACGCGAAGGCGGCGATGGGGACTTCCTTCGAACCGATCAGCTGACGGTTGTAGCGTGCGTAATTATGCGGATCCAGAATGATGTAGCCGCCCTGGCCAGTGACGTGGCGGACGACCCGATCGAGCTGTGCCACCTCCTCCGCATCGAACGGCCCGCCCAGGGTCCGCTGCAGGCGCTCCCAACGGAACGGAAATCGGATCGTCTTGAACCCCTGATTGAGGAAGTAGTTGAGATCGAGTTCGCTCGGGTATTTGTAATCCCGGCCCATCTGTCCCGGCAGGACCTTGGCGCGGAATTCGGCCCCCGCCATATTGACTCCGACAAGCCAAGGCAATCGCGCGGTATCGGCGAAGGATGGCGATGTCAGGCCGACCAGCAGGACAGCGGCGGCGCCCACGGCCCAAAGAAAAAACGATCGGGTCACGGCGAATAATCCTTACTCGTTGACGGGCGGGTGATGGTACCGTTACTTCCAGAATGGCTTCAATAAGATAATTTTTTGGGAAAGCAGTCAATAGTATTAAATATTTTTTTATTAATTATTGTTAATGTGCTACTCTCTATTTTAGAAATTAAAGTGGCATACTTTCGCATGACTGAAAAGCCGACCCAGACGACAATTGCCGGATTCGCGATTCGCCGGACTACGGGTCCGGCCACATTCCGGTTTCTCCAGCGGCGGTGGCGTGCCGGGCGCCGTGCCATCGTCTTCTTCGCCAATGCCAATTTCGTCATCCATTGCGCCCCCATGCGGCAAATGATCGCGGAGTCGCCGGAAATCCTGCTGTTGAATGACGGCGTCGCGCTGGACATCGCGGCCCTGCTGCGGCGCGGCATCCGCTTTCCAGAGAACCTGAACGGCACGGACTTCACACCGGCCTTCCTCGCCGCGCTCGACCGTACGGCCCGGGTCTACCTGGTCGGGGGTCGGCCCGGAGTGGCCCGGACAGCGGCCGACGTGCTGTCCCGCCGCTATCCGCAGGTCGAAATATGCGGCCAGGTGGACGGCTATTCGATCTGGGCGGACGAGGCAGCGACGATTCGGGCGATCAACGCCGCCCGGCCGGACGTTCTTCTGGTGGCATTCGGTAACCCGCTGCAGGAAAAATGGATCCTGCAGTATCGGGAGGCGTTGGACGTCCCCCTGATCCTCGCGGTCGGCGCGCTGTTCGATTTCCTCTCGGGAACCGCCCCAAGGGCACCGCAGTTTATACGCAGGGTACGACTGGAATGGGCGTACCGCCTGGCACACGAGCCGCGCCGGCTCCTTCGCCGGTACACGATTGACACGCTGAAATTTTTCGGCATGGCGATCTTTGACGGCAACAAAACCTGAGGGACCTGGATTAGAATACGGTCTCCCCGCGCGGTGGCGCGGCAACAGTTCGGGATTGGTCTGAATGGCATTCGAAAACGGGACGATCCGTCCACGCTACTGGGTTGATCCGAGCGGCCGGCAGGCCAGTGCGAGCCTGCCGCTTCCGTCGCGCGAGTTCATGGCCGCGGCGACGGTCTATACCGCCGTCGTCTTCAATTTCGTCCTCGCCATCATCAATGCCCATGCGTTCGGCCTGAGCAAGACGTCCGTCATCGTGGCGGAGATGCTGATCGTCGGCATGGCGGTCGCGGTCTGCGCGCGGGGGCTGAACCGCCTGATGATACCGTGGCTGCTCGTCATCTCGGCGCTGGCGATCCTGTTCATTTTCATCAGTATGTTCCGCCAGTCGCTGGAGGCGAAGTACTTCCGCGACGTGCTTCTGATCCCCGTCTTCATCATGCTGGGCACGACATTTGCGAAGGGCAACATCGTCAGGCTCTTCATAGTGATGCAGGCGACGATCCTGGCTGTCATGATCTTCGAGGGAGCTTCCCCCATCCTGTTTGGCGATCTGACGAATCCGCAGAGTTACTACGTCAATACCCGCGATTTCGTGTCCGAGGATTTCTGGAACCGCGATTCCAACCTGTTCGTCAGCGCCATGCGGCCTCCGGAGATGGGCCAATTCATTCCCGGGCTCGACCTGCTCGGCGTCACGACGAGGCTGTCTTCGGTCTTTCTCGAGCCGGTCACGACGGGGAACTGGGCCACAGTCGCCGTCATCTTCATGATCGCCTTCTGGCGCAACCTGACCCGGAAGGAGAGTATATTCCTGGTCCTCAGCACCTTCATGATCCTCGTTGGCTCCGATGGCCGGTTCGCCACGGTAACGACCCTGATCATCCTGGCCGTGGGTATGATCCTGCGTATCATACCCCGCTACGCTTACGCCCTGTATCTGCCGGGCGCCTTCGTCGCCGCGATTGTCGTCGGGATATTCTTCAACTCCTCGGCCAGGATCGACGACTTCCTGGGCCGGCTCGAATTCAGCGTGTGGGTCTTTACCAGCATAGACTTCTGGAATGCGGTGGGCATCGACCTCAGCCCGCAACTGCTCGGCCGATCCTTCGACAGCGGGATCACCTATTTCGTCATAACCCAGTCGTTTCTGGGCGTGTTCATTATCTGGCTGGCGATCTGCTTCCTGCAGCCGCAGACCAACCGCACGGCCATCGCCTTCATGAACGGCCTGGCCATCTATATCTCCCTCAGCCTCCTGATCAGTTACTCGATGTTTTCGATCAAGACGGCGGCACCTTTGTGGTTCCTTTACGGATATATCCGAACCTTGAGTTATTCGCCGATGGCTCACGATGTACCGAATCCAGTTCCGTACCGTTCTTCGTCCGGAGGCTGAGGTTGCCGGCGGCTCGCCGGACTGGATGGGAACAAAATCGATGGGGAGTCGTTATCGTGCAGGCAGGATAGGCTTCCATTGAACGATTAGGAGCGCCCGAAACTTGTCCCTGCCCCCCAAGAGTGCGGTGATTTTCAGTTATCACACGGTGGGCTTTGGCGCCCGCAAGGCGAGCGTCGTCTTTCTCGCCGAAGCCCTGGCCGGGCTTGGCTGGCAGACCAATGTCGTAACGACGCAACTGAGCCGTCTGTCGGTGCTGGCCGGCGTGCCGAGGCTGAAGAACGTGCCGGAGGACCGGCGTAATATCTGGATCGACCGGTCCGATCGCCTGTCGGCCTTCGTCTGGGTTCCTCTCCTGCACCCTGCAACCACCAAATTCGGGCTGCTCAACCGGATCGCGACGCCTCTCTTTCATCTTTATCCGCATCTCCTTCCCGAGGCCGTTCGCCGCAGGGTCCGGTCGTCCCAGCTCATTGTCATCGAAAGTTGCGCGGCCGTCCTTCTCCTGCCGGTGCTCAGGAAACTGGCGCCGATGGCGCTGTTCATCTATCGCGCCTGCGATCCGCTGAACACGGTCGGCATGCACCCGATGCTGCAGGCGACCCTTGACCGCACCGCGGCTCATTATGACCTGTTTACGTCTCCGTCCAGGGCGATACTGGCGGACTACAACGAGGATGTGAAAACCTGCCATGTGCCGCAAGGCATAGACAAATCCCTGCTCGATGTATCCGTTCCGTCCCCTCTCGCAGGAAACGGCCCACACGCGATCATCGCCGGCGACATGATGTTCGACTACGTGTCGGTCGAAATGATGATGAGGAATTTTCCGAACGTCGCGTTTCATATGTTCGGACGAATGAATGTCGAGAGATTTTCCTCCTTCCCCAATCTGGCGTTTCACGGCGAGGTCCCGTTCGAGACGTTGCGCGATTTCATGATCCACGCCGACATCGGCATCGCGCCATATCTGGATCTCTCCGACTACCATTACCTGAGTGACTCGAGCCTGAAGCTCATACAGTATACCTACGCGGGGCTGCCGATCCTTGCGCCCCATTTCTGCAAGGGCGGTCGAGATCACCTGAAGGGTTATACCCCGGGGGATGAGGAATCCATTGTCCGCGCGACCGAAGAGGTCCTGCGCGTGAATCGACAGGCGGTCGACCGATCCGGCGTTTACGATTGGCGTGAAATCGCCGAAATGATGCTGGCAGAGGTCAATCCGGGTCGTGGGATACCGATACCCGAACCCCTTGCGACGCCGGGGACTGTGCGGAGCCCGGCGTCAGGATAGTCTCGTCACGATTCACGCACGATGGGCCGCGCGTGCGGCAGCCAGTTCCGATACTGGTCCGGCGCCTTTCTCAGGTCCGTCAGCAGTTCGTCCCGCGCCCTGAGGGCGATCCGTGCCGTCGCCGCGAAATCATCGCTGGCCGATCCCGCGGCGATTTCGCCGGCCGCCAGATCGCTGCTGAAACGGATATCATAATGGGCCAAGGGTTCCCGCTCGATGGTCGACATGTACAGCAGCGGCACCTTGCCCATCAGCGCAAGTACGATCGGCGTCGTCGCCATGCTCGTATAACCTCGCGCGCCAAAGGGCATCTGGATGAAGGACCGGCCGGCGTAGTTGTTGTTGGTCAGAATGACCACCGCGCCGGATTTGAGCAGCCGAATGATGCGCCGGACGAGCATGCCCGCCTCGTCGGATTCGAAGACCAGGCGGCCGCCGAGATAGCGGTTCTCGGCATTGACCAGGGGCTTGTTGAGGAAAACATTGCCGAACCGCGTGTTGCGGAATCCGTGGAACAGGGCCGAGACCTGATACGCGTGAATGCCGGATTCGAACAAACCCCGTTTGCCCGCCAGGGTCTGCGGGATGAATTCCGCCGCCCACAGGATCGCGCCGCGACCCAGCGCAAGGGCGGCGTCGAGATGGTCACGACCGGTGAGAGTGAACCGGACCGGGCCGTGGCCGACATATTCGCGTACCAGCATCATGCGACGGCGGTGGAGATTCTCCCACCAGCGATCGAACCAGGTCTCGATATCCCGGTCGGACACGTCGCCGAGGACGGCACGCACTGCCTCGCCGAACTCACCGAGACGGGTACGGATTCGCCTGGCGCGGCCGATTTGTGCCGTGCGGTGGCACAGGCCGGGCCAGACGGCCGGCGGCCGGATCGCGGCGGTCGCCGCCATGATGGCATAGATGGCGGCTTCGGCCGCGTCCCGCGGGCTGATCAGACCATGTACGGGTCCATGCGTGGCTGTGCGGCGGTAGAACAGAACCGGCTCGCCGCAGTCGGGCGGCCCGATACGCGCCACGGATTCGAAGGTGAATCGACCGCCCTCCGATTCGTCGGAGTACGCCGATCCCTCTTTCGACTGGCTTTCTTCATCTGTCGGGGTTGCCGGCACCGTCATGATTATCCCATGAATTTCCGTACCGTCTTGTCGTAAGCACGCTTCAGGTTCTGCCAGAGCCGGTCCGGCACCAGCGGCTTGACCAGGGCACGGGTCATATTCTTGATCTTTTCGTTGACGACGGAGAACACGACGATAAAGGTGTCCGTATCCGGAAGATAGGACCACGAGCGGTACCGGTTGGTCGCGAATTCCCATAGCCTGATCCGGGAAAAGTAGGGAATCAGGATCTGATCGGGAAATTTCGGACGAACGGGCCCCGGACCGGCCATCGCTTCGCAATGGGAAAAGTATCTAGAAATACGGATCGCGGGATCGTCGCCGAAGAACCGCGGCGCGTTGACCCATGTGGTGGGCCGCATGTCCGCCTCGAAGAAATAGCGGTGACCGTCGTCGCCCTGTATGGCCGACACATTGACGAATCCGTGAGCGCCGATGGCCCGCCCGAGGCGCCGCATCTCGTCGAAGATGGCGGGGTCGATAGTCCCGAGCTGGGAATAGAGCCGCAGCGACGAGGGGCTGAACTTTCCGCGTGACTCGCCTTTGATGGTCGAATAGGAAAAAAAGACGAGTTCGGCGTTCTGGTAGAACGCCGAAAGGTCGACTTCGTACCCCTCGATCTTCTCCTGTACCAGCACGGGCCAGATATGAATGTCGTTTCCGACCGCGTCCAGCTCCGTCCGACTGTTG
>WHSO01000049.1 GCA_009380075.1 Alphaproteobacteria bacterium | reverse complement strand
TAAGCAGGTGGCGTCGGGCCGCTTCGGCGTGACCGCCGAGTACCTGACCAACTGCCGCGAGCTCGAGATCAAGGTGGCGCAAGGCGCCAAGCCGGGCGAGGGCGGCCAACTGCCCGGCATCAAGGTCAGCTCGATGATCGCCAAGCTGCGTCACGCGACGCCCGGAATCACGCTGATCTCGCCGCCGCCGCACCACGACATCTATTCGATCGAGGATCTGGCCCAGCTCATCTACGACCTGAAGCAGATCAATCCCGAGGCCAAGGTCTGCGTCAAGCTGGTGGCGCAGACCGGCATCGGCACCATTGCCGCCGGCGTCGCCAAGGCCAAGGCCGACGTCATCCTCATCTCCGGCCATTCGGGCGGCACCGGCGCGAGCCCGCAGAGTTCGATCAAGTATGCCGGCCTGCCGTGGGAAATGGGGCTCTCCGAGGTCAACCAGGTGCTGACCCTCAACCAGTTGCGCCACCGAGTGAAGCTGCGCGTCGACGGCGGCTTCAAGACCGGCCGCGACGTGGTCATGGCGGCAATGCTGGGGGCCGAGGAATTCGGCATCGGTACCGTCAGCCTGGTCGCCATGGGCTGCATCATGGTGCGCCAGTGCCATTCCAACACCTGCCCTGTCGGGGTCTGCACCCAGGCGCCGAAGCTGCGCGAAAAATTCACCGGCACGCCGGAAAAGGTGGTTAACCTGATGAGCTTCGTCGCCGAGGAGGTGCGCGAGGTCCTGGCTTCGCTCGGCGCTCATTCGATCGAGGAAGTCATCGGCCGCACCGATCTCCTGACCCAGGTCAGCCGCGGCTCGGAGCACCTCGACGACCTCGACCTCAATCCGCTGCTGTCGAAGGCGGATGCTGGCAACTTCCCGCGCTTCTGCACCGTGGACGGCCGCAACGAGGTGCCCGAGACGCTGGACGCCGAAATGATCGAGGACGCGGCGCCGGCCCTCGAAGTGGGCGAAAAGATGCAACTGCAGTACAACGTCCGCAACACCCAGCGCGCCATCGGCGCCAAGCTGTCCTCGGCCATCACCCGGCGCTTCGGCATGGACAAGCTGGAACCGGGCCAGGTCACGGTGCGTCTGCGCGGCACGGCGGGCCAGTCGCTCGGCGCCTTCGCCGTACAGGGCCTCAAGCTCGAGGTCTTCGGCGATGCCAACGATTATGCGGGCAAGGGCCTCTCGGGCGGGATCATCGTGGTGCGACCGCTGGCGTCGTCGCCGCTGGTGTCGAACGAAAACACCATCCTCGGCAATACCGTGCTCTACGGCGCAACGGCAGGTTACCTGTTCGCCGCCGGCCAGGCGGGCGAACGCTTCTGCGTGCGCAATTCGGGCGCCGAGGCCGTGGTCGAGGGCTGCGGCTCCAACGGTTGCGAATACATGACCGGCGGCACGGCGGTGATCCTCGGCCCGGTCGGCGACAACTTCGGGGCGGGCATGACGGGGGGCATGGCCTTCGTCTACGACGCGGCCGGCACGTTCGAATCGCGGCTCAACCCCGAAACCCTGATCTGGCAGCGGATCGAGATGCCGTACTGGGAAAACCGGCTCAAGCGGCTGATCGAAATGCACGTTTCGGCGACCCAGTCGCGCTTCGCCGAACGCTTGCTCAACGCCTGGAAGCGCGAACAGAGAAAATTCTGGCAGGTCGTCCCGCGCGAGATGCTCGCCATCCTCGACCAGCCGATCAGCCGGGCCGCCGCCGGCGCCGCCGAACGGGCCTGACCCTTTCGCCGGGACGCGCATCGGCGCGACGGCTCGACACGGTCGTGCCGTCGGAATCGGCGTCAGCCATATTTAAGTCACAATCCCGTTGCGAAATCGCGCCGGACGCACAGCCTGTGTCCGGACCGGCGCCGGCGGAGAAACGGACCGGCCGACAGGACCAGGGCCCTCGGCCGTGCCCGTATCGGGCCGCGCAGGGCGTTCGTTCCTTCAGGGGAGGGTTGTCTATGCTGCAGTCGATCACGGGGCGTCCCGCGCGCAGGTATATCCGGTTCCGCCATCTCCACGCCGCCGCGGCGCTTGCCGCGGTCTTTACCTTCGCCGCCCACAATGTGGCTGCGCAGGACGTCACGCCGGAGATCGAGAACCGCTCCGATCAGCTCGACGTTCCCTTCGTTCCCTCGACCAACGCCGTGCTCGACGCCATGTTCGAGTTCGCCAAGCCGACCAAGGACGACTACGTTATGGACCTCGGCTCGGGCGACGGCCGCATCGTCAATTACGCCGCGTCGAAATTCGGCGCCTCGGGCCACGGCATCGACCTCAACGAGGGGCTGGTCAAGATCGCCAACGCGCGTGCCAAGAGCGCCGGCGTCGCCGACCGCGCCAAGTTCTATGTGCGCGACCTGTTCAAGGAGGACATCTCCAAGGCGTCCATCCTCACCATGTACCTGCTGCCGGAAGTGGTGCTGCAGTTGCGGCCCAAGCTGTTCAGCGACCTCAGGCCCGGCTCGCGCATTGCCTCTCACGACTATCACATGGGCGACTGGCGCTTCGACGACGCCAAGGTCGTCGGCTCGCACACCGGCGGCGAGGAAGACATCGTCTATTACTGGAAAGTGCCAGCCAAGGTCGCCGGAATCTGGGACTGGAAGGTTGAATTCGCGCCCTATTTCCAAGGGGTGCGCGAGTATAAGGCGCTCATCAGCCAGCGCTGGCAGGACATCGAGGGCCGCGTCGATACCGGCGTGCTGCCGATGCGCATGCACGACGCGAAACTCGACGGTACCAGGATTAGTTTCTCGGTTACCGGTGAGGTGGAAGAACGCGTCGTGCGGCACGATTTCGTCGGCACTGTCAACGGCAACCGCATCGAGGGCACCGTCACCCTGCGCGGGTCGGTCGAGACCAAGACCTACCCGTGGTCGGCCTACCGCACCAAGGCGGAAAACTAGAGAGAATCGCGCGACCTGAAATTCCGGCCGGTACCCTTTGCACGGCCACGCGGATTTCGCTCGTGCCTCAAAGCCGTGATCATGGACCTCGACTCCGCCCCTAGTGCTCAGCGCCCCCAGCCGACGCTCACCGCATTCGACGCGATCGCCATGGTCATCGGCGTGGTGGTGGGGATCGGCATCTTCACCTTTCCGGCGCTGGTCGCCCAGAACGCGGCGACCCCGAGCCACATCGTCCTACTGTGGCTCGGTGGCGGCGCCATCTCGCTGGTTGGCGCGCTCTGCTACGCTGAGCTCGCCAGCGCCTACCCCAACGCCGGTGGCGAATACCATTTCGTCACGGGCGCCTTCGGGCGCGAAACCGGCTTCATCTTCGCTTGGGCGCGCATGACGGTGATCCAGACCGGCGCGATCGCGCTGGTAGCCTTCATCATGGGCGACTACGCGACGCGTCTCCATTCCCTCGGCCCCTACAGCTCCTCGATCTACGCCGGAATCGCTGTGGTGGCGCTGACCGCGGCAAACGTGCTCGGCACTTGGCAGGGCAAGTGGCTCCAGAACCTGCTGGCTGTCGGCATCACCACTCTCCTGCTGGTCGCCATCGCGGTCGGCTTCACCACGGCCACCAACGGCACCATGTCGTCGGCCCCGCCGCCTGCGCCGTCGAACGTGGCGACGGCGGTCGGCACGGCCATGATCTTCATCCTGCTTACCTACGGCGGCTGGAACGAGGCTGCCTACCTCTCGGCCGAGGTCAAGGATGCCCGGCGCAACATGGTCCGCGTGCTGGTGGTGAGCATCCTGCTCATCACGGTCGTCTACGTGCTGGTCAATCTCGCTTACCTGCGCGTGCTTGGCATCGACGGTATGCGTGCGGCCAGCACCACCATCGGCGCCGACCTGATGCGGCGCGAGTTCGGTGAGGCGGGGGCGCTGATCCTTTCAGTCACGGTCATCATCGCCGCTCTGTCCACGGCGAACGCCACCATCTTCACGGGGGCGCGTACCAATTACGCTCTCGGGCGCGACTTCCCGCCGCTTGCCTTCCTCGGGCGCTGGCACGCGCGCGCCGCGGCGCCGGTCAACGCGCTGCTATTGCAAGGCGCGATCACGCTCGGCCTCGTAGTGGCGGGGGCCTTCACGCGGACCGGGGTCGAGGCCATGGTGGCCTACCTCACGCCGGTGTTCTGGTTCTTTATGCTGCTGACGGCGCTGTCACTGTTCGTGCTGCGCTTCCGCAACCGCGGACGGGAGCTGCCGTTCCGGGTGCCACTCTACCCGGTGACGCCGATACTGTTCGTCCTCATGTGCCTCTACATGCTGAACTCGGGTATCGACTATGCTCGCGGCAGCTACGCCGGAATCGCCTCGCTGGCGGGCATCCTCATCGTGCTCGCGGGCATACCGCTGCTGGTGTGGGCCCGCCTGCGGCGCCGGCTGCGCGCGGCGGAATAGCTCCGCCGACGGCGTGCCACGCAGAGGGGAGGCAGCGGCCCGTTTCCCCCTTGGCCGCTTTGCTCTAGATTAGCGGGCCATGCATCTTCTCTATCATGTCGCGCTCTGCCCCTTCAGCCGCAAGGTGCGGATCGTCCTCGCCGAAAAGGGGCTAGACCACCAGTTGCAGGTCGAGAAGGTGTGGGACCGCCGTCCGCAGTTCCTGGCCCTCAACCCGGCGGGACAGGTCCCGGTCCTGGTCGAGGGCGACGGCCTCGTCCTGGCGGAATCGTCGGCCATCTGCGAATACATCGAGGAGACCGCGGCGAGACCACCGCTGCTCGGCGACACGCCCCGGGGGCGGGCCGAGATCCGGCGCCTCGTCGCCTGGTTCGATCTCAAGTTCGACCGTGAGGTGACCCGCAACCTGGTCGGCGAGAAGATGATGAAGCGCTTTCTCGGCCTCGGGCAGCCCAATTCCGAGGCTATCCGCGCCGGTCACGCCAACCTGCCGATCCATCTCGACTACATCAGCTACCTGGCGGAACGTCGGATCTGGCTCGGCGGAGACCACCTGTCGCTCGCCGATATCGCTGCCGCGGCGCATCTGTCGTGCGTCGATTACATCGGCGATGTGCCGTGGGCGAAGTATCCTGTGGCGAAGGACTGGTACGTGCGGTTAAAGTCCCGCCCGTCGTTCCGGCCGCTGCTCGCCGACCATATCGCCGGGATGCCGCCGCCACGGCATTATGCCGATCTCGATTTCTGACCCACGGCCATCCGCAAGACTGCCATGTTGAGACCGAAACCAAGGCCCCGACCGAAGACGCCGCTCGAAGAGCTGGGCCCGCGCACCGGCGACGAGACCCCGCACGAGCTGATCTACCGCGCCTATCTGCTGGGCTGGATCCACTTCGGTACCAAGATCGCGATCCTCAATCGGCCCGGCTCGTCCGTCTACAGCGCCTACGAGAACTGGGGGCCGCTCGCGTTGATCGGATTCGTGTCGCTCTACACCGGGGTGACGTCGAGCTGGCATGCGGGCCTGGCGCTGTTTCTGGCGCTGGCGTTCTTCGGCTTCCTGCTGTTGCCGAAATGGGTGCTGAAGAAGCTGCGGACCCGCGTGATCGAGAAGGCCTTCGGCAGCGAAGGCGGGTGGGAGGAGCTGTGGCGCGAAGGCGGCATTTCCATGCGCCTCGCCATGGACGCGAGCATCGAATGCAACGGACCCGGCGGCGACTGGCGTGCCTTCGCCCGCACCTACCTCGACAAGCCCGACAACGATCGGCTGCCCGGGGATGAGTCGCCTTTGAAGAGCCTTCCTACCTTGCATCCACCCCGCTCAGACGGGCGAGTGCCGCCCGTGCGGTGAGGCCCGAAGGCCCTTCGGGGTCGAGGTCCGCCGCCTTGGCAAAGGCAGCACGGGCCGCCGCCGGCTGCTTGCGGCTTTCCGCCAGCAGCCCGCGCTCGAGCCAGGCGGCGGGTGATTCCAGGTCGATGGCGAGGGCGGCGTCGATGTCGATCTCCGCCAGTTCGCCGGCGCCGACGCGGCGGCTGGCGGCGGCGCGCAGGATGCGGGCATCGGCGTTCCGCGGCGCCAGCTCCACCGCGCGGTTGAGGTCGTCGAGGGCCTCGAAATCCTTGCCCTGGGCGCCACGGGCGATGGCCCGGTCGATGAGCCGCAGGACGTCGTTGGGTGCGACCTTCAGCGCGGCGCCGAACGCCGCCTCGGCCCCGGCGACATCGCTGGCCTCGAGCCAGGCGCGCCCGGCCTGGCCGTAGGCCTCGGCCCGCTCGGCCGCCGGCAGGTCCTTGAAATCGCGGGCAAGGTCGAAGAACACCCTGGCCGCCTGCGCGGCGCGGCCGAGGGTCAGCAGGGCCGTCGCCAGGCAGTGGCGCGACGGCGCCGCATGTCCGGCCTTGTGCAGGGCCTCGGCCTTCGCCAGCGCCTCGTCGGGGGCGCGGCGCGCCAGCTCCATGCACAGCGCATAAGCCTCCTCCGCCTTGGCGCCCTGCGGGGCGGCGCCGGCCGACCCAACGGCGACTCCGGCGACCAGTATGGCGGCAGACAAAACAACGGCGGCATGACGCGGACCCATGGCCCATCATTCCCCGGGTACGAAGACACCGCAAGGCCCCGCTGCCATTCCCGCCGGACGCCCTTGTCCCTATGATCCCCGGCCATGACCGGATCAGTGCATTCCCGCCTGTTCTGTTTCGGCTTCGGCGCTTCGGCCGCGGCGCTGGCGCGCCGCCTCGTGCCGGGAGGGTTCGCCGTCGCGGGCACCACCCGCGACCGGGAAAAGGCCGAAACCATGCTTACGCGCGGGATCGAAGCCTTTCCGTTCGACGGTGATGCGCCGCTCGCCGAGGGTGCGCTCGACGGCGCGACCCATGTCCTCGTCTCGATCCCACCCGACGATGCGGGCGACCCGGTCCTGCGCCAGGCGCGGGCTTCGTTGGCGGAGGCCCGTCCCGCCTGGATCGGCTACCTGTCCACCACCGGGGTCTACGGCAACCGCGACGGCGGCCGCGTCGACGAGGGCTCCGCTCTGCGGCCCACCTCCGAACGCGCCCGCCGCCGCGTCCAGGCCGAACTGGACTGGCTGCGTTTCGGCGCGGCGAGCGGCCTGCCGGTGCACGTCTTCCGCCTGGCCGGCATCTATGGTCCCGGACGCAGCGTGTTCGATGACCTGCGCGCCGGCCGGGCGCGGCGGGTGGACAAGCCGGGCCATGTGTTCTCGCGCATCCATGTAGACGACATCGCCGCCGTGCTTGCCGCCTCAATGGCGCGGCCGCGCGGCGGTGCGGTCTACAACGTCTGTGACGACGAACCGGCGGAACCCCGCGCCGTCGTCGAATACGCGGCGGCTCGGCTCGGCGTGGTACCGCCGCCGCTCACGCCGTTCGATCCGGCCGGCCTCGGCGATATGGCGCGGAGCTTCTGGGCCGACTGCAAGCGCGTCGACAATTCCCTGATCAAGCGGGAACTCGGCGTCACATTGCGCTATCCCAGCTACCGCGAAGGGCTCGACGCCATTCTGGCGGCGGGAGGCTGAGGCGTGGCGCCGGTCACGCCGCGGCCTCGATCACCATCCGGTTCGCCGCGCCGATGCGTTCGAGGTCGGCGGGGCGGCACAGCCTGTGGTCGCCGTCCTTGATCAGGGTCGCGGCGGCGGCAATGCTTTCCACCTGCTCGATGATGCGGATCGCCGTGCGCCACGGCACGTCCGGGTCGGCGAACCCGTGTAGAAGGTGGATGGGACAATGCACCGCGATGGGCCGACCGAGGAGACGATGCGCGCGCGCCTCTTCGATCAATGTGCGGGTGATTGGGTAGGGTGCCTCGCCGTAATCGCTCGGCCGGTGCATGATGCCGTCGCGCGTCAGGGTCGCGCGCTCATCGTCGGACAGTTCGGAATGGATCAGGTCTTCGGTGAAGTCGGGCGCGGCGGCGATGCCCACGATACCGCAAAACCGCTCCGGGCGCCGCAGTGCCGCAAGCAGGGCGAGCCAGCCGCCCATGGATGAGCCCACCAGCACCTGGGGGCCCTCGGTTAGCCGGTCGAGGACATCGAGCACATCGCCGAGCCAGCCGCCGATGGTGCCGTCGGTAAAGGCGCCTTCGGATGCGCCGTGGCCGGAATAATCGAAGCGGAGGTAGGGCAGCCCCGCGTTCTGTGTGAATTCTTCGAGCCATTCGGCCTTGGTGCCGGTCATGTCCGACATGAAGCCGCCGAGGAACAGGACGCCCGGCCGCACCGCGCTGCCCGCCGTACCCTCCCGCCCGGCGCGGCGTCGGTAGGCGATGGACCCGCGTCCCGCCCGTGATAGAATTTGGTTTCCCGCTTGCATCCCGCGCTCGCGTTGGGAGATAACCCCGGTCCCGACCGCCGGGAAGGCAATCCGGCATTCGAACGACCGACTCAACGTGACCGCCCATAGATGACCGACGCCGATCGACCGGACGCCCCCGCCGGCGCCATTCAACCTAGCACCGCGATCACGGGCCCGGAAGGCCGCCCGCCGGTGGTGCTCCAGGTCCTGCCGCGCCTCGTCGGCGGCGGTGTCGAGCGGGGCGCCGTGGATGTCGCCATCGCACTGGCCGAGGCCGGCTGGGGATCGCTGATCGCGTCCGAGGGTGGACCGATGGTGCGCGAGATCCTGCGCCACGGGGCGCGTCACATCGAACTTCCGCTGGCGGCCAAGAACCCCTTCACGATGCGCGCGAATGTCGGCCGGCTCGCGCGTCTCGTTGTCCAGCACGGTGTCGACATCGTACACGCGCGCTCGCGTGCGCCCGCCTGGAGTGCCGAAGCGGCGGCGCGCCGAACCGGGGTGCATTTCGTCACGACCTTCCACGGCACCTATAGCGTCGGCATCGGCCTCAAGCGGTACTACAACGCCGTCATGGGCCGGGGCGAGCGCGTCATTGCCATTTCGGACTTTATCGCCCGCCACATGGTCGAGGTCTACCGGGTCGATCCCGCGCGCATCCGCACCATCCACCGGGGCGTCGATGTCGCGCGATTCAATCCCGAAAGCGTGAGCAAGGAACGCATCGTCGATCTGGCGGCGCGCTGGAACTTGCCCGACGACCGCAGGATCATCCTCCTTCCCGGACGTTTCTCCGACTGGAAGGGTCATGCGCTGGTGATCGAAAGCCTCGCCCGGCTCGGCCGGCGCGACGTGCTCTGCATCATGGTCGGCGCCGATACCGCGTCGGAAGCCTATCTGGAGCGGCTCACGAAGCTTGCGGCAGAGCGCAAGGTGACCGAGCTGCTGCGCTTCGTCGATTACTGGCGCGATATGCCCACCGCCTACATGCTGTCGGACGTGGTGCTGTCGGCCGCCATCAAGCCGGAGGCGTTCGGCCGCACCCTGGCGGAAGGCCTTGCCATGGGCCGCCCGCTGGTGGGGCCGGCTCACGGCGGCGCGCTCGAGATCGTGGACGACCGGCGCACCGGCTGGCTGTTCCGGCCAGGCAACGCGGAGAGCATGGCGGCGGCTCTCCATGAGGCGCTGGCACTCGATTCCCTCGCCCGGGCGAAGCTGGCCGCCGCCGGCCGGCGCACGGTGCGCGCGCGCTTCACCAAGGAGCACATGTGCGCCGGCACGCTCGGGGTCTATGCCGAAGTGCTGGGCCGCGCCCCGGCGCCGGCGCCGGTTCCGGCATCCAGCGGCGCGTCCTGACCCCGGCCCGGTCGCTACAGGAGCCCCTTCTGTGGCCGGTGCGGCGGGACCTCGGCTTGACAGGGCCGCGAACCAAAGTACTCTCCGGCGGTCCGAAAACCCGCGAGGATCCGAAAGCGTCCGCCATGGCCGACATCACCCTCACCCTTCCCGACGGCGCAGAGCGCGTGGTGCCCCGCGGCACCACCGGGGCCGAAGTCGCGGCGGCGATCGGGCCGGGCCTTGCCAAGGCGGCGCTCGCCATCCGGGTGGACGGCGAGGAGCAGGACCTGTCGCGCGCTATCGACGACGATGCATCCATCGAAATCGTCACCGTCAGGAGCCCCGGGGCGCTGGAGCTGATCCGCCACGACGCCGCCCATGTCATGGCGCAGGCGGTGCAGGAGCTCTACCCCGGCACCCAGATCACCTTCGGCCCCGCCACGGAAGACGGGTTCTACTACGACTTCGTCCGCGACGAGCCGTTCTCGCCCGAGGATTTCGAGCGGATCGAGGCGCGCATGCGCGAGATCGTCGCCCGCGACCTCCCCATCGTGCGCGAGGAATGGGAGCCGGAACAGGCGATCGAATATTTCAAGGGCATCGGCGAGACCTACAAAGCCGAATGGGTCGCCGAGATCGCCAAGCGCGGCGAGCCGATCTCCGTCTACCGTCAGGGCGACAAGTGGCTCGACCTGTGCCTGGGGCCGCATCTCCCATCGACAGGGAAATTGCCCAAGGCGTTCAAGCTGATGAAGGTGGCCGGCGCCTACTGGCGCGGCGATTCGCGCAACGAGATGCTGCAGCGAATCTACGGCACCGCCTGGTCGAACGAGAAGGAACTCGCAGATTACCTGCACCGGCTGGAGGAAGCGGAACGCCGCGACCACCGCCGCCTCGGCCGCGAGATGGACCTCTTCCACCTCCAGGAAGAGGCGGTCGGAAGCGTGTTCTGGCACCCCAAGGGCTGGACCCTCTACCTCACGGTGGAAAATTACATCCGCGACCGGCTCGCCGCGACCGGCTACGTCGAGGTCAAGACGCCGATGCTGGTCGACCGGGTACTGTGGGAACAGTCCGGCCATTGGGAAAAATTCGCCGACGCCATGTTCACCGCCCATCCGCGCTCAGCCGAGGCGCGCAAGAGCGAGGGCGAGCGCGTACTCGCCATCAAGCCGATGAACTGCCCCTGTCACGTGCAGATATTTCGCCAGGGAATCAAGAGCTACCGCGATCTGCCGCTGCGCATGGCGGAATTCGGTTCCTGCCACCGGTTCGAGCCGTCGGGCGCCCTGCACGGCATCATGCGGGTGCGCGCCTTCACCCAGGACGATGCCCATATCTTCTGCACTGAAGACCAGATCACGTCGGAAACGGCAGCGTTCTGTGAATTGTTGCTCGGGGTCTACCGGGACTTCGGCTTTACTGACGTGGTGGTGAAGTTCTCCGACCGGCCGGCGACCCGCGCCGGCAGCGACGAGATCTGGGACCGGGCCGAGGCCGCCCTCAGGGACGCTGTCGCCGCCGTCGGGCTGGAAACGATCCTCAACCCAGGAGAGGGGGCGTTCTACGGGCCGAAGCTCGAATTCGTCCTGCGCGACGCCATCGGCCGCGACTGGCAATGTGGCACGCTGCAGGTGGATTTCGTCCTGCCCGAACGGCTCGATGCGTCCTACGTCGGCGAGGACGGCGGCCGCCACCGGCCGGTGATGCTGCACCGTGCCATCCTCGGCTCGTTCGAGCGCTTCATTGGCATCCTGATCGAGCAGTACGCCGGCGCCTTTCCGCTGTGGCTCGCCCCCGTCCAGGTAGTCATCGCCACCATCACCAACGACGGCGACGCCTATGCCCGGGAGGTCGCGGACACCCTGTCGGTGGCGGGGCTGCGCTGCGTGCTCGACCTCAGCAACGAAAAGATCGGCTACAAGGTCCGCCACCACTCCCTGGCCAAGGTCCCGGTCATCCTTGCCATCGGCCGGCGGGAGGCCGAGGAGCGGACCGTGGCGATGCGGCGGCTGGGCTCCAGCGCGCAAGAATCCCTTGCGCTTGAGGATGTCCGCGCTAGACTTAAGGCAGAGGCCCAGGCGCCTTCCAAAACCGCGACCGGTGAGTAGCACTTCATAAACCAGATCAAAAACAGACTGGGGGCTCAACGGATGAATACGGCGGAGCCCGGCGGTCTTGTTGTGTCCCGAGGCCATTGCCTGTTTCAACAATCGATGGAGAGCGTTCCATAGCCAGGCCCCCCACTTCCAGCACCCTGCCCGCAAAGGGCGGGCCCCGCGTGAATGAAGCCATTCACGCCCCATCCATCCGTGTCGTCGGTTCGGAGGGCGAAATGCTCGGTGTCATGACCGTTGCCCAGGCGCTGGCCAAGGCCGAAGCGGCCGGCCTCGATCTGGTCGAGATTTCGCCCAATGCCGAACCGCCCGTGTGCAAGATCCTCGACTACGGCAAATTCAAGTACCAGGCCCAGAAGAAGGCCAACGAGGCGCGCAAGAAGCAGAAGGTCATTGAGGTCAAGGAAATCAAGATGCGCCCCGGCATCGACTTGCACGACTACGAGGTCAAGCTCCGGGCCATCCACAAGTTCCTCGACGAGGGGGACAAGGTGAAGGTCACCATCCGTTTCCGCGGTCGGGAGTTCCTGCACCAGGAGCATGGCCTCGCCGTTCTCAACCGGGTGCGCGAGGAAATGGACGACAAGGCGAAAGTCGAAGCGATCCCCAAGATGGAAGGGCGCCAGATGACCATGGTGATCGCGCCCAAGTAGCGGTAAGCCCTTCGAATCGGGCGTTTCGGCCGCGGTCCCGTGGTCCTTCCGCGGCCATTTCCGGCGCCCCCCGGGCCTTGCAATCGACCGCCGTCCCCGCTATAAACACGCGCTCCGCCGAGCCGCCTTCGGGCCGGTCCGGCGGCGCCTTTCCAAACGGATGTTCCGTCGTCACAGGATTCTCAAGGATTTCGGGCCATGCCCAAGCTGAAATCGAAGAGCGGCGCCAAGAAGCGCTTCCGCCTCACCGGCTCCGGCAAGGTGCGCGGCAATGTCGCCTACAAGCGCCACAACCTGCGCAAGCGCACGCAGAAGATGAAGCGGACGGCCCGCGGGACTTTCATCCTGGCCAAGGGCGACGCCAACATCGTCAAGCAATTCCTGCCCTACGCCTGAGGACCCGAACCATGGCACGCGTCAAACGGGGCGTCACCAGCCACGCCCGCCACAAGAAAATCCTGGACCTCGCCTCCGGCTACCGCGGGCGCGCCAATAACTGCTACCGCGTCGCCATCGAGAAGGTGGAGAAAGGCCTGCGCTACGCCTATCGCGACCGCAAGGCGAAGAAGCGCGAATTCCGTGCGCTGTGGATCCGCCGCATCAACGCCGGCGCCCGTGCCAACGGGCTGACCTACTCGGAACTGATGAACGGGATCAAGCTGTCGGGCATCGCGCTCGACCGCAAGGTGCTGGCGGACATCGCCGCCCGCGACCCGGAATCGTTTACGGCCATCGTGGAACAGGCCCGCTCCGCGCTCAAGGCGGCGTAGGGCCGGCAGCCCGTTCCGGTCCGCCGGAAGGACCAAGGAAGGGGCTGTCTCGACAGCCCCTTTTGTCTTAATTAAGGCCTCGACGAAAAACAAGACCCGGGAAACGCCCCCAGCCATGGCCGATGCCGATACCCTCAAGGCCGAAATCCTCAAGGCCGTCGCCGAGGCGGGCGACCTCGACGCGCTGGAACAGGTGCGTATCGCCGCCCTCGGCCGCAAGGGCAGCCTGACCGAAGCGATGAAAGGCCTTGGCGGCCTGGCACCCGACGAACGCCGGGCGGCGGGCCAGGCGCTCAATGCTGCCAAGGACGCTGTCGCCGGCGCGATCGAGGCGCGCAAGGCGGCGCTCGGCCGTGCCCGGCTGGACAGCCGCCTCGCCGCCGAGCGCGTCGACGTCACCCTTCCGGCGCGGCTCCGGCCTGCCGGCACCATCCATCCGATCAGCCAGGTGATGGACGAGTTGCAGGCGATCTTCGCCGACATGGGCTTCACCGTCGCCGAAGGCCCCGACATCGAGGACGACTTCCACAACTTCACCGCGCTTAACATCCCGGAAGCGCATCCGGCGCGGCAAATGCACGACACGTTTTACCTGCCGCCGGCCGCCGACGGGCGTACCATGCTGCTGCGTACCCACACCTCGCCGGTGCAGATCCGCACCATGATGGCGACGCCGCCGCCCCATCGCATCATCGCGCCGGGCCGCACTTACCGCTGCGATTCTGATATCACCCATACGCCGATGTTTCATCAGGTCGAAGGCCTGGTGATCGACAGGGCGACCCACATGGGGCACCTCAAGGGCTGTCTGGAAGATCTCTGCCGCACGTTCTTCGAGGTCGACGATCTGCCGCTCCGCTTCCGGCCGAGCTACTTTCCCTTCACCGAACCGTCGTGCGAGGTCGATATCGGCTGTTCGCGCGCCGACGGCGAACTCAAGATCGGTGCCGGCGAAGGCTGGCTCGAAATCCTCGGCGCCGGCATGGTGCACCCCAACGTGCTGGTGAATTGCGGGCTCGACCCCGACCATTGGCAGGGATTCGCCTTCGGCATGGGGGTGGAACGCGTCGCCATGCTGAAATACGGCATTCCCGATTTGCGCACCTTCTTCGAATCCGACCTTCGCTGGCTCCGGCATTACGGCTTCGCCTGCCTCGACCAGCCGTCGCTCGCCTACGGGCTGGCGCGATGAAGATCACGCTGACCTGGCTCCGGGACCACCTCGACACCGACGCCGATGCAGCGACGGTAGCCGAGGCGTTGACCGGGCTAGGCCTCGAGGTCGAGGGCATCCACGATCCGGCCGCGGCGCTGGCCGCCTTCACCGTGGCCAAGATCAAGGAGGCCGTGCCCCATCCTGACGCCGACAAGCTGCGCGTCTGCACCGTCGATACCGGGACGGAGACGGTCCAGGTTGTCTGCGGCGCTCCCAACGCGCGGGCGGGGCTTCGCGGCGTGTTCGCGGCGCCCGGGACCTACGTGCCCGGCCTCGGCGTCACCCTCGGCAAGGCGAAGATCCGCGGCGTCGAATCGGCGGGCATGATGTGTTCCGCGCGCGAGCTCGAGATCGGCGACGACCACGACGGCATCATCGAGCTCTCCGGCGCGCCCGCCCTGGGCAGCCCCGCCGCCGCGGCGCTCGGCCTCGACGATCCGGTCCTCGACGTCGCCGTCACGCCCAACCGGGGCGATTGCCTCGGCGTGCAGGGAATCGCGCGTGACCTTGCGGCGCGCGGGCTCGGCCGCCTCAAGCACTACATGCCGGCCCAGGTGAAGGGCACGTTCACGTCGCCCATCGGCATTCGACTCGATTTTCCGGCAGACAATGTCGCCTGCCCCCATTTCATCGGTCGCAGCATCCGGGGCGTCAGGAACGGGGAAAGCCCGGACTGGCTCAAGCGCAAGCTTCAGGCGGTGGGGCTGCGGCCGATCTCGGCCCTGGTCGACATCACCAATTACCTGCTGATGGACCGCAACCGGCCGCTGCACGTGTTCGACGCCGAGGCCATCGCCGGCGACCTGACCATCCGCATGTCGCGGCCCGGCGAAAGGCTGACCGCGCTCGACGGGTGCGATTACGACCTCGGCGCGGGCGCGGTGGTGATCGCGGACCGCGACGGGGTGCTGTCGCTCGGCGGCATCATGGGCGGGGAGTCGAGCGCCTGCACCGCCCAGACCGTCAACGTGCTACTGGAAGCGGCGTATTTCGAGCCTCTCGCCATCGCCGCCACGGGCCGGCGCCTCGGCATCGAATCCGACGCCCGCTACCGCTTCGAGCGCGGCGTCGACCCGGCCTCGGCCCTGCCCGGCATCGAGGCAGCAACCCAGCTCGTCCTCGATCTTTGCGGTGGCGAGGCCTCGGCTGTCGTCGTTGCCGGCGCGGCACCGCAACGCGATACCGTGATCGAGTTCCCCTCCGCCCTCGTTGCCCGGCGCGGCGGCATGGAGATACCGGAAAGCCGGGTGATCGAGATTCTGACCGCGCTGGGATTCGAGGCGAAGCCTGCCGCGGGCGGGCTTTCGGTGCGCGTGCCGCCGTGGCGGGGCGATGTCACCATGGCCGCCGACCTTGTCGAGGAAGTGTTGCGCGTCGAGGGATTCGACGCCATTCCCTCGGTCTCGCTGGCGCCCACGGCGGCAATAACCCGGCCGGTGACCATCCCGCGCCAGCGCCACCGTGGCTTGGCGCGCCGGGCGCTGGCGGCGCGCGGGATGGCCGAGGCGGTGAGCTTCTCCTTCATCGGGGAGCGCGAGGCGAAGCTGTTCGGCGGCGGGGACCCGTCGCTCCGCCTCGCCAATCCGATTTCCTCGGAACTGACGGACATGCGGCCGTCGCTGCTGCCGGCGCTGATCGCCGCCGTCACTCGCAACGCCGCGCGCGGGCTGGGCGACACCGCCCTGTTCGAGGTCGGCCCGGCCTATGCCGACGCCACCCCCGCCGGGCAGTCTTTCGTTGCAGACGGCATCCGCACCGGCAGTTTCGGGCCCCGCCACTGGGCCGAGCGCCCGCGTCCAGTCGATACCTTCGACGCCAAGGCCGATGCGCTCGCGGCGCTGGCCGAATGCGGTGCGCCGGTGGCATCGCTTCAGACGTTTGCGGAAGCGCCGTCGTGGTACCACCCGGGGCGCGCGGGCACCCTCCGGCTCGGCCCCAAGACCATCCTCGCCGCGTTCGGCGAAGTGCATCCCGGCGTGCTCGCGGCGATGGATGCCGCCGGGCCGATGGTCGGGTTCGAAGTGTTCCTCGACGCCATTCCCGAGCCCAGGGACCGGGGGTCAAGGGCGCGGCCGCCGCTCGACCTGTCGCCGTTCCAACCGGTGTCGCGCGACTTCGCCTTCATCGTCGACGATTCGGTCGCGGGGGAGGCGCTGATCCGCGCCGTCCGTGGCGCCGACCGGACGCTGATCGTCGATGCCACCGTCTTCGACGTCTACCACGGCAAGGGTGTGCCCGAAGGAAAGGTGTCGATCGCCCTGGCGGTGACGCTTCAGCCGGTCAAGGCGACGCTGACCGACGCCGAGATCGAGGCGGTGGCGAAGAAAGTTGTTGCCGCCGCGGAGAAGGCCGTGGGCGCGACGCTGCGCGCCTGAACCCGCCCGTGCACCCCCCGCGCGCGGGCAGATATCCTCGCATCCTTATTCCGCCGGGCCGTGCACCGGGGTGGTCTCTTCCTCGGGTGGGGCGACGATGACGGGGCGGCGCTTCACCCACTGGGCGGCGTAGGCATAGGCCGTCGGCACCACGAACAGGGTGAACAGCGTGCCGAAGGTGAGGCCGCCGACGATGGTCCAGCCGATGGCCTGGCGTGCTTCCGCCCCCGCCCCCGCGGCGATGGCGAGCGGCACTGCGCCCAGCACCGTCGCGCCGGTGGTCATCAGGATCGGACGGAGACGCAGCACCGAAGCCTCGCGCACCGCGTCGAGCGCGCTTTCGCCGCGGTCCCGCAGCTGGTTGGCGAATTCGACGATCAGGATGCCGTGCTTGGTGATCAGGCCGATCAGGGTGATCAGTCCGATCTGACTGTAGACGTTGAGGGTCGAGCCGGTGAAATAGAGCGCGATCAGCGCCCCGGTGATCGACAGCGGCACGGTGAGCAGGATGATCAGCGGGTCGGCGAAGCTTTCGAACTGCGCCGCCAGCACCAGGTAGATGAAGGCGAGCGCGAGGAAGAACGTGACCAGCAGGCTGGCGCTCGATTCCAGGAACTCTCGTGACTGCCCGGCGTAGTCGATCTGGGCGCCCGCGGGCAGGACCTGCCGCGCCGCCACGGTCAGCGCGTTGAGCCCGTCGCCGAGCGTGTAGCCCGGCTGCAGCGTCGCGGTGATGGTCGCGGCGCGCAGTTTGTTGAAGTGGTTCAGTTCGCGCGGCGCCACCGTCTCCTTGACGTCGACGAAGTTCGACAAGGGCGCCATGATGCCGTCCGGGAGCGGCAGGTAGATGCGCTGCAGATCCGCTGGCGTGTTGCGTTCGGCGTCGGCAACCTGGACGATGACGTCGTACTGCTTGCCCTCGCGCTTGAAGCGCGTCACCTGGCGTCCGCCGATCATGGTTTCGAGTGCGCGGCCGACGACGTCGACGTCGATCCCCGCGGCGGCGGCCTTGTCGCGGTTGACGGTGACACGGAGCTCGGGCTTGTTGAGCTTGAGATCGCTCTCGAGATTCGCCAGCCCCGGATAGGACGACACCTTGGCCAGCACGTTGTCGACGATGTCCTGGAGCTGGGCGTAGGTGCCTGTGGTCTGGACCACGAACTCGAGCGGCTTGGATACGGGGCTCTGGCCGAGCGACGGCGGGTTGACCGGGAAAGCGAGCGATCCGGTCACCCCGAACATGCGCGGGCCGATGGCGCCGACGATGTCGCGCGCCTTGCGGTCGCGTTCATCCCACGGCTTCAGCAGGGAGAACGAGATTCCCTGGTTCACCACCGGGAACCCCACCACCATGAAGTATTTCTGGATCTCGGGCACCGAAGCGAGGATGCCCTCGATCTGGCGGGCGTAGCGGTCGGTATAGTCGAGCGAGGCGCCCTCCGGCGACACCTGCACGGTGACCACGTAGCCACGATCCTCCAGCGGCGACAGTTCCGATGGCAGGGTAAAGAACAGCCAGCCGCCACCGCCCGCGATGATCAACACCACCACGACCATCCAGTGGCGGGCCGCCAGCGTGCGGGCGAGAAGGCGGCGGTAGCCTTCGGTCATGCGGCGCAACCCGTCCTCGATGGCGGTGTAGACGCGGCCGTGGCGTTCGCTCCGGCGCAACAGGCGCCCGCACATCATGGGCGAGAGCGTGAGCGCGACGAAGCCAGAGACGATCACTGCGCCCGCCAGTGTCAGCGCGAACTCGGTGAACAGCTTGCCGGTACGCCCCTCGGTGGCGGCCATGGGCGCATAGACGGCGGCGAGCGTGATGGTCATCGCCAGGATGGCGAAGGCGATCTCGCGCGATCCCTTGAATGCAGCAGCCATCGGCTCCATGCCGTTTTCGATGTGCCGGTAGACGTTCTCCAGCATGACGATGGCGTCGTCCACCACGAGGCCGATGGCCAGCACCAGCGCCAGCAGGGTCAGCGTGTTGATGGTGAAGCCCAGAACCGCCATCAGCGCAAACGCGCCGATGAGCGAGATCGGAATGGTCAGCAGCGGGATCACCGTCGCACGCGCCGTGCGCAGGAAGAAGAAGATCACGGCGATCACCAGCGCAACCGCCTCGGCGATGGTGTGGTAGACGTTGCGGATCGACCGTTCGATGAAGATGGAGGAGTCGTAGGCGACCTCCACGTTCATGCCGGGGGGCAGGGCGCGTTCGACATCGGGCAGGGCGGTGCGCACGCCCTTGGACACGTCGAGAGGATTGGCGGTCGATTGCTTGATGACGCCGAGCGCCACCGCGTTCCGGCCACGGTACCGGGCGCGGACGCGGGTGTCTTCGGGGCCGAGCTCGATCCGCGCGACATCCTTGAGGCGGACCAGGAACCCGCCGGTGTCGCGGAGGACGATGTCGGCAAACTGGTCGGCGGTGCGCAGGTCGGTCTCGTTGACGACGGTGAATTCCCGTGTCGGGCTTTCGATCCGCCCGGCCGGGATCTCGATGTTCTGCTCGGTGAGTGCCTCCTCCACGTCGGTCGGCGCGATCTGGTAGGCGGCCATGCGCTCCGGATCGAGCCAGATGCGCATGGAATAGCGCCGTTCCCCGAAGATACGGACGCTCGAGACGCCTTCCACGTTCTGCAGCCGGTCGCGCACCACGCGGTCGGCGAAATCGGTGACCTCCATCGGCGAAAAGCGGTCCGACGAAAAGGCGAGGTAAATGATGGGCTGGGCATCCGCCTCGACCTTGGAGACCACCGGTTCGTCGATGTCGTCGGGAAGCTGCGCGCGGACGCGGGCGACGCGGTCGCGCACGTCGTTGGCGGCGAACTCGATGTCGCGGGTGAGGCGGAAGGTGAGGGTGATCTGGCTCCTTTCCGGGCGCGAGATCGAGGTCATGAAATTGATGCCCTCGATGCCCGACAGCGAATCCTCCAGCGGTTGGGTCACCCGGGTCTCGATGATGTCGGCGCTGGCCCCGCGGTAGGTGGTCTCGACCGTGACCACGGGCTCGTCGATCTTGGGGTACTCGCGCACCGACAGGCGGTCATAGGCGATGAAGCCGACCAGCAGCACCAGCAGATTGACGACGATGGCGAAGACCGGACGCCGGATGCACAGGTCGGGCAGCTTCATGGCCCGCGCCTATTTCTCTTGCGACGCGCCGGGATCGGCGTCGGGCTTCCCGCCGCCATCCGGCGCCTTGGCCGCCCCGCCCGCGCTGCCGGGCGGACCGCCGGGCGTGCCGCCGGCGGGCACGGGACTGACGGGAACGCCGTCGCGCAGCTTGATCTGGCCGGCGACGACAACCGTCTCGCCGGCGGCAAGACCCCTGGTCACCTGAACCTCGCCGGGACGCCGGAGGCCGAGGTCGACCTTGGTCATCGCCGCTTTTCCGTCGACGACGCGGTAGACGAAACTGTCCTGGCCGACGGGCACGATCGCTTCCTCGGGCACCACGAGGGCGCCCTCAATGCGCGCGGTCACCACGGAAATGCGCGTGAACAGCCCGGGGCGCAGGACATGATCGGCATTGTCGATATGGGCGCGGATAGCGATGGAGCGCCCCTTGGCTTCGATCAGCGGGTCTATGGCGTAGATCTTACCCGCGAAGGTACGGCCGGGCAGCGCATCGACGGTGATGTTGACCGTCTGGCCGAGCGCCAGCGCCGGCAGCTGCAGTTCCGGCACCGAGAAATCGACCTTGAGCACGTCGATCTGCTCGAGGTTCACGATGTCGGCGCCGGTGTTGACGTAGTCACCGGGGCTGACCTTCTTGAGGCCGACGATCCCCTTGAACGGCGCGCGGATCACGGTCTTGTCGAGCTGCGCCTCGGCCACGGCGACACGGGCCTCGTCCACCCGCCTGTTGGCGAGAGCCTGGTCGCGCGCCTGGGCGGAGCCGACGCGCTGCTTGTACAGCTGGGCGGCGCGTTCGTAATTGGCCTTGCTGAGGTTGAGGCTGGCGCGCGCCTCCGTGAGTTGCGAGCGCACGATATCGTCGTCCAGCGTGATCAGCACGTCTCGGGCGGCGACGGGGGCGCCTTCCGTGAACCGGATCTCGTCGATGCGGCCGGGGACCTCGGGACGGATAATGACGCTTTCGATGGAGCGCAGCGTACCGACGGCGGGAATGTCGCGGATCACCGTATCGGTGCGGACCTTGGCCACTTCGACCGGAATGGCGAAGCCGCCGGGACCGCTGGGGCCGCCGCCCGGGCCGTTGGGGCCGACCGTCCCGGGCCGAAGCACCAGATAGCCGCCGACGGCGATGACGGCGGCGACAACGAGGACAAGAACGATCCTTTTCACGGTACGATTCCTGGACGGCGGGCGGTTGGGCGGCCGGAATACTAGCAGTCCCGGCCGGCCATTATAAGGCCCGCACGCCGCAGTCCTGACATGCATGGCGGCGGGGATCGGAGGGGGGCCGCGCTGCCGCGCCCGAGGGCATGCTATCGTGGCGTGGTCCGGTGACATTGCGCCGCCGGGGCAGACCCATTATGTTCCGCCCGCGGTCCGGTGGCACTCCGCCCGGGCCCGTCAGGAAGACCGCCGGTGACCGACCTCGCCCATATCCGCAATTTCGCGATTATCGCCCATATCGACCACGGCAAGTCGACCCTGGCCGACCGCCTGATCGATCTGTGCGGCGGGCTGACCGCGCGCGAACGGCGCGACCAGGTCCTCGATTCCATGGATATCGAGCGCGAACGCGGCATCACCATCAAGGCCAATACCGTGCGCCTGAACTACACGGCGAAGAACGGCGAGGCCTACGAGCTCAACCTGATGGATACCCCCGGCCACGTCGACTTCACCTACGAGGTGTCGCGCTCGCTCGCCGCCTGCGAGGGCTCCATCCTGGTGGTGGATGCGAGCCAGGGCGTCGAGGCACAGACCCTCGCCAATGTCTATCTCGCCATCGATGCCAATCACGAGATCGTGCCGGTGCTGAACAAGATCGACCTGCCCGCCGCCGAGCCCGAGCGCGTCAAGCAGGAGATCAACGACGTCGTCGGCATCGACGCCTCCGATGCCCTGCCGATCTCGGCCAAGACCGGCGAGGGGGTCGAAGCGGTGCTGGAAGCCCTGGTCCAACGCCTGCCGCCGCCCGTCGGTGTGGCCGACGCGCCGCTCAAGGCGCTGCTGGTGGACAGCTGGTACGATTCCTACTTGGGCGTCGTCGTCCTCGTGCGCATCCATGACGGCGTCCTGCGCCGGGGCATGAAGCTGCGCATGATGGGGACCGGCGCCATCCACGAGGTCGACGAGGTCGGCGTGTTCACGCCGAAGCCGCTCAAGGTGGAGGAGCTGGGCGCCGGCTCGGTCGGATTCATCTCCGCCTCGATCCGCATCATCGCCGATTGCCGGGTCGGCGACACCATCACTGAGGACCGCCGCCCCACCGTCACGGCGCTGCCCGGCTTCAAGCCGTCGCAGCCGGTCGTGTTCTGCGGCCTGTTCCCGGTGAACGCCGACGATTTCGAGAAGCTGCGCGAATCCATCGCCAAGCTTGCGCTGAACGACGCCAGCTTCGAGTTCCAGATGGAAACGTCGGCGGCGCTGGGCCTCGGCTTCCGCTGTGGCTTCCTCGGCCTCCTGCATCTGGAGATCGTGCAGGAGCGGCTCGAGCGGGAATTCGACCTCGATCTCGTCACCACGGCGCCGAGCGTCATCTACAAGGTCCATCTGACCGACGGTTCGATGATCGAGATGCACAATCCGGCCGACATGCCCGACCCGGTGCGCATCGCCCGCATGGAGGAACCCTGGCTTCGCGCCACCGTCATGGTTCCCGACACGTACCTCGGTGCCGTGCTGGCCCTGTGCCAGGAACGCCGCGGCGAGCAGATCGACCTCACCTACGTCGGCGGCCGTGCCATGGTCGTCTACCGCCTGCCGCTGAACGAGGTAGTGTTCGATTTTTACGACCGGCTCAAATCCGTGTCGCGCGGTTATGCTTCCTTCGACTACCAGATCGAAGGCTATCGCGACAGCGACCTCGTGAAACTGTCCATCCTCGTCAACGGCGACCCGGTCGATGCACTGAGCATGGTGGTGCATCGCAGCCAGGCGGAGCCGCGCGGCCGGGCGCTGTGCGCGCGGCTCAAGACGTTGATCCCGCGCCAGCTGTTCAAGGTCGCGATCCAGGCGGCGATCGGCGCCAAGGTGATCGCGCGCGAGACGCTATCGGCGCTGCGCAAGGACGTGACCGCCAAGTGCTATGGCGGCGACATCACGCGCAAGCGCAAGCTGCTGGAGAAGCAGAAGGAAGGCAAAAAGCGGATGCGTTCCATCGGCAATGTCGAGATCCCGCAATCGGCCTTCATCGCCGCGCTCAAGACCGGCGACAACTGAACCACAACGGGCCGCGCCGGGGCGCGGACGAAAGAGGAGGAGGCAATCATGGATATCCGTCCGAAAACCGGACCCGGCGCGCGGGTGCGCACGGCCCGCCTCAGGGTCGTTTCAGGGTACCGCTTCGACACCACGGTCGACTCCGGCCATGTGGTCCCGACCGATGAGGGCACGCACCTCGGCGGCACCGGGGCGGCGCCAACCTCGCTCGAGACCCTGACCGCGGCGCTCGCCTCGTGCCAGTCGGTGCAGGTCGTGCGGGTGGCCGAGGCCATGCGCTTCCGCATGGCCAACCTTGACATCACCTGCGTCACCACGTCGGGCAAGCAGCCGGGGGTGAAGGGAAACGACGCGGTGACGCGGATCGACGGCGCGAGTCTCGAGATCGCCTTCGACACCGACGAACCGCCGGCCCGAATCGAACGGCTCAAGACACTGGCGGTGGACAAGTGCCCGATCGGCCGCCTGTTCGACGAGGCGGGTATCCCGCCGCAGATCAGCTGGAAGATCGGCGCGCTCGCGCGTCAGGAATAGTGACGCCGGCCGCTCAACGGCAACATGCGGGATCGCGGGCGCCGCTTGAAGAAGCGGCCGGGCGGCGGCCGCGTCGCATGCCACATCAGGGCGAGCGCCGGCACGCCCAGGATCGCCCACGCCGGCAGGCGCAGAACGTACAGCGCCATCGGATCCCACATTTCGTGCCTCAACTCGGTCCCGATCAGGACTTCCGCTCGCTGCAGGCTGGCCCGGTCCAGCGCCTGCCAGAGCTCCTGCGCGGTCAGACTGTTGTAGGTGCCGGAGGTCATCCACAGAAGGAACTCGGCCCCGGCGAAGAATCCGGCACCCAGCAACAGCACCATGGCAATCGTGCGTGCAATCATCTTTACCCTCCTCGGCTTCGGCTTCGGCGTCGTCTCGGCGACGGTCCTCGGGGGACAGGGGTAAAAGCCTAGGTGCGAGGATAACCCGTTGCAAATTTGGAAAATTTACCGAAATTGAATCGTTAGGCACGATCGGGTAACGTGCCGCCTCCCGAACGGCGGAGGGCGGTGCGCCGCCTGCGTCGGCGTCGGGACGGGCGGATCGCGTGGGTGGCGATATGGTTAACGTTGCCACAGAAATGATTCAGCCCGCGGGGGAGAGGTGGCCGAGTGGTTTAAGGCACACGCTTGGAAAGCGTGCATACGGTAAAACGTATCGCGGGTTCGAATCCCGCCCTCTCCGCCACCACATAAGTCATTGTATTTGCAGTGTTTTCTGACACTCTGAAGCCTCCCGCAAAGGCCCCGCACGCCGGGGCTTTTCCGGACTCTGGAGTCAGCCGGAGAGGATCGGGAGAG
>WHSO01000114.1 GCA_009380075.1 Alphaproteobacteria bacterium | reverse complement strand
ACCGCCGCCGGAATCTTGCCGTCGTCGCGCAGGAGGCGCAGCGCCTCGATCTCGGCCGAGGTGTCGGTGTGGCCGTAGTCCGTGCCGACGACAAGGTGGTCCTCGTCGGCGTAGCGGCCGACGATGTAGTCGAGATCGTCCTGCACCTGCACCGCGACCCAGATATTGTAATCCTTGAGCACGTTGTCGCTGAGGCGGATGCCCTTCTGGCGCTTGCGCAGCATCGCATCGTTGATGGCGTAGCCGAGCCATTGCGATGACGCCTCGATGAAGCCCCAGCGCAGGTTGGGGAAGCGCTTGGGCAGGTCGGTCATGATCAGGGCGTGGAAGGCGCCGACCATCGACAGCTTGTGGATGGGGAAGGCGGTCGGGAAGAAGAAATCGTGCACCTGGAACGAACCGTTGCCGGCGTGGAAGGTGATGGCGAGGTCCAGCTCCTGGGCGAGGTCATAGAGCGGCCAGAAATAGGGGTCGGTGATCTCCATCTCGCATTCGAGCGGGCGCATGAAAACGGACTTGGCGCCGTTCTCCTTGGCCCAGACCAGTTCGTCGCGAATCACCTCGATGGGGGAGCGGAGAGGGGCCATCGCCGCCCACGGCAGGCGCTCGGGTGCCTTCTTCCAGATATCGGCGAGCCAGCGGTTGTAGGCGCGGAAGAGCGCGCGTTCCACCGCGATATTGTCGGTGCAGGGGCGCAGGAACAGGGTCGGGAAAAGGATCTGCACGTCGATCTCGAGCTCGTCCATGTGCTTGACGCGGCCATCGACGTCGCGCATTTCGCGCCATTCGGCCCGGGAAATCTTCGATTCGACGTTGCGGTCCTTGGCGTAGACATGGTGATCGACGATCCAGTATTCGGAACGCGCCTTGCCTTCGTTCGACCTCTGTTCCGCCCCGGCGATCTGGTTGACCACGAGCGGGGTAAGGGCGCGATCCTTTTCTTCAATGTATTCAAAGGTAAACGGGGTCTCGATGACGTGGGCGTCCGCGTCCACCGTCCGGTAATTCCTGGTCATGCCTCTCTCCGATAGTCCACGCCCGCGATCGGGTGATACCTTTGCCGGGGTTGACGTTAACCCTAACAAAATGCCGGGGCGGCGACAACGCCGGGGAACTCCCGAACGGAGCCGCTCACCCGGAACCCGCTGGCGATGCCCCCTTCCGGCACGCCGGCGTTGATCGGGCGCCGATTCACGGCAATCATTGGTCGAGGAGATGCGACCTGTCCGAGAAGCGACTTCTGGTCATCGACGACGACCCGGCCATTACGGATATCGTCCGCAGGGTGGCGGAGGGCCTGGGCTTCGACGTCCGCACGACGGTGCGCGCGGACGAGTTCGCCGAAATCTACGAATCCTTCCAGCCTACCGTCGTCGTCCTCGACCTGGTGATGCCCGAGGTGGACGGGGTCGAGCTGGCCCATTGGCTGGCCCATGTCGGGAGCACGGCACGGGTCATCTTTCTCACGGGTCACAACCCCCGGTTCACCGATGCGGCGCGCGCGCTCGCCGATTCGGGCGACCTCACCAGCGTCATCACCTTGACCAAGCCGGTCCGGATCGCGGTCCTGCGCCAGGCGTTGAGCTGACGCCCGCGTCGTCCGTCGCCTCAGGCGAGCGCGGCCTTGAGGAAGGCGATGGTGCGCGCCCAGGAATCCTTTTCCGCTGCCTCGCGATATTGCTCCGGCCGCACGAAATTCTGGAAGGCATGGCCGGCGCCGTCATAGCGGTGGAATTCGTGCGCCTTGCCGAGGCGGGTGAGCTCGGCGTCGATCTTCGTCACGTCGTCGGGGGACGGGTTCTTGTCATCGTTGCCGAAGAAACCGATCACCGGCCCGCGGATGCCGGACAGGAGCTGGAACGGCGGCGTCTTGCCCTTGCCCCAGACCTTGAACATGTTGCCGCCGTAGTAGATCACCGCGGCCGAGAAGGCCGGGTTGATCGACGCGCCGAGGAAGGCGACGCGCCCGCCCATGCAATGACCCATGATGGCGAGCTTGCCGTCGAATGCGGGCTTGGCGCTGACATGGGTGACGGCGGCGGTGATGTCGGCCTCGAGTTCGAGATCGTCGAGCCGCTCCAGCGGGTTCTCCACGTCCGGATAGCGGTGGAACAGGTCGGGCGCAATGGCGATATAGCCCTCGCGCGCGAGGCGGTCGGCGCGGTCCCTGGTGAAGGCGTCGATGCCGCCGCGGTGGTACATGATCGCGACGGCGGGGAAGGGACCATGGCCCTCGGGGGTGGCGACATAAAGCCCCATGTCGTCGCCGTCGACCTTCGTCGTCTCCATCCTGCCCATGCTGATCTCCCTGATCCTGTTGCCGTTGCCGGCCATCCGGCAACGCGTGTCATGACGGCGCGAAGTTTAGGGACGTTGCGTCCGTCCGTCAAAAGCGCGCAAACCCGGCGCGCCGTCGTTCGCGTGGAAGGAAAGGGTCCGGCGTGCGGTCAGGCGCGTCGGGCGCGGCTGGTGTCGTGGGGAAACGCGGCAATGCCGCAGTCTATGGCGATCAGGGCCGCCTGGGTCCGGTTGGCGGTGCCGAGCGCCTTGAGGATAGCACCGACGTGAACCTTCACCGTACCTTCCGAAATGCCAAGCGCCTCGGCGATATCCTTGTTGGATCGTCCCTCGCCGACAAGGGCGAGAACGTCGCGCTGACGGTGAGTGAGCAGCTCGACGCGGGCGCGATCCGTGTCCGACGGCGCACCGCCCCGTGAATTAACGGCGGAAACGACGACGACGGGCACGTTCCCGGCCCGACGCACCACGTCGGCAATGCCGCCCCCCTCGGCCGTCGGTAGAAGATTCCATTCGACGAGGACCAGATCGAACCTCGGACCCGATGCGATCGCGGTCACGGTTTCCGGGTAGGTGCCAGCCGGGGTGATCTCGACCTCGTGCCCCAGCCTGGAAACAACCTGCGCGAGCCCCTCCCGGAAAAGCTGATGATCGTCGGAAACCAGTACCTTCAGCATGACACCACTTTCCAAACCCGGCCCCGCCCGGACCCGGAGCCATTGCTGGCTGCGGCATCCCGGCAGGCCAATCTGAACCGTCTCGAATGGAGGAGGTTATCGCCAAATATGCTGCCACCATACAGAAATATTCGGAGTGTTCCATTCCGGTCGCCAGTCCCTGAACGCGACGGGCGTTAGGCGGACGGCGCGGCGTCGGGGCGAATTCCAAACCAGAGATTGGCGAGGCGTCGCGCCAAGGGCCCGAGCAAGAGTCCGATCAGAACTCCCGACGTGTTGGCGAGCGCGTCGCCCGCGTCGGTCACACGTCCCGGAATGTGATCCTGCAGGATTTCGAGCACGAGGCCCATCGGCAGCATGAGGCATGCCGCGACGTACACCGAACGGCGCTCGCGAAAGGCGAGGAACGGCAGCCCCGCCGCGGAGCCGTACCCGAGCCCGTGGAGAATCTTGTCGAAGAATAATTCGCCCGGTGGGCCGAAATCCGGCACCAGGGACATGACGATGATGGCGGCGACCAGCGTGCCCCAAAGCCACAGGGCGGCCCGGCGCAAGCCGTCATGGTACTGGAGGGGGACAGGGGCAAGAGAAAGCATGGGATCACTCAACCGGTTCCACGCAGGGTGGCGCTCAGATCAGTTTACGGCATCTTTCTTAACGCAATCGCAAGGTTCCGACGGCGTCGCCCGACGGAACCTGCGGAACGACTAAAATTTCTCCGTCCACGGCCGCAGCGCGATCTCGAAGGTCCAGGTGCTGCGGTGCTGGCGGTGGGCATGAAGGTAGGTCCTGGCGATCTCCTGCGGCTGCAGCAGGCCGTCGGGCCCGCGTTCGGCAGCGCGGGGGTCGTCGGCTTTGGCGATGCCGCCGTCGATGATGACGTGGACGATGTGAATGTTCTTCGGCTGCAATTCGCGCGCCATGCTTTCGGCGAGGCCGCGCAACGCGAATTTCCCCATGGCGAAGGAGGCCGAATTGGCGAAACCCTTGACCGAGGCCGAAGCGCCGGTGAACAGGATGGTGCCGGAGCCGCGCGCGGTCATGCCCTTCGCCGCCGCCTGGCCGACGAGGAAGCCGCCGAAGGCGGTGACGGAAAGCGCCTTCGATACCGCCGCCGGGTCGAGCTCGGCGACGGGCCCGCGCACCCGGGCCGACGGGTTGTAGACGACGACATCGGGGACCCCCTGCGCCGCGGCAACGGCGTCGAACAGGCCGGCGACGGCGGCCGGGTCGGTGGCGTCGCAGGAATGCGCCGTGGCGCCGGTCTCGTCGCACAGCGCCTTGAGCTTGCCCGCATCGCGCGCCGCCAACGCCACCGCCATGCCTTCTCCCACGAACAGGCGGCAAAGCGCCGCTGAGAGGCCAGCGCCCGCGCCCACGATCAGCGCCGATTCCGTTCCCGCCATGCTAGAGCACCTTGCCCGGATTCATGATCCCGTCGGGGTCGAGGACCGACTTTATGCGGCGCATCAATTCGAGGTCCAGCGGATCGCCGTAGCGCGCAAGCTCGCCGCGCTTGAGCCGGCCGATGCCGTGCTCGGCGGAGAAGCTGCCGTCCATCTCCATCACCAGGTCGTGGGTGAGGCGGTTGATCTCCTCCCAGTGACCGTGGAATTCCGCCTTGGTCATGCCGACCGGCTGGGTCACGTTGAAATGGATGTTGCCGTCGCCGACGTGGCCGAAGGGGAACACGCGGATGCCGGGCATGTGGGATTCCAGCAGCGCCGTGCCCCGGTTGATGAACTCGCTCACCCGCGAGACCGGGACCGAAACGTCATGCTTGATGGAGCCGCCCTCGCGGGTCTGGGATTCGGGCAGGACCTCGCGCAGCTTCCACAACTCCTTCACCTGAGCCTCGCTCGCGGCGAGCGCCGCGTCGGTAATCACGCCCGCCTCGAACCGCCCCTCGAGGAAGGATTCAAGCGCGCGGCGCAGCGCCGCCTCGGCGTCGCCGGCCCCGGCCCCGGCGCTCCACTGCATCAGCACGTACCACGGCGTCACCGTCTCGAGCGGCGCGCGGGTTCCCTCGAAATGCTTGAGCACGAGGTCGAGACCGAGGCGCGGCAGGAGCTCGAAGGCGGTGACGCAATCCCCCGATGCCGCGCGGGCGTCGTTCAGAAGGCCCATCACGTCCTCGATCCGGGGCACCGCCATGAACACGGTTTCCTGCGCGGCCGGGCGCGGATAGAGCTTCATCACCGCCGCGGTGATGATGCCCAAAGTTCCCTCCGCGCCGATGAACAGGTGCTTGAGGTCGTAGCCGGTGTTGTCCTTGCGCAGGCCGTTGAGCCCGTTCCACACGCGGCCGTCCGCAAGCACCACCTCGAGGCCGAGGACCAGGTCCCGCGCGTTGCCGTATTTGAGGACGCCGATGCCGCCGGCGTTGGTCGAGAGATTCCCGCCGATCATGCAGCTTCCTTCGGCGCCGAGGCTGAGGGGAAACAGCCGGTCGGCGTCCCGCGCCGCGTCTTGGAGGTCCTGGAGGATGCAGCCGGCTTCCACCGTCATGGTGGCGTTGACGGCGTCCAGTTCGCGGATGCGGTTCATGCGCGCGAGGCTGATGACGACCGCGTTGCCGGTATCGTCCGGCACCGAGCCGCCGACGAGGCCGGTGTTGCCGCCCTGGGGCACGACCGGCACCCGCCGCTCGGCGCAGAGGCGGACGATGGCGGCCACTTCTTCGGTCGTCCGGGGCCGGGCGACGCAGAGCCCCGCGCCGACGAACAGCTCGCGATGGTCGCGGTAGAAGGGCGCGACATCGGCCGCTTCGGTGAGTACGCCGCCGCTGCCGGCGATGTCCCTGATCTTTCCGATCAGGTCGGTGTCGGGCTGGGGGGAGGTCATGGGATGATTTACTCCCTCGGGACGGCGGCGGGCAAGGGTTCGGCGGCGCGGGCGAGGCGGTCGTTGATGGCGGCGCCGAGGCCGTCCATGGGCACCGGGGCGCAGGCGATGGCGGCAGCACCCGCGGCGTCCAGCCGGTGCAAAAAGGCGAACAGGTTGGCCGCGGCCTCCTCCGTATCCCCCGCCGGGCTCAGGTTCGCCACCAGGACCGCCTGGTCGGCGCCCGCGGGCGCATCGGGGCCGAAGGCGAGCAGCGCTTCCCCCGGCGCCATGCTGCGGGCGTTGATGCGGAGCGGCGTGCGCGGGGCGTAATGCCGCGCGATGCGACCGGGCGACTTGCGCGCCGCTTCCGCCGGATCCGCGGCGGGAAGCTCGAGGGGGCCGATGAGCCCCTCTACCGCTTCGCGCGGCACGCCGCCCGGGCGCAGCAGGGCGGGGCGCTCGCCGCTCAGGTCGATGACCGTGGATTCGAGGCCGATGCGCGTTGCCCCGCCGTCGAGGATCAGCCCCGGCAGGCCATCCAGCGACGCCGCGACATGCGCCACTGTGGTCGGGCTCAGCTCCCCCGAGCGGTTGGCGCTCGGCGCCGCGACGGGGACGCTGGCGGCGGCGAGCAGGGCGTGGGCGACGTCGTGGGCGGGCACGCGCACGGCGACGGTGT
>WHSO01000022.1 GCA_009380075.1 Alphaproteobacteria bacterium | reverse complement strand
TCGAACGACCGCAGCGAGCCGTTCCACGTCGCCGTGCCCTGGATCAGCATCTTGCCGCCGAGCGCGTTGGTTTCGTCGACCATCTGGAACTGTTCGCGCCACTGGTCGGGATGGGAGCGCTTGTAGAATGAACTGCCGAAGGTGATCGGCACGCCGGTATCGAGGGCCAGCGTCTTGATCTTCTCGTGCTCGTCGCGACGCTCATCGGGATCCTCGATGATGTTCTGGCGCGCCATCTCGACAATGCCGGTACCGAGATCGCCGAGCATGCCGACGAGACCTGCGAACTCGTCCCAGCTCGCCATGCGGCTCGCCACCGGCTTGCCGAGCGGCGTGCGGTGCGCCCCCGATCGCGACGTGGACAATCCGATGGCGCCGGCGCGCATGCTGTCCTCCAGCGCGCGTTTCATGGCAGCGAAATCGTCCGCGCTCGCCTCTTCCTCCATGGCGCGCTTACCCATGACGTGGGTGCGCAGGGCCGAATGGCCGACGTAGGATGCGTAGTTGAGCCCCTTGGGCAGCGCGTCCACGGCGTCGAGGTATTCAGGAAAGGTCTCCCACGTCCAGGGGATACCCGCTTCCATCGCCTCTGGGGCGATATCCTCGGCACGCTCGAAATTATGCAGGACGAGATGCTTTTCCTTCTCCGCGCAGGGCGCGAGGGTGAAGCCGCAGTTGCCCATCACCACCGAGGTGACGCCGGCCCAGCAGGAGTTCCCGCCGACCTGGTCCCAGAACACCTGGGCATCCATGTGGGTATGGCCGTCGACGAAACCCGGCGAGACGACGTGGCCTTCGGCGTCGATGGTTTCCTTGGCCGAAGCGCCCGCAAGGTCGCCAATGGCGGCGACGCGATCGTCGGAGATGCCGACGTCAGCGCGATAACCCGGCAGGCCGGAGCCGTCGATAACGGTGCCGCCCTTGATGACGATGTCGTAGGACATGACGTTCCTCCCATGGATCACACACGGGCCTCGGGCGGGCATGCCGCGGGCCGGATTTCTTGTTGGGGACTATAGCCCCCTGTCATTCCCGTGGCCGGTAGCCTACCCCCGGGCCGGCGTGGCGACAACCGCCATTGGAAACAAGGTTTCCAGTTCCTGCCACAGTTCCGCTGGAAAATGGCCCCGGCAAAGTGTCTACTTGAGGCGATGATGCGCTGGCTGTTCCTCACCCTGACCCTGGTTCTCACCCTCCCCGATGCGGCCCGCGCCCAGGAAAAGGTGGACCTCGAACTCATCCTGATGGCGGATGTCTCGGGCAGCGTCAATCGCGAGGAATTCCTGCTCCAGCGCATCGGTTATGCCCGTGCCCTGCGCAATCCGAGGGTCGTGTCGGCCATCCGTAACGGTCAGCTTGGGCGCATCGCCATTTCCTATGTCGAATGGAGCGGCCATTTCCACAAATCGGTGATCGTACCGTGGACGGTGGTCAGCACCGCCGCCGATGTCGAGAAGATTTCCCAGACCCTCGAAACCCATCCCCGGGAAATCTACGGCGGCGGCACCGCCGTCGGCAGCGCCATCCTATACGGCGCGCAGTCGATCATGGCCAACTCGTTCGAAGGAACCCGGAAGGTCGTGGACCTGTCCGGCGACGGCCCCGACAAGGACGGCATGCCCGCGGCCGTCGGGCGCGACCAGGCGGTGGCCCAGGGGATCACCGTGAACGGGCTACCCATCCTCGGCGACTTTCCGGGCCTCGACGTATTCTTCCTCGACCACGTCATCGGCGGGCCCGGTGCGTTTTCCATTCCAGCGCGCGACTACAAGGATTTCCAGTCGGCGATCCTCACCAAGCTGATCCGCGAGATCGCCGGCCGCAGCGACCCGGACGCGCCGCAGGCGGCGGAAGGCATCCTTCCCGCTGCGCCATACCTGCCCGTCAAATAGGATCGCCTCAGGACTTTCCGCGTGACCGGCGCCCCATGCGCACCAGAAGCGTCATGAAGACGATGGCGAGGACCAGCGGCACCAGGTTGAAGGTATAGACGAGGGTCACCGCGCGGCCGACCGCTTCGGGTTCCGTCGCGTCGCCGAGCCCGGCCATGGTGGAAATGCCGCCGGCCACCGCCGCGCCGAAGGCGGTCCCCAGCGAACGGATCGACGGCAGGGAGGCGGAGGTGATGCGTTCCTCCCCCGGCGCGGCATGGGCGATCGTTCGCGCGACCAGATGCACATTGTGGATGCCGACGCCGACGCCGAGAACGAACGCGGCAACCGAAAGAGTGACGAGCATCGGCTGCGCCGCCACCAGGGCCATGACGGCGATGCCTGCGAACATCAGGATCGGGCCCGCCTGCAGGACCATGTCCTCGCGCCGGCCGGACCAGCCCGAAACGACGAAGGTGCCAAGCGTCCAGCCGAAGGAGATGATGATGGCGATGAAGCTGATGAACAGCGGCGTCACGCCATGCACGACCTGGAGCAGGAGCGGCATGAACAGGTTGACCGAGGTCTGCGCCATGCCTCCCATAAACAGCACCAGCAACGCGAGCCCGACCGGCGAGCGCGGGGAGAAGGCGCCGGTCGGATAGAGGCGATTGGCCGCGCGCGCGTCGAGCCGGAGCGTCAGCCACACCAGCACGACGGCCGTCGCGACGAGAGCCACCCGCAGGGCGATGTCCGGGACGGGACCGGACAAGCCGACGGCGAAGACGCCCGACCCCAGAAGCGCGAGGCGCAGCACCGGGATTGCCTTGCTTCCCGCGGCGTCGGCCGACGGGTCGTCGTCGGGGATGCGGAACCACGCAAGTGCCGCGAAGGCAGCCGCCAGCGGCACCATCGCCCAGAACGATCCCCGCCACCAGCCGAGTTCGGCGAAACCGCCGCCGACCAGCGGGCCGAGGAGTTGCGCCACCATCCAGATGCCCTGCTGCACGGCGATGATCCGGCGCCGCAGCGTGTCGGGAAACAGGCTGCTGATCAGCGCCATGCCGCCACCGAAGATGAGGCCACCGCCAAACCCCTGCACCAGCCGGGCACCGACCAGAAAACCCATGTTGGGTGCGAGTGCGCAGGCGACGGTCGCGCCGAGAAACACGAGCGCCGTCACAACGGTGCCACCGCGCCGTCCGAAGATGCCCCAGACCGGTCCGACACTGGCGGTGCCGACGATGGTGCCGACGGTGTAGAGCATCGACGGCCAGGTGTAGAAGGAAGCACCGCCGACGTCGGCCACGACGGTCGGCATGATGATGGTCACGACGAGGATCTGGAGCGCATGCACCACGACCCCCAGCATCACCAGCACCGAATAGATGGCGCGCCCGTCGCGGAAAAGGTCGCCCCACGGGGCGGCTTCACCGGCAGGACGGGTGGTTCTGAGGGAGGGTTTTTCGGGGGTTTCGCTCATTTGGGACCGGATTTTGGCGCCGATTGTGCCACGAAGCGATGGAAAGCAGGATCACTTTCCTCTCCCGCCGCAACCGCGCTAGACTGATAGCAGCCCGCCGCGCCCCTTGGGTCCGGTACCGGAAGGAAAGATGCCCGAATCCGACCACGCGCCACGTACCGTCGAGGCCAACATGGCCTATGTCGTCGAAACCGGCGAGAAGCCGGTGTCGGCATCCTACGGCCCAGGCGGGACGCTCCACACCCATACCGGCACCTATGCGGATCACCGGGTCCGTATCGAGGACTTGCGTGGTCGGGAAGCGGCGCTCGCCCTCGACCGCGAGGGCTTCCGCCTTGTGGACCATCCCACGCGGGTGACCGATTTCTACGACGAGGACGAGGTCCGTGCCGTCTACCACCCGGAACTCGAGCGGCTAGTGGAGCGTGAGACCGGCTGCGCGCGTGCCGTCGTTTTCGACCATACGCGCCGCGCCGGCGACGATGAAATCCGCGAGGCGCGTCAGGTCCGCGGCCCGGTGCGGCATGTCCACAACGACTATACCGAGTGGTCGGGGCCGCAACGGGTGCGCGACCTCTTGCCCGACGAAGCCGACGAGCTGCTTCGCCACCGGATGCAGGTCGTCCAGGTGTGGCGCGCCGTGCGCGGGCCGATCCTGTCGTCGCCGCTCGGCATCTGCGACGCGCGTTCCATCGCGCCGGCCGATCTCGTCCCGACGGAGCGGCGCTATCCCAACCGGGTGGGCGAGATCTACCACATCGCCTACAACCCGGCGCATCGCTGGTACTACTTTTCGGAAATGACGCGGGACGAAGCGCTGGTCTTCAAGTGCTACGATTCGCGTCGGGACGTCGCGCGATTCACCGCCCACTGCGCCTTCGACGATCCGGCCTCGCCCCCCCATGCGTCCCCGCGCGAAAGCATGGAAGCGCGCCTCCTCTGCTTCTTCCGGGACTGAACCGGCCGCTTTCGGCGGGCCGGATGCGCCTGCCCCCTATTCCGCCGCCTTGCGGTAAGAGCAGAACGGGTGATAGGCGCCCATGCCGCATTGCGCGCCGGCCCTGGCCAGCGATGCCTCAAAGTCGCGATGGATGGCGGGATCCTCGTCGATGAATTCGATCTGGCTGCCGCCTTCCTTGATGCTGGTGAAGGTTTCGTTGCGGCGCTTGGCCGACTTCATGAAGCGAAAGCGCCAGTTGTTCCAGCGCAGCGCGAGGTAGCGGGCTGGTTCGGCGCCCGAATTGAAGTGCTGGTGGAACCATTGGTCGGGCGGCACGACGACGCTGCCGGGGCCCCAGTCGACGCGACGCGGCTCCTCCCCGTCGCGCCAGAGCAGCGAATAGCCCTGACCGCTGACGATGATGACGTGGGCGCCGGGGCCGTGACGGTGGCCTTTCTTGTAGGTTCCCACCGGAAACTCCGAGATATGCGCCCCCATGGTGTTGCCAGCGAGGTCGAACTTCATGTTGGTGCTCCCCTTGCCGCGCTCGCTGTAGTCCGCAAGATGCAGCGTATTGAGGTCAGGCACGAAGTTAGTGGTCATGAAGAAGCGGCCGAAGATCTCCTGCTTGCCGAAATATTCGCCTTCGTCGGCGTTGAATCGGTCGTTGAAGGCGTAGTCGCTGTTGAAGATGAAGTCCGGACTGTGGAACAGGTTCATGATGAAACAGCAGTTGGTGACGGCGTAATAGCGCACCACGTCGCTGCCGGATGAATTGAAGTGCTGGTAGTTGGCGTTGATGGGGATGGAAAACAGGCTTCCCGGCCCCCATTCGAACGTATGCTTGCGCCCGTCGCGCTGCCAGACGGTCGTTGCACCCTGCCCTTTCGTCACATAGACGGTCTCTTCATAGAGGTGCTTCTGCGGCTTGGTCTTCCCGCCGGCGGGGATTTCGCAGATATAGGCGTCGTTGGTATCGCCCGCGCCGTCGAGGATGACGAAGGCCGCGGGGACGCCCTTCAGGTCCCAGTGGCCAAGCTCGACGGTGCTGATGTCCTTGATGAAGAAATCCGTGACGACAGGTATGCCCTGGGCGTCGCGCCATTCGAGAAACGTGTCGATGGGAATCGGCTGCCAGTCCTTGTCCTTGGGATCGGCGGCCTTGGCGCCCTTGGGAAACGGAAGTGTCGACATGTTCTTGTGTCCTTGGTGTTCCTGCCCTGAATAAGCCGATAATAGAGGCTGCCCGTCGGCTACGAAAGGCGCGGCTCAGTCCTTGAATCCGTAATCGCGCGCCGCAGCTTCGCGGGAGATATAGCCGCGGGCAAGGTCGCGCGTCACGGCGGTCCGCGCCCGTTCGCGAGGCGGGCCGTAACCGCCGCCGCCGCCGGTCTCGAGCACCACCCGGTCGCCGGCCGCGAGCCTGTAGCCCTTGGCCTTGCACATGATGACCGGGTCGCCGCCCGCCTTGTGAAAGACCGTGACCCGACCCGGCAGGGCGTCCTTGCCGCCGGCGGCACCCCAGGGCGCGTGTTTGGTGCGATCGAGGTTGGTCTGCAGCAGGCAGTCGGCGGTGATGTCGTAGACCTTGCGAAAGCCCAGCCCGCCCCGATAGCGCCCGGCGCCCGCCGAATCCTGTCGCAGGGTGAATTCGTGGATGCGAATGGGGAGGATGGATTCCTGCAGTTCCAGCGGAATCAGCCGGGTGTCGCCGTGGGCCATGGTGCGGAACGGCCCGGCGCCGTCGCCGCGGGCCGAGGCGCCCCAGCCGCCGTGACCGCTGTCGTGGCCGTTGAAGGGCGTGCCGTCGGGCCAGCGGCCGTGGAGGCGGAACCCCGAATGGGTGGCGAAATGGCCGCCGGTGGCGAGCTCCGGCACCGCCTTGCCCAGCGCCCGAATGACCACGTCGATGACGCTCGGGAAAGGCATGGAGTAGTTGCCCATGGGCGCCGACGGATCGGCGCTCAGGATCGTGCCCTCGGGCAGCACCAGCTTGAGCGGGCGAAAGATGCCTTCGTTGGCCGGCTCGTTGGGCATGATCAGGTACTTGAAGGCGACCCGCGCGGTCGTCACGCCGCCTCCGTAGTAGCCCGAATTGACGCAACCCTTCTGCTGCGGCGCGAGACCGGTATAGTCCACCGTCAGCTCGTCACCGGCGATCACCACCTTGACGCGGATCGGGATCGGTGTGTCGTTGTCGCCGTCGTTGTCGAGGAAGGTTTCGGCCTCGTAGGTGCCGTCGGGAAGCGCCCGGATGCGGGCACGGGCCGCCGCCTCGCCCTGGTCGAGAATGGTTTCCACCGCACTGAAGAAGGTGGGGATGCCGTAGCGTTCGGCCAGAGCCGCCGTCTGGTCGCGCCCGAGGAGGCAGCCCGCGAGCTGGGATTCGATGTCGCCCAGCAGGTCCACCGGGAAACGCGTGTTGTTCTCGATGATACGATAGACCTCCTCGATGGGTTCGCCCTTCGACCACAGCTTGATGCTGCGCAGTTGCAGGCCTTCGTCGAAGATGTCGGCCGACTTGGGCGCCGCGCCGGCGACGTCGATCCAGTGCACGTTGATGGCGAAGAAGCCAATAAGGGCCTCGCGATCCGGCCCGGCATAGATCGGCGTGTACATCACCGTGTTGTTGAGATGCTGGCCCTGCACCGCGGCGTGGTTGCAGACGACCACGTCGCCGTAATGCAACCGTTCGCGGCCATAGACCTTGAGCCCGTCGCGCACCGCCGTGCCGACCGAATCGGCGACGAAGGGCGGCATGCCGCCCTTGCACTGGGCCATGAGGTGACCGTCGGGGGTGACGATTCCGACGGCGAAATCCTTGTATTCATAAATGTAGGGACTGAACGCCGTGCGCGTGATGTTGGCGTCGATCTGGTCGGTGATCGAGATCAGGCCGTGGCGGATAACCTCCAGCGTGATCGGATCGATCGTGGATTGGGCGCTGGACTTGTCGCTGGCTGCGTCCATGGTCACAAGCTCCTTATTTTACACCGCACTGGATGCGGATTTCCCGCATCGGACCGATTTCGAAGCGGTCCCCCGGCCAGACCAGGGTGGTCGAACCGTATTCCTCGATTACCGCCGGCCCGGCCGCCGTGAAGCCGGGGGCGAGCCCGTCGCGGTCGTAGATCCGGGTCTCGACCATACCACCGGCCCCGCCAAAATAGACCGGGCGCTTGGCTTCGGACCCCGCCGACGCCTGGGCCCGCGGCAGCCGGGCGATGTCCGGACGGCGCTGCCTGGCGAAAGCCGACAGGTGCAGGGCCTGGAACTCGGCCGCGGCCTTGGGGTCGGCATGGCCGTAGCGGCGCTTGTAGTCGTGCTCGAAGGCCGCCCGGATCGCGCGTTCGTCGGCGAGCCCTGAGACCGGCACCTTGATGTTGTGGCGCTGCCCACGATAGCGCATCTCGGCGTGATGCTCGAACGTCACCTCGGACGCGCCGAATTCCGCCGCCAGGGCGGCGGCAGCCTCGTACTCCATTTCGGCGAATTGCCCCTGGATCTCTCCCACCGTAGCGCCTTCCAACATGCCTACAAAGGTCTTCGACAGGTCGAGCCGGGCGTCCGCCAGCAGCATGCCGATGGCCGAGAAGTTGCCGGGCTCGGGCGGGATGACGACGGTCGGGATCGACAGCTCATGGGCGAGCGCGCGGGCGTGCAGCGGCCCGCCGCCACCGTAGCAGAACAGGACGAAATCGCGGGGGTCGAGGCCGTGCTCGACGGACACGCGGCGGATGGCGCCCGCCATGATGACGGTGGCGATGGAGACGATGCCATCGGCCATCCTGATCAGGCCCTCGTCGCCGCCGTAGCCGAGCGGTTCGGCGATCTTCTCCGCCAGGGTGCGCCGGGCGGCCTCGATATCCAGGGTCATTTCGCCGCCGAGGAACCGGGAGGCGTTAAGCCGGCCCAGGATGAGGTTGGCATCGGTGATGGTCGGCTCCGTGCCGCCGTTGCCGTAGCACACGGGGCCCGGCGTCGAACCCGCGCTCTGCGGTCCGACGTGCAGGCGCTTCTGGTCGTCGAGCCAGGCGATCGAGCCGCCGCCGGAACCGACCTCGACGATGTCGATGACCGGCGACTTGATCGGGAACCCCTTGACGTAGCCGTTGACGTAATAGACCGATTCGACCGAGAAGCGGCCGTTCTCCACCAACGCGCTTTTGGCCGTGGTGCCCCCCATGTCGAAGGCGACGACATTGTCGAAGCCGAGCGCCCCGGCATAGGCCCCGGCGCCGATGCAGCCGCCGATGGGACCCGATTCGACCAAGCCGATGGGCTGCCGGCAGGTCCGGTCCACCGACAGGAGGCCGCCGTTCGATCCCATCATGAACAGGGACCCGTCGAACCCCTTGCCCTGCATCTCGCTTTCAAGGCGGCGAATGTAGGTGTTCACCTGCGGCCCGACATAGGCATTGGCGGCGACGGTAGACGACCGCTCGTATTCGTACCATTCGCGGGTCAGCTCGGTCGAAAATGTCACGTAGGTTTCCGGCAGCAGGCGGCGCAGGGTCTCGGCCGCCTGCTCCTCATGGCCCGGATTGAGATAGGAGTTCATGAAGAAGACGCCGACGGCCTCGACGCCCAGGTCCTTCAGTTCCGCGGCCAGGGCTTCAAGTGCCGCCGTATCGAGAGGCGTTATGACCTCGTTCTTGGCGTCCATGCGCTCGGGCACCTCGAAGCGCAGCTCGCGCGGGATCAGGGGCTCGTCGCGCTGGTAATAGAGATCGAACGGATCGGGGCGGTTGCCGCGCGCGATCTCGAGCACGTCGCGAAAGCCCTTCGACGTCACCAGCGCCGTCCTGGCGCCGCGGCGCTGGATCAGCGAATTGATGACCAGCGTCGTCCCGTGATTGAGGAATGTCGCATCGGCCGGCTGTACCCGGGCCTTGGCGAAGCATTCGAGAATGCCGTCGACGAAATTGCCATAGGTCGTGGGGCTCTTGGTATAGATCACGTTCTGGCTGTCGTGATCGAAGGCGACGAGGTCGGTAAAGGTTCCGCCGATATCGACGGCGACGACATAGGACATCAGGCGCTCCGGCTCCGTCGTGTTCTCACGGCGGCGTTGTTGTCAAACCGGACCAATCTAGAGACCCCTGCACGCCCCAATAAGCGGAAATTCCGATCCCTCGCGGCCTAGTTCTTCTTTTTCTTTTTCTTCTTCGGCCCCGGTCCGCCGGCGCCGATCCAGTATTTGTTCCATTCCTCGATCACCTGCTTGGACAGGGCCTCCGCCCGGTCGTCCAGGACCGCGATCTTCTTGCCGGCGACGGCTTCGGGGTAGAACAGGAACTCCTTGCGCAGCAATTCCTTGTGTGACGGCGGCGAGTAATTTCCCCAGTATTGCGCGATCTGCCCTTCCTTGGACAGGAACCAGTTGACGAAGATCTTGGCCGCGTTGGTGCGCGGGCTGCCTTTGAGGATCGCCATGTCGGAAATGGTGTAGGGCACCGGCTCCGGACAATGGAAGGCGACGGGCGCCCCCTTCTTCGCCTCGGGGCCGACCCGCATCATCGCCGAGGGGATGGCCGCGTTGGCTTCACCGATGCCGACGAGGGTGATCCCGGCGTTGAGACCTTCCTTGCGCAGTTGTGGCGACAGCTTGGTGAAGAGATCGCGGGTGTACTGCTTGCCCCAGGTGTCGCCCTTCACCGTCCAGACGTTGAGGAGCCAGAGGTTGGAGCGGTTAAGCAGCGCCAACTTCTTGTCGGCAAAGGCCGGATTGGTCAGCACGTCGTCCCATGTCTTGGGCAGATCCGCCGCCTTGATCTTCTTGGTATTATAGGACATGCACCAGTAACGCGAGCGCACGGCAACGGCGATGTGGTCCTTCTGGCGCACTTCCTCCGGAAAATTCTTGTAGCCCGGCAGGTCGTTAAGCGGGATCAGCGCGCCCGCGTCGCGGAATTTGAAGACGCTGCCCGACATGTCCATCACGACGTCGGTGATGATCCTGCCCTGGGTGAAGGCGGCGAGCGGACGCACCCAGCGCCGTTCCGCCGTGTTGGTTTCCTCATGGCGAAAATTGATGAACGGATAGCGTTCCTTCAGGATTCCATGCATCTTCTCCCACGCCTTGGGGCGGGTCGACGTATAGATGATGACTTCCTTTTCCTTCTTCGCCGCATCGACCCAGGCCTGCGGTACGGCGAGTTCCTTGTCGAGGCCGCTCAGGATGCCGGCGTCGAGCTTCAGCGCCGCCAGCATCTTCTCGGTGGCCTTGGGGAGGTCCGCCGCCCCGGCAGGCAGGGCCACGGTGACGGCGGCGCCGATGGCGAGCGCGCGAAGGACGGAAGTCGTCGGTGGCATGGTGCTATCCCCCTAGATATCGTTGGTCGCGCCTGAGGGCGCGTTCGGACCGCATTTTCGGGCAATGCGACGGCGTGCGAAAGAAAAAACCACCGGGAAAGACAGTTTTCCCTTTCCGACGGACGTCGCCGCGCACATCCGTCGGCGCTATACTTATTAATCAAGCGCCGTGCAGCGGCAAGCGGCCACGCCCGGCGAGGCCCGGCCCCCGGGGTCAGGAACGACGAAGGCCGCAGAGGAGGCAACCATGACGACGTTCACTTTCCGTACGGCGATTGTCCTGACGGCACTCGTCGCCTGTACGGCAACCGCAGACGCCCAAGATTTCTTCAAGGGGAAGCAGATCACGCTTTACGTGGGCTACGCGCCGGGCGGCGGTTACGACAGTTACGCGCGCACTTTTGCCCGTCATTACGGGCGTCTCATTCCCGGCAATCCGGATATTGTCGTCAAGAACATGCCGGGCGCGGGCAGCGTCAAGCTGGCGAACTACCTGTACAACTCCGCCCGCAAGGACGGCCGCGAGATCGGCGCGCTGGGGCGCGAGGTCCCGACGTCCTCCGTTCTTGGTGTCGAGAACGCCAAGTTCACGGCATCGAAATTTACCTGGCTCGGCAGCCTGGGCAGCGAAGGCACCTATTGCGTCGCCTGGCATCAGACGCCCTTCCGGACGACAAAGGATATCCTCGAAAAGCAGTTCATCGTCGGCGGGACCAACGGGCGGTCGATGACCGTGACGACCCCGGTGATCCTCAACAACCTGGTCGGCACCAAGATCAAGGTGATTGCGGGCTATCCGGGCTCGGCCGCGCTGCATCTGGCGATGGAGCGGGGAGAGATCCAGGGCCGCTGCGCTTCGACCATATCGAGCACCAACTCGAGCCGCCCGGACTGGATCCCCGGCAAGAAGATCACCTTCCTGCTCGATATCTCGCTGGCCGAGAAGCGCCACATGCCGGACGTGCCGCTGATCACCGAGTTCACCAGGACACCGGAGGACCGCCAGGTGCTGGAGCTCCTTCTTGCCCCTGACTCGTGGACGCGCCCCTTCGTCGCTCCCCCGGACATCGCGCCGGCGCAGGCGACGCAACTCAAGGCCGCCTTCGTCAGGACCTATGAAGATGCCAAGCTCAAGGCCGATATGGACCGCCAGAAAATGGTGCTCGACCCCATGTCGGGCGACGCCATGAAGGCGCGCATCGAACGGCTGGAGAAAATCCCCGCCGCCATCGTCAAGGTCGCGGTCGAAGCGTCGCAGAAGACGGACCGCACCGAAATGGCGAAGGTCGCCGGGCCCATCGAAAAGGTGAAGGGCGCCATCACCAAGGTCGAGAACGATGGACGCAAGGTGTCGTTCGAGGCCGGCGCGAAGAAGGGCCGCCTCAACGTGTCGTCGAGCGGCACAAAGGTGACGATCGACGGCAAGGCGGCGAAGCGCAAGCAGCTCAAGGCCGGTCTCGCCTGCGACTTCGCCTACCAGGGCACGGCGGCGAAGACCATAGCCTGTAAGTAGGACGCGGCGGGGCGGCGGCCGATGCCGCCGCCCACTCTGCAATGGTCAGGCGGCGGCCCCGACCGTTTCCAGGGGCACGCCGGCCGCCTTCAGGCAATCGCGGCCAATGCAGTCGAAATGGTGCCGGCGGACCTCCATGGTCTCGGCAAGAACCTCGAGGATTCGGCTCTGCTGCTCTTCGGTGGTGGCGTATTCGGACAGGATCTTGAGCGTCATGTCGCCGTGGCCGTCCTCGCCGTAGTCGGCGGTTTCCGCTGCCTGCCAATGCGACATCGCGGCGTCGGGCAGGTTCAGCGCTTTGAACACGGCGCGGCTGTTGGGACGCGCGTTGCCGAGCTTCAGCACGGCGGGCCCGCGGGCCGCTTCGAGCCCGGCGACGGCAGCGAAACCCTCGAGCCAGGGCCAGGCGCGGGTCGCCCGGTCCCAGTAGGCGATGGCGAGGCGGGTATAGATCTTGCCCTTGTAGGCATAGACCGCCTCGCGCGCGTGGCCGAGGGCGACGGCGAAGTCCACGAGGCTTTCGTAGTGGCCGTTAGAGATGGTCGGGTCGTTGACTTCTTCCACGTACATGTTCTCGATCATGTAGCGCCGCGCCTTGAGATGCGGGCAATTGGCAACCACCGAGCCGAACCAGCGCGGAAAATGCGCGGCGAAAACGCAGTGTTCCAGGGCATAGACGGCGGCGCCGTCGCGGCACATGTGGTTCCGGGTGAACACCTCATAGGCGCTCGGCATTTTCCAGCGGTTGTCCCAGATCGTCTGGGCCATGTGACGTTCGAAGTCTTCAGGCGATTCCATGTTGTCCCTCCAGTCGTTTCCGCCCCTCGTCACGGGGGCGATATCCTGCATCCATTCGATCAGGCGAGGCCGTAAAGCGCCTTGGCGTTGTCCCAGAGTATCTTCCGCACGGCGTCGCGCGAGACGCCGTCCTTGTCCTGCAACAGGCGGATGGCCTCGATCTCGCTCGAGAAATCGGCGTGGCCGTAGTCGGTGCCGATCACGAGGTTGTCTTCCCCCGCCACCCGCAGCACGTTGGGCAGGTCGTCGTATGTCTGGCAGGTGACATAGACCCGGTTCGCGGCCAGCACGTTCTCCGGCAGGCGCTTGCCCTGCTTGAGGAAGCGCTGGCGCAGGTCGGCAACCAGGAAGGGCAGCCAGTCCGAACTGGCCTCGATGACGCCCCAGCGCAGCCTGGGGAATTTCGCCGGGATCTCCGCCATCAGCAGCGAATGGAGCGCGCCCAGCATGGGCAGCTTGAACTTCGTGAACGTGGTGTCGCGCGTATAGAAGTCGTGCACCGCGAAACTGCCGTTGCCGAGGTGCACGCAGATCGCGAGGTCGAGCTCGCTCGCAAGCTCATAGAGCGGAAAGAAATACTCGTCGCTGAGGGGCAGTTCGCATTCGAGCGGCCGCATGAACACGGCGCAGGCGCCATTGTCCCGGGCGAAGCGCAATTCGTCGCCGAGCTTGTCCATGGCCCGCAGCGGCGGCGCGGCCGCCCAGCGCAGGCGTCCCCCGCCCTGCTTCCAGATGCCGGCGAGCCAGCGGTTGTAGCTCTTGCACAGGATGTAATCGAGGCGCGCGTTGTCCGCAATCGGCCGCAGCAGCAGGGTCGGGAACAGGACCTGGACCTCGATGTCCAGCGCGTCCATATGCTCCAGCCGGGCGGTGACGTCGCGCATCTCGCGCGAGTCCTCGGTCGTGTTCGCTCCGACGTTGCGGTCGCGGTTGTGGACCCGGCCGTTGATGACCCAGAACTCCTGCTGGACGTGGCCCTCGCTGTTGAGGATCTCCCGGCCGGAGACGCGCTGAGTGATCATCGGCATGTCGCGCGGCGCCTCCCGGGCGACGAGGTCCCAGGTGGACATGCTCTCGATCACATGGGCGTCGGCGTCTATGGCACGCATCAGGACTCCTTTACGAACCGAACTGGTTGAGCACATGGCGCGCGAGCACCATGCGCATGATTTCCGGCGCACCTTCGGTGATGAGGTGAGAGCGCTGGTCGCGCCACAGCCGCTCCACCGGCAGGTCCGTGGTGAGGCCGATGCCGCCGTGCACCTGGAGGCACATCTCCGCCGCCCGCCACGCCATTTCGGTGCAATAGAGCTTCACCGTGAAGGCATCGTGGCGAACGTCCAGGCCCCGGTCGAACTTCAATGCCGTACGGTACACCAGCAGCTCCGCCGCTTCGAGCGCGACGTAGCTGTCCACGAGGGGCCATTGCACGCTCTGGCGTTCGGCCAGGGGCCTGCCGAAGGTCACGCGCTGCCTGGCGTAGGTGGCGGCAAGCTCGAGGCACCGGCGGGTGACGCCCAAGGCACGCGCCCCCTGCTTGACCCGGCCGATGCCGAGCCATTTCTGGCCGAGGGCAAACCCCCCGCCCTCCTCCCCGATCAGATGCGTCGCGGGGATGCGGACGTTGTCGAGCACGATCTCCCACGGGTGTTCCCCCGTCATCGTCTCGTGGAACCCCGCGAGCCGCACGCCCGGCGTGTCCATGTCGAGGATGAAGCAGGAAATGCCGCCACGCGATCCCTTGCTGCGGTCGGTCGCCGCCATCAGCAGCATGTAGTCCGCCTCGTCGGCGCCGGTGATGAAGCGCTTGACGCCGTTGACGACGTAATCCGCGCCGTCACGCACTGCCGTGGTGCGCATCGACCCCGGGTCGGAGCCGGCGTCGGGCTCCGTCTGGGCGAAGCAGGACCGCCGCTCCCCGCGCACCGTGGGATAGAGATAGCGTTCCTTCATCTCGTCGCTCAGGAAGTACATCACCGGACGGATGTCGGGGCCGAGGATCGGTACGTGGCGCGTCGGCAGCGCCGTCGTTCGGCCGAGCTCGGACCACACCACGGCGCGGGCGAGAAGGCCGAGGCCCTGCCCGCCGTATTCCTCGGGCAGGTCGATCAGCCACAGACCGAGCTCCCTGGCGCGCGCCACCAGGTGCGACTCGATCTCCGGCTTCAGCTTCTGGCCGTCGAGGGACCGGCCTTCGAGTGGGATGAGCTCGCCATCAACGAAACGCCGCAGGGTGTTCTGCAACAGGCGCATTTCTTCAGGGAGGTCGAAATCCATCGCCAAACCCTCAGATGCGAACGTCGCCAACGGCGATGAAATCGTGCCGCCGATTTGCGGCCATGGACGTCTCCCCCGGATGTTTTTCTTCTTTTTCGGCGGGCGCATCACCCGCGTGTCCCGACCATACTAGGTCATGGGCCCGGCACGGACCAAGCGACATGCGCAGCGGGTCATCCCGCGAGGAACGAAAAACGGCGGGGCATGCCCCGCCGCTTCCGTGTGTAACCCGCTTGCTACTCCTGCTTTTTCTTCTTTTTCTTCTTCGACTTCTTGCGTTCGGTATAGGACAGATACTCCTTCACCACATCTTCGGGAACCGAGACGAGGTTTTCCGCGATGAAGGCCTGCAATTCCTCGCCCGTCGCCGGGTCGGCCACGTGCATGCCACGCTTGTCGGCGGTTTCGCGGAAGGTCTTGTCGGCCGCCATTTTCTGGAAGGCGGCGCGCAGGATCTTCGTCGCCTCGGCGTTCATGCCGGGCGGCCCGAGAGTGGGCAGGCCGATGCGGCTGGGGGCGTTCAGCAGGCGCAACAGGTCGCGCTCGCGCGGATCGGTCACGAAGCTGCTCATGACCGGCAGGTTGGGTTCGATCGGGAAGGTCTGGAAGATCGGGACCACAATGCCCGAAGCGATCATGTCCGGACGCGTGCCCTGGATGGAGCCCTCATGGGAGAACAGCCCGTCGACCTCGCCGCGTTCCAGCGCAATGAGCACGGCATGGAACCCGGGATAGCCGTAGACGGTGCGGAAGGGAAAGCCTTCATACTTGTTGAGCACCCGCGGTACCACCACGTTCTGCGAACGCGAATTGAGGCCGCCGAGGACGATTTCCTTTTTCGCCTTCTTCAACTCGTCCAGCGTGCGGATGTTCGTGCTCTTGCGCAGCCACAGGATCGAATTGGTGCTCACCGCGCTGCCGACATAGGTGAACTTGCGCAGGTCGTATTGCGCTCCCTTGTGGCCGATGGAGTTGGCCAGCAGGAAACCGCTGCGCCCCGGCATGCCCAGCGTCAGCCCGTCGGGCGCGGCCTTGCTGAACATATAGTTGCCCAGCAGCATGCCGCCCGCGCCGGGCATGTTCTTGGCGACGATGTTGGGCTTGCCGGGAATGAACTTGCCGAAGAACTGCGCGATTAGGCGCATTTCGTTGTCGACACCGCCCCCCGGCGGATAGCCGGCGAACAGGGTCAGGCTTTTTCCTTCGTAAAAATCCTTGGCGACCGTCGCCTGCGGCACGGCCAGAGCCAGCACAGCCACGGCCATGGCGCCAGCAATCACGCGTGCGATCATGCGCATCGAAGCCTCCCGTTTGTCAGAATGGAACGACAGGACGATAGACGCCCCGTCAGCCCACCTTTTCCTTTTTGCGCGCCGCTTCCCGCTCGGGCAGGTATTGCTCTTCGTCGTAGCCGTGCTGCGAGAGGTCGAACAGGTTGCCATCCGGGTCCATCGCCCGCAATTCGGCGTAGGGCCGGTTCGACGGCCGCACGGTCGGCTGCGGCAGGCCGAGCTCGACCAGCTTGCGGCAGGCCGCGTCCGCATCCTCGACCGCAATGCCGAAATGATTGATGCCCGGCGGCGAGTCCTCGGGCCGGCACTTGAGCAGCGCCAGCGTGAGATAGCCGTCGGTCAGGTAGACCGCGCCGCTTTCGCTGCGCAACACGACTTCGAACTCGAACGCGCTCTCGTAGAAGTCCGCCAGCCTTTGCGGATTGGGTGTCTTGATCGCGAGATGTCGTATCTTGGCCATGCGGCCCTCCCATAGTGATGCGTGCGCCAAACAGGCATTCGTTCCCATTACTCTATACGCCCGGCGGGACTGATCAAAGGGGCGAATCGGGGCAGAAAAGTGCCTGCCCGGCGATTCCCGCCTCGGCGGCTATTCCTTTTTCTTCTTTTTCCGCTTCTTCTTTTTCTTGCCGCAGCGGTCCGGGTCGGATGCCATGACGTCCTGGCATTTCACCGCGCCGCGCACTTCGAGCGCGGCTTTCGCCTTGGCGACGATATCGGGCGGGGTGTCGATGATGCTGTTCACGAGCTGAGTGACACGTTCCCACGATGCCGAATAGAGATCGAGCCCGCGCTTGTCCATTTCCGCCTTGAACGCGGGGTCGCTCAGGGACTTGGCGAAGGCCTCGCGCAGGGCCGCAAGCCGGTCCGCCGGGAGGTCGGGCGGCGCCAGATAAGACCGCCCGAGAACGGACGGCGCCGTCATCAGCTGCAGGATCTTGCGCTGCTCGTCGTTCTCCGCGAGGTCGGTCATCAGCGGAATGCCGGGCACACCTTCATCCACGCTGGTTCCGACTTGGTACAGGAAATGAACCTTGCCTTCCTTTTCCCAGGTCGGGTGATTGATCCTGAAAGAACCGTAGGAATAGCTCTGGCGCGATTCCACTTCGCCCCGTTCCATCGCGAGGTCGATGGTGTTCGCGTTGGTGTAACCGATGATGATCTTGAATTTCGTGCCGATCAGGTTGTTGAGGATCGTGGGAAAGATGACCGAACCGGCTCCGATCCCCGTGGCGCCGACGATGACTTCCTTCTTCCTGGCTTCGGCGATCGTCTTGACGCCGGCCTTGTGCCAGATGATCGCCATCTGGTTGGAGATTCCCGTGGTGCCGAGCCAGTTGAACTTGCGCGCGTCGTAGCGCACGCCCTTGCCGTCAAGCACCTGATGCAAGGGAATGGCGCTGCCCACCGTCGCGATATGGGTCCCGTCCTTCGGCGCCTGGCGATACATGAAGTTCGTCGCCAGAACGTGGCCGGCACCGGGCATGTTCTTCACGATGAATGTGGGATTCCCGGGCAGGTATTTCGTCATGTACGGCGCGACGATTCGCGCTATCGCGGTATAGCTCCCGCCCCCCGAACTGACGATGATGGTGCCGGTCTTCCCGGTGTAGAATTCCGCGACCGATGCGACCGCCGTACCACTTGCGAGGACGGTCGCCGGAAAAGCCAAAGCGGCGACGATGAGTGGAATGCGTCGATTCAGCATGTTGCCCCCCTATTGATGATCAGGATTCTTCGCGGGTTTCGACCTAGAGCGCGTAAAGGCTCTTTGCGTTTTCGCGCAATATGGCCTGCTTCTCCTCGTCGTTGATGACATTGGTGGCGCGGATCTCCTCGAGATTTTCCGGGAACTCCCCGTCCCAATGGGGAATGTCCGTGGCGTAGATCAGGTGTTCAACGCCGACGAAGTTGATGGTCTCGCGCAGCAGCGACTCCTTGCCTTCGATGGAGACCTTGATGGTGGAGTCACGGAATACCGCCGACGGCTTCTTGCCGAGATGCGGCATTTCCTCTTCGTGGCGCTTCTCCCAATGCTCGTCCAGGCGGTCGAGGTAATAGGGCAACCAGGTCGCGCCGATCTCGAGGAAGGCGAGCCTGAGTCGCGGGAAGCGGATCGGCACGCCCTGGGCCATGACGGACGTGAAATTGAGCAGCATCCCCGCCGGGAACCCGTAGCAATGGACCTCGGCAAACGTACTCAGCTTGTCCGTACCCCATTCATGCGCCGCGGAGCGGCTGCCGTGGATGCAGATCGCGACATCGGCGGCCTGGGCGGCCTCGTAGACCGGGTCGAAGAACGGATCACCAAGCCCGAACGGCAACCCATCTGTCAGGATTTCGAACGCACGAAGGCCGAGGGCGGCGGCGCGCTCGACCTCCCGCGCGGCGGCGTCCGGATCGCGCAGCGGCAGAACACCCACCGGATGCAGGCGGTCGGTGACGTAATCGTTGGCAAGGTGGCGATTGACGGCGGTGGAGACAGCCGCCGCGAAGGCCCGCTCCTGCAGCTTGCAGGCGTTGCCCGAACCGGTCGTGAAAAGGATCGCCTGCTCGATGTCGTGGTCGTCGAGAATGCGGTGCCAGACGTCGACCTGTTCCTTTGCGCCCTGCCTTGCGCCGAGCTTGTGCCCGTATCCCGCGGGCCGCTTGATCTTTCCGGACAGATGCGCGTCCCAGGGCTGGACGCCCGGCCACAGCGGAGTCGACCGCCCGCGCCAGGGGTCATCGAGATAGGGCCGGATTTCATCCTGACGCTCAAGGATGTGGCCATCGCCATCGATGGCCGGGAAATTCACCCCCATCGTTTTCTCCCCGCTCCGGTTCTTGGACCGTTTTCTTCGTCAGGGATGATCATACATCCGTGGAAAAGAGCGTGTCCATCGAGCAGGCGCCCCAATCACGGACGTGTCTTGCACCGCTATCCGGATGTTGCCCGGCTACCGGCGCACCGTCTGGCGCTGCCCCGCGAGGACATTGACCAATAGCACCATACCCAGCCCGTCCTGGACCTCCGCCGTGTTGAGGCTGACCATCTGCAATCCCAGCACCCGCCATCCTTCCGACGTTTCAATGAGGATCGGAAATCCCGTTTCGGCAAAGGTGGCGCCACAGTCATGCAGCAGGACGGAGGGATTGAACGGGATCACCGCCCTGCAGCGCGCGGATGCGAGGGCGTGAGGTTGACGAGGGCCATAGCCGGCACGAAGTAGCCCTCCCAGGCCATGCGGCGGCAGTGGACCTTCGAGGCGCGCCGGTTCAACCGGTCGGATGGTGCTCTCGATTGCGATGGGATGGTCGAGGGTCAGGATCGCCCAGTCATCCACGGCACGCCGGGGCAGGCCCCGTTTCGTCATTTCGATGCCGGCGGGAAACTCGATCGCCGCACCCCTGCGGTGCGCAAGGTCGTTGCCGAGATGGTATCCGGCCTGGAAATGAAGGTCAGCGACGGCGGTCCAGCGGCCGAGTTCCACGTCCCACAGGCAGTGGGCCGTCGTCAGCACCCTGTCGGGCGCAATCAGGACCCCGCTACAGAATCCGCCCCGCCGACGATTGATGCGGCCGATGGCACTGAGCGGAGCGCGGGGCGAGTCGACAACCGGCGGTGGCGGTAAGGGAATGGACGCAACGGCGAGCGGCGGCTCGTCGCTTCGCTCGCGCGCGGGCTGCTGGGCGCAGGAGACGCCTACCGCGGCGCAGGCCACCGCCACCAGCGCCATCACGGGCTTCATCGGCCGTGGTTTCCCTAGTTTGGCGGCGTGCACGCGTTCTCGTGGATGCTCCAATCCCAACTCACGAGTGGACGAGCCTTTCCCGGCAGGTGGTGCGGCGCATGTCGCGACGGTAACGGGTATCGTCGAAAGGCGTTGCGCGGTGGATCGTCGCCAGGTTGTCCCAGATCACGACGTCGCCGACGCGCCAGTCGTGGCTGTAGATGAACCGCGGCTGGGTCGCAAAGGCCATGAGCTCATCGATCAGCGCACATGCCTCGTCTTCCCGCCAGCCCACGATTCCCGAAATGTGCGACGCGATATAGAGCGACTTGCGACCGGAGCCGGGGCACACATGCACGAGCGCGTGCCGGGCCGGAGGGCGTGAGGCGCGCTCGGCATCGGTAGGCGCGGGACCGCCACCGAGACTGCGCGAATACCAGTAGGAATGCTCGGCGACCAGCCCGTCCAGGCGCGATCGGGTGCTTTCGGGAAGCGCGTCATAGACCGCGCGCATGTCGACGAATTCCGTGTTTCCGCCGGCGGACGGGACGACATGGGCGGAGAGCAGTGAATAGGTCGCGCGCACCTGGCGGAACGACATATCCGTGTGCCAGAGTCGATTAGCGCGCTTGAACAGGAGGCGGCGGTCGCCCTCTTCATAGATCACACCATCCTGGTCAAGGTTGCTCTGGTCCACGATCTCGTTGTGGGGGATGCGGATGCCGGTGCCCTCGATCTTCGGTGACCGGCCCCGGTCCATCGGCCCGAGAAGCACGGAGAAGGCGATCTGCTCCTCGTTGGTCGGCGGGCCGTCGTGCCCGATCGCGCATACGGCGTAACGGTCCATCAGTCGGACGATCTCCCGGCATTGCGCCGGGCTGACGGGACAGCGGATATCAATTCCCGAAATACGCGCGGCGAAAAGCGGATGCTGCGGGGTCGCGACCAGTTCCATGTTTGTCGTTCCTCGCTCCTTCCCCGGATAAAGCCTAAAACTCTTTCGGCGGGATCAATCGCCGTAGCGCATTCGGGTCACCGTCGTCAGTCCCTTGTCGGGGACCTTCAGGATGTAGAGATCCCCGTAGCCCACGGGCGGCAACCCGTCGCCGCGGAGATCCTCGTAGATCTTTTCGAGGTTGTCGCTGTTCCCGACCCAGACGACGGTCCCGCCGGGATTTTCGCCGACAAGGCGGGCGACGATCGCAGTTTCGTCGATGGTCCTCACTTTAAGATTCCGTGCCCGTGCCAGGGGCGCGGCGGTATCAAGGTTGCGTTTCAGATTGGGGCTGTAGATCGCGTCGATCCTCAAACCGGCTAGCGCCGCAGGCAGTGCCGCCGCACGGGCGCGGCCGCGATCCGTAAGCTCCGCCGTCAGTGGCGTCCGTTCCGCATGGCGGAGGAGAATGACCGTTGTCGTTTTCCCGGGCGGCGAATAGACCGCGCCGGCGCATCCGGCAACGGCCGCGACGGGCACAAGCATTGCGAAAAGAAAGACGCGCCGGAGGAAACGGGCCATCGTGAGACTCTCTCTCATGAACAGGGCGCCATGTTAGTCGGAGGGCCTGGCTTGTTCCACAACGAAGGGACGATCTAATGCAGGACCGAGATCAGGTTGGAATAATCATCCGTCCAGACCAAAGGCGACGGCCCCGGCTTCAGATCCTTCCAGGCGTCGCCCGCGGTGATGGGTGCCAGGATATCCATGCGTCGCGCCACCACCACCCAGTGCGACGCGGTGGCGCCGGTGGTTTCGGTATCGGCCTTGCCGTGGTGCTGGATTCGCGCCTGCAATCCGGCGTCGGCAGCGAGCCCCGCCACCACGCGGGCAAGGTCGAGATGCCGGTTGCTGATATGGAAGGCGATGATGCCCTCGGGCGCCGTCTTGCGTAGATAAAGGGCCAGCGCCTCACGCGTCATCAGATGGATGGGTATGGCGTCCGAGTTGTACGCGTCGAGCATGAGAAAATCGAGTGCACCGTCCGCCTCGTCCTGGAGCGTGAGACGCGCATCGCCCATGTGCAGCCTGAAATTTTCGGGATCAAAGCATTCGGACCAGTAGTGGAACCAGCGAGTGTCCCGCGCCAGACGCACGACCAGCGGATCGATCTCGAACACGGTCCATTTCTCTCCGGGCCGCGCGTAGCACAGCGTGCTGCCGAGACCGAGACCCGCCACGCCGACCCGGGCGGTCGGCCGTCCTTCCCGATGCAGCGCGGCGAACAACTGTCCGAGAGGGCCGGCTTTCGAATAATAGGAAACGGGGTCGCGCCAGCGCGTCGGGTCGATCGGCTGGATACCGTGGGTCGTGGTGCCACTGATGAGCTGGCGGAACTGGCCGTCGCGGGATTCCGCCACCCTGTAGACGCCGAAGAAGCTGCGTTCCTCATAGAGAGTGTTGGTCTTTTTGCCGGAACTGGAAAACGCGACGAATGCCGCCAACACGCCCAACCCGTACCGGAGCGGCCGCTCCTTGAAAGCGAAGACCATGATCGCAATACCGCCCAGATAGGCCGCCGTGACGTAGCGCGCCGCCGAGCCGAAGCCATAACGGGTGTTCGCGTAATTGAACGCCATTCCGACGACAAGGACCACGGTGGGCCAGGCGATGTCTCGGGCCCATTTCTTCGGCCCGCCGTCCTTCGCCCCCGGCCGCAACGCCGCCGCGGCGATAATGGCGATGGGATACTCGTAGATGCCGTTGAAGACGATGGGCGCGAAAAGGCCGTTGAACAGGCCGCCGAGTACGCCGCCGAGCGACATGAAGAAATAGAACTCCGTCAATTGCGCGACCTGCGGCCGGTGACGCACGAGCTCACCATGGCAGACCAGCGCCATCAGGAAGAACAGGAGCAGATGCAGCAACACCGAGGTAAAGACATTCATCACCCCGGCAACGAAGACCACCATGACGAGAGCGAGCACGTAGGGCGTCACGACATAGGCAAGACGCAGGAGGCGCCCCGAACCGCGGGAAAACGCAATGACGTAGGTCACCAGATAGAGGGCCAGCGGCACGACCCAAAGCAGGGGAAATGGTGCCAGGTCCGTGGTGATATGTGCGGTGACGCCGAGCATGAGGCTGGACGGCACCATCGCCAGGATGATCCACCGCCCGCGGTCGAACCAGGTGCTGCGCCCGGCATTTCTCGTCGTCGACGACGGCGCCGGGCGCAGGGTCGCCCCGACGCGAGGAATCGACAGGAGCGCACAGGCCAGGATGAGCACGCCGAGGACGCAGAAGCCAAAGGACCAGAGCCAGTTCTGCTGGGCCAGGCGGAACGACGGCTCCATGACGAACGGAAACGCGACCAGGGCCAAGACGCTCCCCAGATTGCTCGCCCCGTAGAGGAAATAGGGATCGTCGCTGCTGGCGTGACCGGTCCGTGAGAACCACCGTTGCAACAACGGCGCGGTCGCGGCTATGGCGAAGAACGGCAGGCCGATGGAAGTCGTCAGTACCAGAAGGAACTGCACGACCGGGTGCCAGGCCGGGTCGAACTGCCACCGGATGCCGATCGGAAGAAAGAAAAGCGCTGCAAGAATAATGAGGCCGTGGAGTCCGACCTGAAGCACAGGAGGCAACAGCCGGCACGACCAGTGGGCATACCCGTAAGCCGCCAGCAAGGCCGCCTGGAAGAATACCATCGCCGTCGTCCACACGGCCGGCGTGCCGCCGAGATACGGCAGCGTCGCTTTGGCGAACAGCGGCTGGATCCAGAACAGGAGGAATGCACTGGTGAACAGCGCTGTTCCGAAAACCCCCACAAGAGGCACGATCGGACGTGCCGGCGTCAATTCGAGTCGCATTCCCCCTTGAACTCCCAGTGACAAACTGCGCAGGTCGCGCGGTGCTCCTTCGGCGACGACACGCTACCGTGCATAAGATAAGGAAAGGTAATTGCAGCGGGACATTGCCACGATTTACGAGCACCAGGTTTCTAAATTATCATTATATTTCAATAATGTATATGGCCACCGCATACTACGGTGCATCGGCCAGAACACCGAGGACCTCGTCGATGTCCGCGGCCGTATGCTCCGCCGACACCTGAAAGCGAATCTCCTCCTCGCCTTTCGGCACCACGGGGTAGCCGAGACCGGTCGCGAGTACGCCATGGCCGCGGAGATGCCTTACCAGCCGTGACGTTCTTGCGGTATCGCGCACCATCAACGGCACGATGGGATGGTCGCCGGGAATCGTTTCAAGGCCGAGCGCGACGATTCCCGAACTCAGCCGCGCCGTCATCGCGCGCAGGTGATCGAGCAGGCTTCGGCCGTCCGGACCGTCCACGATGGCGAGCGCCGCCACCGCCGCCGCGGCTTCCCCCGGCGTGATGGGGTTGGAGTAGATATAGAAGGGCGCCTTTTCCCGCAGGTAGCCGATGATAGTATCGCTGGCCACGACGTAGCCGCCGTTGACGCCGAACGCCTTGCCCAGCGTCCCGACCAGAATGTCGACGGGACCGGAGCCGGTGTGCTCCTCCGTCCCGCGCCCGGTGGCACCGAACGCCCCCACACCGTGCGAGTCATCAACGACCACGAGGACGCCTTCGTCAAACACGGCATCGAACCGGCGCGCGATATCCATGATCTGCCCGAGCGGCGCGTGGTCGCCGCGCATGCTGAAGATGCCATCGGTGACGACGATGGCTCTCCGGCAAGCGCCCTTGGCGGTATCGAGAGCGCGCTCCAGCTCGCCCAGATCCAGGTGCCGGTAGACGTGCCGTTCTCGCGGCCGGGCGAGACGGATGGCATTGATAATGCAATTGTGGTTCAGCTCGTCGCTGATGACGGCGGTATCGGGGCTGATGAGGGACGGCAAGAGTCCCATAACGGTCGCGTAGGCCGAACTGAAGATCATCCCGGCCGGGCGCCCGTGGAACGCGGCGAGCCTTTGCTCCAGCTCCACATGCGGGGCCCAGGTGCCGCTGATGAACCGCACCGCACCCGGGCCGGCGCCATAGGCACGCGTTGCCGTCTCGTCGGCGGCAACCACCTCGGGCCGGCGGGACATGCCGAGGTAGCTGTTGGAATTCATACGCAGGAAGGGCCAGCCGCCCTCTCCCGCCAGAAGATAGCGCGGGCCTTTTCCACCCTGGGGCGGCAGCACGCCCACCGTCACGGTCTCCTGCCCCTTGAGCGTGCCGGCCTCCCGCAATGCCGTCAGTTCGCTTCGCAGCGCGTCCTCGAGTCGTTCATGGGGCATCGGCGGCCTCCCGGGTTCGACGGGTGAAGTCACATGGCGGGCCTGAGCCTGTGCCGCAGCTTGTCGAGCATATTGCCCGTCATCGTTTCCAGCGTGTAACGGGGGGTCCAGCCCCACTCGTCGCGTGCCGCGCCGTCGTCGATGGTCCGCGGCCAGGAATCCGCGATGGTCTGGCGTATGGGATCGACCTCGTAGGCGATGACGAAGTCCGGAATATGCTTGCGAATTTCTTGCGCCAGTTCGTCCGGGGTGAAATTCATCGCCGTAATGTTGAAGGCGTTGCGATGGACAAGCCGCGTGGAATCGGCCTCCATCAGTTCAATGATCGCACGGACCGCGTCGGGCATGTACATCATCTCGAGCCGCGTATCGGGACGCAGGAAACAGGTGTAGTGGCGATAGCGGATCGCCTGATAGAAAATCTCCACCGCATAATCGGTCGTGCCGCCTCCCGCCGGTGCCACATGGGAGATCAGTCCCGGCAGGCGCAGGCCACGCGCGTCCACGGCGAAACGCCGGAAGTAGTAATCGCACAACATTTCGGCCGCAACCTTGGTGACGCCGTACATCGTGGTGGGACGCTGCACCGTGTCCTGGGGCGCGTGGTCGCGCGGGGTGGTCGGCCCGAAGGCGCCGATGGAACTGGGGAAAAACACGGCGCAGTGATTCTGGCGCGCCGCCTCAAGGACCTGGTAGAGGCCGTCCATGTTGAGATGCCAGGCGACCTGGGGTCGATCCTCCGCAACCGCGGACAGGAGCGCGGCAAGATGATAGATGATCCCGACCTGATAACGCGAAAGGATATCCTGGAGCGGGCGGATACGGGTGCAGTCGAGATGCTCGAACGGCCCGTTCCCCGCCGATGCGCCCATCGGCAGCATCCGGAGGTCGGAGGCGATGACTGCATCCTTCCCGTAGCGTTCCCGAAGCGCCGGCACGAGCTCCGAACCGATCTGCCCCAGCGCCCCCGTGACGAGAATGGTCTTGCTCATAGAGCGGACTGACGTCATGCACGAATGCGACGATCGGGTGGGGTGAGCAGGTTCCGGAGCGGTTGCCCCGTCTGGAACCGCGCCAGATTGTCGGCAAAAAGGGCGCGAAAACGTTCGTATCCAGTCGAGCCGCCACCCGAAACATGGGGCGATATCAGCACGTTATCCAGGGTCCACAATGGACTGTCCTCAATGGGCGGTTCCGGGTCGGTGACGTCGAGCGCGGCTCCGGCAATCTGTCGGCTCCTGAGTGCCTTTATCAGGGCTTTCTCGTCGACGATTTCGCCACGCGCGACATTCACCAGAAAGGCCGTGGGCCTCATCGCCGCGAACTCGTCTTCACCGATGAAGTGATAAGTATCCGCGTCCGACGGCATGGAGATGACGACCGCATCCGCCCGGGCCAATGCCCGGTGCAGTTCCGTCCTCGGCAGGACTTCGTCGAAGTTGCTGTCCGCCTGCCCCGCGCGGGATACACCGATGACATGCAAATCGAAGGCTTTGGCCTTGCGCGCGACCTCACGCCCGATGGAGCCCATGCCGACCACCACCAGTGTCTTTCCTTCCGCTGACCACATTTGAGAATGTATCTGCGTGCGAATCCATTCACGTCGCTTCCGCGCCTCGACAAATTCCGGGACCCGGCGCGCGAGGGCCAGCAGCATGGTCATCACGTGTTCGCCGATCACCGTCCCCTTCACGCCGGCCGCGTTGGTCACCGGCACGCCATCCGGCAGACCCATCTCCCAACCGAGCTCGATACCGGAGGAAATGAACTGTATCCAGCGAACTCCAGATCCCTTTTTCCGGATGACCTCACCCAGTTCCGGCGTGCAGATCCGGTTGTTGAGCAGAAGGATCGATGCACCCGGGATCGCCGCGGCCATTTCGTTTGCCGACCAGGCGACTTGCAGATCGAACTCCGGAAAATCCTTGCCAAGCTGCAGATGCGCATCGTCCCGGCGATAGGTCATCAGTACGGCTTTCATGGGTCCTCCCGATCGGACTACAGCACCCGCACCGCTTCGTTACACGAAATCGGCACTTGCACCTTCGTTGCGCCAAATAGCGCACGATCCCGGGCTGCGAAGTTTATAATTGAATATCATGCACTTTCTGGTGCAGCATTATCGGGGTACGGGGCAAGACTGCATAGACAAAAAACCCATCAGCCCCGGGGCAGCGGTCCCGTTGAAGTGCCGGTGACCGCGGGAGGGAGGCGCCAATGCCGACGATGAACCCACCATCACATCGTCGCCGGGGCGGCCCGCGCGCTTGACCCGCTCGGTTGCGCGTGCCCCCTTCATCGTTCGACGCTTACGTAATATCGGCTCCTCTGTAATGCGGGCCCGAGCCGAGAGCATGTCCCCATACAATCAAGCGTACGTGTTGCCGGTCGTATCCAGTTCCGGCGCTCGACCGTGAAGAAAACGAGGGAGGCCAAGATGAAATCACTGCCCATGACGGCCGTTGCCGGTATTTGCCTGTTCGCGGGAGCTATGGCGAGCATTCACACCTCGCCCGCGAATGCAGCGGACGTAAAGGAGTTTTACGCGGGCCGCCAGATGCGCATGATCATCTTCGCGAGCCCGGGTGGAGGCTACGATACCTATGCGCGGCTTCTCGCCCGTCACATCGTGAACTTCATCCCCGGCAACCCGACCATGGTAGCTTCCAACATGCCCGGCGGCGGGGGCATCAAGGCGGTGAACTACGTCGCGCGGTCGGCCCCGACGGACGGCTCGGTCATGACTATCGTCAACCAGGGCATTCCCATGCATCAGGCGCTGAGCGGAAAAAGTCTGGAAACGGACGTCTCCAAATTCGGTTGGGTCGGTAATATCAGCTATTCCAACCAGACCTTCGCGACGTGGACTGCCAGCGGGATCAAGTCCCTGGACGACCTGAAGTCCCGTCAGGTCATCGTGGGCGCCACGGGAATTGGCTCAATCGCTGCACAATTGCCCACCGCTTACAACAATCTGCTGAACGCCAAGCTCAAGATCATCTACGCCTACCCCGGCGGCAACGAGATGAACCTCGCGATGGAGCGGGGCGAGATTCATGCGCGCGGAGCCAATCCGCTTGCGAGCTGGAAGGCGACCAAGCCGGACTGGCTCAAGGAGAACAAGCTCACCTTCCTGATCCAGGTCGGTCTGGAGCGCGAGCCCGAACTGCCGAACGTGCCGCTGTTGACCGACGTGGTCAAAGGCGATCCCGACAAGGAATCGATCGCGCGTTTTCTTACGAACAACGTCATCGTCGGGCGGCCCTTTGCGGTCGCACCGGGCGTCCCGAAAGAGCGCCTCGCCGCGCTGCGCCAGGCCTATGAGAAGACCGTCGTTGCGCCGAAGTTCCTGGCGGAAGCGCGTAAGCAGAAAATGGATATTCGCTCGATGGCGGGCGAGCGTCTCCAGGCGCTGGTGGAGGAAATACTAGCGACGCCCCAAAGCGTGCGGGACAGGGTCAAGGTGGCTATCACCGCCAAAGGTGCCGAGGCGCGGAAAGGGGCAAAAAAGAAAAAGAAGAAGAAAAAGGAATGACACGCCGCGCCTGCCGCTCTTCAACGACATAAGATGCGCCGGGACTCCGGTGGGCGACGATACCTGTCGCCGCCCACCCGCGACACCGTTACGGACGTGCCGCCGGTCCTAGTCGCTACCGGGGTCGGCCACTAGCCCGGCGGCCTTGATGCCGGCGACCGCTGCGGCTTCGTCGTTGTCTGAGACATCGCCGGAAATTCCGACCGCCCCGACAATCACGCCGGCCTTGTCCTTGACCAGGACGCCACCCGGCACCGGGACGAAAGGCCCACCGATCGAGCCGGCGACCGAGGTGATGAAGAACGGGCGGTCCTTCGCCATCTTGGCGATCGCACGGGTGCCGATACCGAAGTCGAGCGCCGCCATGGCCTTGCCGACAGCAATCTCCCCCCGCTTGAGGCTGGTGCCGTCCTCCGCCCCGAAACTCTTGAGCGCGCCGCGCGAATCCAGCACGGCCACGGCCAGGAGCTTGAGTTTCTTGTTCCGCCCCGCGGCGATGGCCGCAGCGACGATCTTATTCGCGGTGTCGAGGGTCAGATCGGTCATGTGGTCCTCTAATTGATACAAAAATGTTTCATCATGGCCGGTTCGGCGGCGCAGGGCAGTCTATCAGCCCCCCGAACTCTCCTTCTTCTTTTTCTTCTTGCCGCCTTTCGAACCCTTCGCCTTGCCGGCGATGGCATCCTTGGTTTCCAGCGCCGCCTTGACGCGCGTCAGCACGTCCGGGCTCATACGGATCATATTCTCGACCAGTTTCTGTATCTTGTCGCCGCTCGTCGGTGAAATGTCGAGGCGTGACTTTTTGGCATCCGCGAGGAGGGCCGCATCCTTCATGGTCGCATCGAAAGACGTGCGCAATGCCGCCACGCGGTCGGCCGGCACGCCCGGCGCGACCATGAACGGCCGGCCGAGACCGATGTCGTCGCAGAACACCTGAAGGACGTCGCGGCTGGCCTTGTCCTTGGCGAGCTCGGTCACCAGGGGTATCTTCTCGAACCCGGGCTCCTTGGCCGGGCCGATCTGGGCCAGGATATTGATCTTGTCAGTCTTGATCCATTCGCCCTGGGTCGCCAGCATAGTGTTGAAGGTGGCCCCGGCACGGCCTTGGACCTCGCCGCGCTCCATGGCAAGATCCGCCTGGTTGGTACTGCGGTAGCCCATGATGACCCTGAACTTCGTCCCCAGCACATTGTTGAGCATCGCCGGGTAACGCACGCTGTTCGACGCCGCGCCGGTGCCGCCCATGATCACCGACTTCGCCTTCGCGTCCTGAATCGTCTTCACGCCGGTCGTGTGCCAGACGAACACCATAGAATTGCTGAGCGTGCTCGATCCGATCCACTGGAACTTGGCGGCGTCGTACTGCACGCCCTTGCGGCCCAGAACCTGGTGCATGACGATCGACGGAATGATCGCACCCACGGCCGTGCCGTCCTTTGGCGCCACGTTATAGAGGTGATTGGTGGCGAGCAGGTGCCCGCCGCCCGGCATGTTGGTCGGAACGAAGGTGGGACTGCCGGGAACGTGATTGGTCCAGTGGCGGCCGACGATACGCGCGGTCTGGTCCTGACCGCCGCCGGCACCGGTGCTGATGATCAACCGGATGCTCTTGCCCTTGTAGAAATCGCCGACCGCATCGGCGGTGGCGGGTCCATGCGGCAGGACGATTATGGCCGCCATTGCGATAAGCATACCAATGCAGCGTGTCGTAACGATGGTCATGGCATTATCTCCCTGTTTCAACTCGATTAAATCGTCGGCGGCACGCAATGCCGCCACGCGTCGTTCACATTCCGGCCAGCGGCGACACCGGCACGGTCCAGTCCTTGAGCGGCCGGCCCTCGACCAGGGCATTGACCTCCCGCAACCACAACTGCCGCAGGAGCACGAGCCGGCCTTCGCTCGCCGCCAGATGTTCCCGCCCCCGCCCGCGGATCGGCCCCTGGCCCACCTGGGTGCAGTAGTCCTCGATGGTGAAGCTGGTATAGGCGCTCATGTCGGCCGGCAGATCCTCGAGCGTCATCTCGCCCGCAAGGATCCTTTCGGCGAGGTCCCAGCGCGATTCGGCCTCTTCTTCCTGGGTGGCACGGGCGGCGGCATAGGCGCGCGCTTCCTCGCCCTCCACCGGCGTCAGGGTGACGTCGAAGGCGGCGTGTTTCGAATCATTGATAGGCACGGTCCAGGCGATCTTGGTATCCCAGATATCGCGGCCCTGGAACCCTTTGGCGCGCGTCGGCTGGAAGAACAGACGCACGTTGGGCATGAACCAGTGGGTCATGCGCGCCCGGCCGAGTCCGTTTTGGGCCGACGACCGTTCGCCCTTGACGGTGCCGAGCGACGTCGCCGCCGTATCGTCTTCTTCACCCTTGACCACCCGCTGGCCGCTCCAGCCATAGGCCGTTTCCTCGACCGATTCGTGCCGGATCACGAGGATGTCCTTGCGGTTGAGGCGCAGTGCGGTGGCACGGTGCACCCAGGGGCGATGGCCATGGTCGTTGTCGAACTTGTTCCAGTAGGTGCACGGCAGCACTTCCACCGGATCCGTCACGAGGACACCCGGCCGGTCGAGATCGGGATAGCGGCGGAAGGTCGGTGGCTTGCCGTCGCCGAGATAGGCGAAGATCAGCCCTGCGTAGTCCCGCGTCGGGTAGCTGCGCAGGTGGATGCGCTCGCAGAACGGACGGTCCTCGTTCGGCTGCTCGACACACTGCCCGGTGCCGTCGTAGCGCCAACCGTGGTAGCGGCAGCGCAGGGACTCGCCCTCGACCCAGCCCAGAGACAGCGGCGTGCCGCGATGCGGGCAGCGGTAGGCGGTGACGTGGGGCGTGCCGTCCTCCGCCCGGTAGAGGGTGAACATCTCCCCCAGGATCTCCAGCGGCTTGGCCCGGCCCGGCGGCAGGTCCTTGAGCCGCATTACCGGCTGCCAGAACAGGCGCAGGTAGCGTCCCGCCGGCGTGCCCGGGCCAACCGCTTCCAAGTCGGCAAATTCCAGTTTTCCGAAACGCGCCATGCCTTCCTCCGCTACTTTGCCGGCGCGCCGCCGCGTTGGTCGCGCCGGTTCACAGGTTCGTCTGCGTCGTGAAGGTCTCTGCCGGCAGCGTCCAATCGGTGAGCGGACGGCCTTCCGTCATCGCGTTCACCTCGCGCAGCCAGAGGTGCCGCTGGAACACCGGCCCTTCGTCTCCCTTCGCCAGAATTTCCCTGCCCCGGCCGCGCACCGAACCCTGTCCCACCTGGGTGCAGTAGTCCTCGATGGTGAAGCTGGTGTAGCCGCCGATATCGTCGGGCAGGTCCTCCAGCGTCATCTCCCCGGCGAGCACCTTTTCGGCGAGGTCCCAGCGGGTTTCGGCCTCGGCCTCCTGCTGTTCTGTCCGGCTCTTTTCATACGCTACCGCTTCGTCGCCCTCGAGCGGCGTGTGCGTGACGTCGAAGGCGGCATGGCTGGTGTCGTTCACCGGCACCGTCCAGACCACCTTCGTGTCCCACAGCTCGCGCCCCTCGAACCCGCGGGCGCGAGTGCGCTGGAACAGCATGCGGGCGTTGGGCATGAACCAGTGTGTGTATTTGGCGAGCCCCATCAGGCTTTCGGCGCGGTCGCGCCCGCCCTTGACGATCTCGCCCATGGATGTCTCCACATCCGGCCCGTCGCCCTTGAGCATGCGGACTCCTCGCCAACCGTAGGGGGTTTCCTCCGCTGCCTCGTGATGCAGCACGAGCACGTCCGGCCGGTTGCGCCGCAGCGCCGTGGCGCGATGCACCCAGTGGCGGTGGCCGTGGTCGTTGTCGAAGCGGTTCCAGAACGTGCACGGCAGCACTTCAACGGGATCGGCGATGAGGACGCCGGGGCGGTCGAGGTCCGGATAGCGAACGAAGGGCGGCGGCTCGCCCTCGCCCAGATAGGCGAAGATGAATCCGGCATATTCCCGGGTCGGATAGCTCTTCATCGCGATGCGGTGACAGAAGGGCCTGTCCTCGTTCGGCTGCTCCACGCACTGGCCGGTGTGATCGAACTTCCAGCCGTGATAGCGGCAGCGCAGGGCATCGTCCTCGACCCACCCAAGCGACAGCGGTGTGCCCCGGTGCGGACAGCGATAGGGGACGAGGTGCGGCACGCCACCATCACCCCGGTAGATGGTGAACTTCTCATCGAGGATCTCGAGCGGCTTGGCCCGCCCCGGCGGCAGGTCCTTGAGCCGCATCACCGGCTGCCAGAACAGCCGGAGATAGCGTCCGGAGGGCGTGCCCGGCCCAACCGGATCGAGGTCCGCAAGCTCCAATGCGCCGTACCGTCCCATGAATACGGGTCCCTTCTACTCGCTCTTCTTCCGTTTCTTTTCCTTGCCTCCGCCCTTCTCGCCGCGAACGGCCATGGCTTTCTTGGCAGCGTTGACGATGCCCGCGGGCGTGGCGATCTGTTCGGCGATGAACGTGTCCATCTCCTCGCCGCTCATCGGGATGACCTCGAGGCCGAGGTCCGCCATTTCCTTGAGCGCCGCCTTGTCCTTATAGGTTTCGACGAAGGCCGCGCGCAGAGCGCGGGCCCGGTCCTTCGGAACCTCGGCCGCCAGCATGAAGGGCTTGCCCATAGCCTGCTCGGCGAAGATGAATTCCAGGATCTTGCGCTGTTCCTCGGTCTTGGCGAATTCGGTCGCGAGGGGCACGCCGGGAAGGTCCGGCACCTTACGCAGCGACAAGAGGACGAAGACGTTGACCTTCTTGTCGCGAACCCATTCGCCCTTCTGGCTCTTGAGGGATTCCCACGACCAGCCGCAGCGGCCCGCGACCTCGCCACGTTCCATGGCGAGGGTAATTCCGGAGCTCCCCTTGTAGCCGAAGATGATCTTGAACTTCGTGCCCAAAACATTGTTGAGAACCAGCGGGAATTGTCCGGTATCGTTGTTGGGGCTGATGGCACCGATCACGCTTTCGCGGTCGAACGCATCCTGAATGGTCTTGATCGGAGAGGAATGCCACGCCACGCAGACGCTCACGTCCTGATGGAGGCTACCGAGCCACTGCAGCTTGCGTGGGTCGTAAGCGACGCGCTTGCCGCCGAACAGCCCGAGACGCACGACAGAGCGCTGCACCGCGCCTATGACCGTGCCGTCTTTGGGCGCGGCATTGGCGATAAAGTTGGTGGCGGTGAGGCCGCCGGCACCGGGCATGTACTGGATCACCATCTGCGGCTTGCCGGGGATATGGCGGCCCATGTGGCGCTGAAGCATCCGCGAGTAGGGCGCATAGCCGCCGCCGGCGGTCCCGCCGACGATGACCTTGACCTGGTTCCCCTTGTAGAAATCGCTTACGGCATCGGCAAGCGCGCCACCCGCCGGGACGGCGAGCACGGCGCCGAGCAGGGCAAGGCCCGTTGCTCGTGCGGAAATGATTGTAATGGTCATGAATGGCCTCCCGTCCGTTCTTGTTCTTTTCGTGGTTGACAAAAAACCTACACGCCCGCCGCCGCCTTCGCCCGGTACACCAGCGGCTCCGACGGGAGGGTCCAGTCCTTGAGCGCCTTGCCCGCCGTCAGCGCGCCCACCTCGCGCAGCCACAGGCGGCGCAGCAGCGCGAGCTTCACGTCGGTGGCGGCGAGGTTCTCCTTGCCCCTTCCCTTGAGCGGCCCCATGCCGACCTGGGTGACGTAGTCCTCGATGGCGAAGCTGGTATAGGCCCCCATGTCGTCGGGCAGGTCCTCCAGCGTCATCTCGCCCGCCATGATCTTGTGGGCGAGGTCCCAGCGCGTTTCCGCCTCGGCCTCCTGCTGGCGATAACGGCTTTCGACGAAGGCTTCGGCGTCCTTCCCTTCCAGCGGCGTATAGGTCACGTCGAAGGCGGCGAACTTGTGGTCGTTGATGGGCACCACCCAGACCGCCTTGCTGTCCCACAACCCGCTGTCCTCATAGCCCTTGGCGCGGGTGCGCACGAAGAACAGGCGGATGTTCGGCATGATGAAATAGGACAACTGCCCCATGCCGAGCGCGCCGCCGACGTCGCCCGCCGCGCCCTTGACGAAGCGCGTCGACTGCATGCCGAAGGGCGTTTCGGTCATGGTTTCCTGGCGCAGCACGAAGATGTCCTTGCGCCCCTTTCGCAACCCGGTAGCACGGTGGACCCAGGGGATGTGGCCATGATCGTTGTCGAACTTGTTCCAGTAATTGCACGGCAGGATCTCGACCGGATCGGCGACGATGGCCCCAGGCAGGTCGAGGTCGGGGAGGTTCCGGAACGGCGGTGGCGCGTCGTCGCCGAGATAGGCGAAGACCAGGCCCGCGTACTCCCGCGTCGGGTAACGGCGCAAGGTCACGCGGGCACAGAACGGGCGGTCCTCGTTGGGCTGTTCGACGCAACGGCCGTCGCCGTCGAACCGCCAGCCGTGGTAGCGGCAGCGCAGGGTATCGCCCTCGACCCAGCCCAGAGACAGCGGCGTGCCGCGATGCGGACAGCGGTAGGCGACGACATGGGCGACGCCACCCTCGCCGCGGTAGATGGTGAATTTCTCGCCCAGCATCTCAAGCGGCTTGGGACGGCCCGGCGGCAGATCGCGCGCGCGTATCACCGGCTGCCAGAAGCGGCGGAAATACAGTCCGGCCGGGGTGCCCGGGCCGACGCCTTCCAGGTCCGCGAATTCCAGATGACCGTTGCCGTCCATCGTCCTGCCCTTCAATTCCCTGCCGACAGGGGTTCGGTCGGAATCTTCCAGTTGGTGAGCTCCCGGTCCGATGTAAGCGCTCCCACCTCGCGCAGCCACAGGCGGCGCATGAGGACAAGGCGCGCATCCGTCGGCGCAAGGTTTTCCTTACCCCGGCCCCGGATCGGCCCCTGGCCGACCTGGGTGCAGTAGTCCTCGATGGTGAAGCTGGTATAGGCGGTCATGTCGGCCGGCAGGTCTTCGAGGGTCATCTCCCCCGCGAGGATCTTCTCCGCCAGGTCCCAGCGCGTGTCGTGCTCTTCTTCCTGTTCCGCGCGCGCGGCTGCGAAGGCGCGGGCCTCTTCGCCCTCGACCGGCGTATGGGTCACGTCGAAGGCGGCGTGGGACGTATCGTTGACGGGCACGGTCCAGACCATCTTGGTGTCCCACAGGTCCCGGCCCTGGAATCCCTTGGCCCGACACGGCGCGAAGAACAAGCGCACATTGGGCATGAACCAGTGGGTCAGCTTGGCCTTGCCGAGGCCGGTTTCGCTTCCAGGTTCCTCACCCTTGATCGACCGGTGGCCGCGCCAGCCGTACTCGGTCTCTTCCACCCTCTCGTGGCGGATGACAAGGAGGTCGTTGCGCCCGGTGCGCAGCGCCGTCGCGCGGTGCACCCACGGAATATGGCAGTGGTCGTTGTCGAACCGGTTCCAGTAGGAACACGGCAAGATCTCGACCGGGTCGGTGACGATCACGCCAGGCCGGTCCATGTCCGGATACCGGGGAAAGGGCGGTGGCTTGCCGTCGCCGAGATAGGCGAAGATCAATCCGGCGTAGTCCCGCGTCGGGTAGCTGCGCAGGTGGATGCGCTCGCAGAACGGACGGTCCTCGTTCGGCTGCTCGACACACTGCCCGGTGCCGTCGTAGCGCCAGCCGTGGTAGCGGCAGCGCAGGGACTCGCCCTCGACCCAGCCCAGAGACAGCGGCGTGCCGCGATGCGGGCAGCGGTAGGCGGTGACGTGGGGCGTGCCGTCCTCGGCACGGTAGACGGTGAACATCTCCCCCAGGATCTCCAGCGGCTTGGCCCGGCCCGGCGGCAGGTCCTTGAGCCGCATTACCGGCTGCCAGAACAGGCGCAGGTAGCGCCCGGCCGGCGTGCCCGGACCAACCGCTTCCAGGTCGGCAAGTTCAAGTGCCTTGCTGCCGTCCATTCGTGTCTCTCCCCTTGCGACCCTGTCGGCACCATTGAAATCGTGCCCGACTTTGGTTTGCCAACCGTGTTTGACGGAGCGATTCTCCGGCGCCGCCACGCCACCGGTTTCATGCATCAGCCCAGGCGCGTCGCCACGGCCGAGTCCGGTGTGCCATCGGCAGCCATGCTGTCGAGCGCGGCGAGCATCCGTTGCTTGCCGTTTTGCACATGTTGGAAGCTGGCGTCGTAACAGGCTTGAGCATCACGCTGGCGCAGCGCGGCGACGATATCGCGATGCTCGTCCAGCGACGCCGCCATTGCATCCTGCTGCACCAGCCCGTGACGACGGAAAAGCTGAAACTCCTTCACCAGCCCCTGGTATATCCGAACCAGGCGGCTGTTGCCCGTGGCCTCGATGATGAACTGGTGAAAATGCAGATTGAGCGCGTAGAAACCCGCGAAATCCGTGCTCTCGCTGGCCGCCCGCATCTCCGCCAGCATGCCGTCGAGGGCCGCGAGCTGGGCCTTGGTCACCACCGGCGCCAGCAGCATGCCGGCAAGGCCGGTCAGTCCGGCGCGCACGTCGTAGACTTCCATCGCGTCGTCGCGGCCGAGGCTTTTGACGAAAACGCCGCGGTTGGGAATCAGGTGGACGAAACCCAGCTCGGCCAGCGCGCGGGACGCCTCGCGGATCGGACCGCGGCTGACGGAAAGCTTGGCCGCCAGCGCATTTTCGTTGAGCCGCTCCCCGGCGGCAAGCTCGCCACTCAGGATCATGCGCTCGATCTCGCGCTGGATCACCTGCGTCAGGGAATTGGCCTTGAGCAGGGCAATGGTGGACAGGGCGGCGGACTCGGGCGTGTCGGTCATGGGGAAAACTTATCGGATTAAATTGTAAAGTGTCAACAATCTGACCTAAAGCCGCCGAGCCTCAGCGTTTCTTGGCGTCCCCCCCGCTCGCTTTCAGCCAGCGAGCGTTCCATGCTTTCGCGAGCTTGGCCTTGGTCGCATCTTCTCCCTCTTCGGCGACCTTCTTGCCGGCCACCGCCTCAGGAAAGGCCAGGAACTCCTTGCGCTGGAGCTCGGTGCGGACCGGATTCGACCCGTCGGCCCAGAACTGGGCGATCTGACCTTCGCGTGAGATGAACCAGTTGAGAAAGATGCGCGCGCCGTTGAGGTGCGGCGAATTGCTCATGATCCCGGCTTCGGTCAGGGCGGTCGTCACCGGCAGAGGACAGTGGAAACCGATCGGGGCCCCGGTCTGGGCATACTGGCCGACGCGGCTCATCGCCTGCGGCACCGCCGCATGGCCTTCGCCCAGTCCCGTCAGCTTGACCAGCGCGCCGAGCCCTTCCTTGCGCAGCTGAGGCTTCAGGTTCTCGAACACCTTACGCACGAATTCCTCGCCCCAGGCGTCGCCGTGAGTCTGCCACAGGGCAAGGACCCAGTTGTTGGGACGGTTGCCGATCATCAGTTTCTTGTCGGCAAAGCGGGTGCCGTTGACTAGGTCGTCCCACGTTCTAGGCAGGTCGGATTCCTTGACCAGCTTCTTGTTATAGGACATGCACCAGTAGCGTTGCCGGGTGACAACGGTGATGTTGTCCTTGGCATGGGCATAATCCGGCAGGCGCTTGAAGTTCGGCAGGTCGGACAGGTTCACGAACGCGCCTACGCGGCGGAACAGGAAGGTATTGCCGGACAGGTTCATGATGATGTCGACGACATGACGGCTTTCCTTGAAGGCCGTCAGCGGCACGATGTAGCGCCGGGTCGAGGTATGCACCTCGGAATGGGTGATCTTGACGAACGGATAACGCGTGGAGAAGACCGAGTAGACTTTCTTGAAGCCGTTCGGGCTCATCGTGTCGTAAAGAACGACGGCGCCTTCCTTCTTCCTTCGCGCCTTCCATCCAGGCGTCGGGCACCTTCAGCTCGGCATCGATACCATCGAGGATCGACGGATCGAGCTTGATCGCCGCCAGCATCTTCTGGGTCGCGGGTGGCAAGGTATCGGCGTACGCAATCGATGGCGCCAGCGAGAGAGCCAGAGCGGTCACGGCGTAAGGTACCAGCTTATGGATGCTGAGCATGACGGTCCCCCTGTCGTTTGTCCGTCGGTCACGGATCGGCATAGTTTTATACATTAATATCCCATGAGGCGATGAAACGCGAACGGGCCCGCGGCCGATCTCACCCACCGCAACAGCGCGCCCGGCGAGGCACGTTTGGCGCGCGCCATCGGGAATAGCGGCCAAGGTTCAATGCCTTAAGGGATCGCACCCTGGAGCATGTCCGGACTATCCACCGAGTCCCGGCGTGGTCCAGGGTCTCGACGCCAATCAGCCATTCGATTGCACCCGACGGCCTTGCCGCACTATTCTGGCGTGAATCAAGAAGCATAGAGCGACAGGAGGATACGCCATGCAAATTCCGGAGAACGATCCGCGCATTCGCGCCGAAAACGTGACATTCAAAGGCGGCTCGGGCGAGGTGAAGGGCTATCTCGTTCGCCCCGCGAACGCCAGTCGCGCACCCGCGGTCGTGATCATTCACGAGAACAAGGGCGTGACACCGTACGTAAAGGATGTCGCCCGCCGCGCCGCCGCGCAGGGATTCATTGCCCTGGCGCCGGACTTCCTGAGCCAGGTGGGGGGAACCCCCCAGGACGAGGCTGAGGGACCGGAAAAGACCCGAACCCTGGACATGGCAAAGACGAAACAGGATGCCCTTGCCGCAGCGGAATACCTGCGCACGCACAGCGGCTCCAACGGAAAGGTCGGCAGCATCGGCTTTTGCTGGGGCGGCGCCCTATCGAACCAGCTTGCCGTCAACGACCCGAAGCTCAATGCCGCGGTCGTGTTCTACGGGCGCTCACCGGCGACGGAAGATGTCGCGAAGATCCGGGCGAAGATGCTGCTTCATTACGGCAGCCTGGATGAAAACATCAACAAGACGGTGCCGGAGTACGAAGCGGCGCTCAAGGCCCAGGGCAAGAGCTACACGCTCAACATGTACGAAGGCGCTCAGCACGCGTTCCACAACAACGACAATCCAAGCCGGCATCATCCGGAAAACGCGGTGCTGGCGTGGGACAGGACGATGGCCTTTCTGAAGGATAGCCTCGCCGCGTAGGAAACGCGGACCAACCGCCACCCGCCGCGACGGGCGGCGAATGAGCGTCGTGGACGGCCAGTCTTGGGAGAAAATTCATGCGCACGATCGATGCGGATGCCCACGTCATCGAAACATCACGGACGTGGGAATACATGAAGGACGGTGCTGTGTCCTTCCGGCCGGTCGAGGTAGAAACCCCCGACGGCGAGGTTCCCGAAGGCCGGGCCCAGCGCCAGAACCAGTTCTGGGCAATCGATGGGCGGCTGGTGCCGCGCGAGCGCAACATCGGCCTCGATACCACGGTCCGGGACACGCGGGAGATGCGCGACATCGACCGCCGTCTTGCCCATATGGACGACCTTGCCATCGATGTTCAGATCCTTTACCCGAGCCTGTTCCTGCGGCCCCTGACCCGGAAGGCCGAGGTGGAACTGGCCCTGGTCCGCGGCTACAACCGCTGGCTCGGTGATATCTGGCGGAAGGGCGGGGGACGCCTCCGCTGGGTTGCCCTCGCGCCGGTCCGCAGCCTGCACGACCCGGCCGTCGTCAGGGACGAACTGACCGAAGCCAAGGCGAACGGCGCCTGCGGCGTCTTCATGTGCGGATTCTCCTGCGACCGGGAGGCCTGGACGCCCTACTTCCATCCGCTCTACGCCATCGCGCAGGACCTCGACCTCGCGGTCTGCTTCCATGCCGGTGTGGACAGCACCCCCGTGCACGATTTCTTCGAGTTCGGCGACGGTCTGGCCAAGTTCAAATTCCCGGTGATCAGCGCCCTGCATTCGTTGCTGCTGCGCGGGGTGCCCGAGCGCTTCCCGGCCCTGCGTTGGGGTTTCATCGAGGCTGGCTCGGCATGGTTGCCCTATGTGCTGGGCGAACTCAAGAGGCGGTTCCGGCGTCGCGGCAAGCGCATGAGCGAGGACACGCTGCGGTCCAACAACATGTGGATCGCCTGCCAGGTCACGGAGGACCTCGACTACATCGTTCGCTGGGCGGGCGAAGGACAGCTCGTGGTCGGGACCGATTACGGTCACAACGATACCTCGACCGAGATCGAGGCCATGCGGGTGCTGCGTGACGAAAAGAAGCTCAACAGCGGCGTGATCGACAAGATTCTGGGTGCGAACGCCAGCGCGCTCTACGGACTGTCCTGAGGAGCGACGGAACATGGCCACCATCGACGCCGACGCTCATGTGATTGAAACACCGCAGACCTGGTCCTACATGCGCGACGAAGAACAGGTCTTCCGGCCCAGGATCTTTTTCCGCGACCCAGCCGATGGCGCGCCCAACCCGCCCAATTCGCGCAGGGAATTCTGGGTAGTGGAGGACAAGATGCTGTCGAAGGGCAGCAACGTCGGCAGGGACGTGCCCGAGGGCGCCTCCACCATGCAGGACGTTCGCCGCCGGCTCGATCATATGGATGAGATCGGCATCGACGTGCAGGTCCTGTTCCCGAGCCTGTTCCTGCGCCCTATCACCAGGGAACACGACATCGAATTCGCGCTGGTGCGCAGCTACAACCGGTGGCTCGCCGAAATCTGGGCCAATTCGGACAACCGCCTGCGCTGGGTAGCGGTGCCGCCGCTCCTGTCCCTGCCCAATCCCGGCAAGGTCCGCGAGGAGATCGAGTTCTGCAAGGCGAACGGCGCCTGCGGCATTTTCATGCGCGGCATCGAATGCGAACGCCTGCTGAACCATCGCTACTTCTTCCCCCTCTACGCCATGGCCCAGGACCTCGACCTGCCGCTCTGCCTCCACGCCGGTGCCAACAGCGCGCCCTACCACGACATGCTGCTCAGGGACTCCTCGCTGATGACGTTCAAGTTTCCGGTGGTCGGCGCCTTCAACGCGCTGATGGAAGAGGAGATTCCGAGCCGCTTCCCCGCGGCGCGCTGGGCCTTCGTCGAGGCGAGCGCCCAGTGGGTGCCCTACGTTCTGGGCGAGGCCAGACTGCGTCTCGCGCGCAAGGGTAGGAAAGCGCCGGGAAACCTGCTTCAGGATTCCAATTTCTACGTCACGACCCAGTGGACGGACGACCTGGCGTGGCTGCTCGGCGAGATCGGCGACGATCACCTCATCATCGGGACCGATTACGGCCATAAGGACACGGCCACCGAGGTCGAGGCGCTGAAGCGCCTTTCCGCGGACGGCACCCTGCCCAAGGCGAGCGTGAAAAAAATTCTCGAAACCAATCCCGGCCGCCTCTACGCGATCAACTGACGCCGCGCAGGCCCCGCCGGCCGAATCACAAACAGGGGGAATGCACATGTTCAAATCGGTCGGCTTGGTCGGCGTCGGTGCCATGGGCCAGGCGTTGCTTCATCGCCTCATCCTTGCGGGCGCCAGGGTCAGGGCGTTCGACATCTCGGAAGAGGCCATGACGGCGGCCCGCAAACTCGGCGCCGAAACGGTGGGATCGGCCGCCGAGGCCGCCCGCGGCGTGGAAGCCGTGCACCTGTTCGTCCGTACCGACGCCGAGGAGATGGCCGCCACCACCGGACCGGGTGGCGTTCTCGAGGGTGCCGCGCCGGGTACGGTCCTGATCCTGCACAGCACGGTGCTGCCGGAGACCACGCGCCGCGTTGCCGAGGCGGCCGCAAAGGTAAAGGTGGATGTGGTGGACGCGCCGGTCACGGCGGTGCCGCGCCACGTCCACGCCGGCGAGGCGGTGTTCCTGCTCGGCGGCGATCCGAAGGTCGTGGCAAGGGCGCGCCCGCACCTCGAAGCGCTTGGCGAGCGCAGCTACCATTTCGGGCCGCTCGGCTCCGGCAATGTCGCCAAGATCGCCAAGAATCTGGCCACGGCGATCGAGCGCGTCGCCGCTGCCGAGATCGTCTGGCTGGCCGAGGCCGGTGGTCTGGACCCAAAGGATTTCTTCGAGATGATGCGGGCCGAGCACAACCACCCGGTCATGCAGAGGTGGGATGCGGCGTTCACGATCGAAAACGGCCATGCGGTTCCGCGACCGGCAAGCAATCTGCTGAACAAGGATGTCGGCCTCGCCGCGGAATATGCCCGCGCGAGGAACGTCACTGCGCGGGTGACGAAGGGTGCCGCGGACACGGCCGCCGAATGGGTGGCCCAGTGGGAAAAGGAAGGCCGGGCGCGATAGTGCAGGCCCTATGTTTCGGATAACGGGATACAGGTCAGGAGATGACGATAACAGAAAGCGGCACGAGGACACTGAGCGAACGCATCGCCGATTTTGTCTGCGAGTTCGACCTAAAGACGGCACCGGAGCCGCTGAGCGCCCTCGTTGAGACCGCGTTCGTCGATACCGTCGGGGTCATGCTGGCCGGGTCCCGCGAGCCCGCCGCACGCAAGGTCGCCGACGTCGTCGCCGCACAGGGGGCCACACCCAGGGCCACGGTGATCGGACGGCGGCTTCGCACCTCGCCGGAAGGCGCCGCGCTGGCGAACGGCACCGCCACCCAAGCGCTCGACTACGACCTTTCCTTCATGATCGGCCAATCGACGGCGGCGCTTGTCCCGGGACTCCTGCCGCTCGCCGAAATTAGCGGCGCCGGTCCCCGGGACCTCATTGCCGCCTTCGTCGTCGGCAGCGAGGTCTGCGCCACGCTGGCACGATGCTATCCGACACTGTCGAGCGAAGGCGGCTGGCATGGCACGGGTGTCCTCGGCACCATCGGCGCCGCTGCTGCCATGGCGCGGCTGACCCGAATGCCCATTGACGCGATCCCGCGGACCATCGGCATCAGTGCGTCCATGGCCTCCGCCATCAGCGCCAATTTCGGCACCATGACCAAGCCGCTCCACGCCGGACTCGCCGCGCGCAACGGCATGATGGCACTGTTCCTCGGTCAAACCGGTTTCACCGGCAGCGCCGCCGCCCTAGAAGGCAACCACGGTTTTCTCCCCTGTTTTGCTCAGGGACTCCCCTGGACCACTGAACCCTTCGACCAGTTGGGGCGGACCTTTCGGCTCATCGATCCCGGCTACAAGATCAAGCCCTTCGCCTGTGGCGGGCTGCTGCACTGTTCGATCGAGGCGACGCTCCGCATCCGCGAGGAATTCCATCCGGCGGGCGACGATATTTCCCGCATCCGCATCGGCGTCAGCCACCACGCCAAGGACCGCGCCATCGATGCCTACCCGTGGTCGGAGGACTCCTCGCGTTTCGGCCTCCGTTACCTGGTGGCGCGCGCGCTGATCCATGGTGCGCCGACGCTGACGGCGTTTACGGAGGAGGGCTATGACGACGATAGCGTCCGCGCGCTGTCGCTGCGCTGCGAAACCGTGCTGGACGACGAATTCAAGTCCTTAACGGGATCGGGCTACAGCCCGGGGCGGGTCACCGTCTTCATGACAGACGGCACGCAGCGGGAAAAGGTCGTTTACGTGCCCATGGGCGCGCGTGAAACGCCCATGAGCGCCGAAAAGATCAGGGAGAAATTTGTGTCCTGCGCCACGCGGGCGATCAGCAAGGACGCCGCACTGCGGCTGCACGACTACCTTACAGGCATCAGCAAACAGGAAGCCCTTGACGACCTGTGGCCGATGCTGGCGGCGGACGACGGCGGTTGACGGCAAGGGGCGGAGGTCCCGACAGGGAAGAGCGTCTTCAGTCCCTGCCGCCGCTCAGGGTATCGAGAAAGTCGAGCGCGCGCGCGGAAAGGCGCCTGCGGTTGTCGTAGACGACGAATGCCTTGATCTTGATTTCCTTCATCTCCGGCACATCGAGAAGCCTGAGCTCCCCTTTCTCGATCTCCAGCGCGACCCGGCCGCCGAACAGCAGGCCGACGCCCAGGCCTCTCTTCACCGCGGCCTTCACGGCATCAGGGGCATCGCACTGAACCACGAGGTTCGGCGGATAACCACGCTTGCGAAGTTCGTCGATAATAAGGCTGCCGCGTTTTGCGATCAGGGGGAAGGATGTGAGCCTTTCCAGGGTCATCCGCTCTCCTGAAATCGGGCTGTCGGGCGGCACGAAGGCCACGCTTTCGTAGTCCTTGAAGGGCTTGTAGATGCAGTGATCGGCATAGGTCGGATTGGTGATCAGCGCGACTTCGACGTCCGAGTTCTGGACACTGGCTTCCATGGCGTGGCTACTGCTGGTCTTGAGCACCAGCTGAATATCCGGGTGGCGGGCCCGGAATTTCCCCAGGATTTCCGGAAAGACGGTCACGGAAAGGGTGTTGCTTCCCCCGACGACAAAAAGCGATGAATCACTTCTATTGTCGTTTTTCTTGAATCTGCGATCAATTTCTTCGATCTTCCTGAGAAGAGGACGAATTTCCTCAAGAAATTCGCGTCCGACCCGGGTCAGGCTCATGCCCTGATTGCTGCGGTCGTAAAACCGCAGATTGTATTCCTTTTCCAGCAACTTGAGCTGTGACGACACCCCGGGCTGGCTCATTTTCAGTTCCTCGGCCGCACTGGTGACGTTGAGGTGCCTTGAAACACATTCGAAGATTTTCAGTTGGTGAAGCGTTGCCATATGCGCAGGCCTCTTCCCCGTATCCCGTTATTTTATTAGTACCTTTCTCGGAACCATACAGAAAACCAATGGCAACATAAGGAATCAGTATTGGACGATGCGGACACGGGCGGATAGTGAAGTCATGGCCGTTGAGCCGGTTATGCGGGAAGCCTAGAATACCCGTGTAACAATATAAGAATAAGGGCGGGGCTGTCGCGTGGGAACGCATGCCGCACCGCAAAAAACGGGGAGACGACGGATGACTCAGGCCGAAGCCGAGGTCAATGACCTGCGCGTCCAGGCGCTGCACCGGCGCCTGGCGGAGCATTCACTGGGCGGTCACTGGCAGGAGCGCGAGCGCAGCCCGGCCCTGGT
>WHSO01000027.1 GCA_009380075.1 Alphaproteobacteria bacterium | reverse complement strand
TGCTGGGCCATGACGTAGGCGACCCGTCCGCCGAAGGAGTGGCCGCCGATGTAGTAGGGCCCCTCCGGCTGCACCTTGCGGATCTCCGTGACATAATGCGCGGCCATGTTCTCGATGCGGACGAAGGGCTCCTCCTCGCCGTCGATGCCGCGGGCCTGGATGCCGTAGAACGGCTGCGTTTCGCCGAGAAGGAGCGACAGGTCCCGGTAGCTCAACACCTGGCCGTAGCCGTCGTGGACGCAGAAGAAGGGCGGCCGGTCGCCCCGGGGCTGGATCGGCACCAGGCACGAGGATGGCATGCCTTCCTCGATCTGTTTTGCCATCAGGGCCGCCGTGCCGTCCCTGAACAGGGTCGAGCGCGGGAGGTGGCGGCCGAATTCCTTTTCGATCATCAGGAACAGCTCGACCGCCTGCAGCGAATCGCCACCGAGCATGAAGAAATCCTCGTCGAGGCCGACGTGGTCGAGGCGGAGGACGTCGGCCCAGATGCGCTGCAGTTTCGCCTCCAGCGGCGTGGCCGGTCGGTCGTCAGCGGATTCCGCCCCGGCGGCGGAAGACGGCACCGCGAGGCCGAATGCCGCGGCCAGCCTTCGCCGCTCGATCGTTCCGGTGGGGCCTTTCGGGATTTCATCGACGATCAGGATCCGCCGCGGCACCTTGAACGGCGCGAGGCGGCCGCGCAGGTACTTCGACAGGATCTCATCGGTAAATACGGCGCCGGGCACCGGAATCACCGCCGCCGCGACCTCCTCCCCCAATGCCGCATGGGGGATCGGGAATGTCATGGCGTCGGCGACATCGGGATAGGATTTGATGGCCGCGTCGACCTCTGACGGGGCGATCTTCTCGCCGCCGCGATTGATGACGTCACCGATGGTTTCCCTCGTTTCCGCTGGCAAGCGACACGACCTTTCCTTAAAAAACACTTTAAAGTATTAGGGAAACAGGAATCCAAGAAAAAAATTAAATACGTATTAAACATCACAGGCTGCATTAACCTTAATTGTTAACCTTGCCACACCGAAAATTCGGCGCAGGATTTCCGATCATCGCGCCCGCGTCCGCACGCCGTAGATCTCCGCCAGCTTGTACCGCTGCGCCTTGCCGGTGGCGTTCTTCGGGATCACCTCGGCGATGACGATCTGTTTCGGCACCTTGAAGCCGGCGATGCGTTCCGCCGCCCCGGCGCGCACGTCGCCGACGCTGAGCTTCGCACCGGGCTCGGTAACGACCACCGCCGCCACTTCCTCGCCGAGCGACGGATGGGGAATGGGAAAGCACACTGCCTCGCGCACGCCGGGAATGGCCATCAGTGCCGCGTCCACTTCCGCCGGATTGATCTTCTCGCCACCGCGGTTGATCATTTCCTTGATGCGCCCGGTCAGGGTCAGGTAGCCCTCCGCGTCGAGAAACCCTTCGTCACCGGTGCGGTACCAGCCGTCCAAGAAGGCCTCGGCGTTGGTTTCGGGGTCGTTCTCGTAACCGTCGAAGACGCAGGGCCCCTTGACCAGGATTTCGCCCCGCTCGCCGGCGGGCAGCCGCGCGCCGTCCGGGCCGGCGATGGCGACCTCGCAATCGATTGCGCGGCCGACCGTGCCCGGCTTTCGCGGCGTCCAGGGGAGCGGCTGTCCCGTCACCGTTCCGGCTTCCGTGGACCCGTACCGTTCATAGATCGGCACGCCGAGCTTCTGCGCGAGCGAATCCGCAATATTCTGGTCCAGAGCGCCGGACATGGTGCGAAACAGGCGCAGGCGGGACCTGGCGATGGCGTCCGCATACCGGCTTGCGTGCGCCTCGATCTGCATCTGGAAGGTATAGCTGCCGCCGTACCACGTTGGCGCCTGTGTCACCAGCAAGTGAAAGAACCGCTCGACATCGAATTCCGGCATGAGAACCAGGCTGGCGCCGGAGACAGTGGTGTATCCGATGCTGTTGAGACCCGACGAGTAATACAGGGGTTGCAACATCAGGCCGCGATCGTCCTTGGTCAGGGTGTAAAACTTGATGAGGGCATGGCTGCCCGCGACCAGCTTTCGATGGCTGATGGGCACGATCTTCGATTTGCCCGATGTGCCCGACGTGCCGAGTATGAGAGCCGTGTCCTCGGCTTCCGTCACGCCCGGCCGGGCGGCCACGGCCGAGGACGTTATCCTGAGCCGTGACGCCGCGGCAACGGACCCGTCGCTTTCCTCCACCCAGTGCACCGGAAGGCCCAGCCTTTCGGCGGCGGCAGGCGCATCGCTTTCATGGCCCGATTCTGCCACCAGGGCGCGGGCGCCACGGCGCTGGAGCTGCTCCACGATCTCATCGACGGTGGATTTCGGATTGAGGGGCACGATCGTGGCGGCGTCGATCAGCCCAAGGCATACCGCCGCCATGCCGGCGCCACCGGAATGCATGACCGCGACGCGGTCCCCGCGCCCGAGGCCCGCTTCGTTGATGGAAAGACGGTAGTGATCGACGAGTTCCGCCAGTTCGCCGTAGGTCATGGGCCGCCGGCCCTCGGCCAGCAACACCGGCCGCTCCGGCTCGCGAGCCGCCCAATCGCGCACGTAATCGCCAAGGGTTTCCGCCTCTCGGGACGGGATTGGCTGAGAAGAAATGCACCCCTCCGCGTGTTGGATTATATGTTTCATTACGTCGGACAGGCCGAAGGCTTCCGGCCTTTTTCATGTTCCTATAGGACTTAAACGGCGCCCCGTGCATTCCCGATGAGTATTATAGTAGCTACCTTTTTTACCATCCTCCCGCCATTCGCGATCACAAATGCGCGAGCGAAGACGGCTTCTGATCTTGCGCTTGTGCCGCGCGAAGCGACGGTGCGGCGTAGCGCGGGCGCCATTGAAGGCTGCCGGGTAGGGGCCTATAAACGACCTCCGGACCGCGAATCCCACCAATCCAGCACGGCACGGCTGATACCCCCGTTTCCCCTCCGGAGCGCCCTTGCCCCATGGCGAAGCTGACCGATTTCAGTGCCATTACCCGTACCCTGGGGCAGCGCAATTTCCGCATCTACACATACGGCGCCTCGGTGTCGCTCGTGGGAACCTGGGTCCAGCGCGTGGCCCAGGGCTGGCTGACGTGGGAACTGACCCATTCCTTCGTCTGGCTGGGCGTCATCGCCGCCGCGGAGTTGTTCCCGTCGGTCGTGCTTGCACCGGTGGCAGGCGCCATCACCGACCGCATCGACCGCAAGATGCTCGCTGTGGTTTCGCAGTGTCTCGCCTGCCTGCAGGCGGCGACGCTGAGCGCCCTGATCTATTTCGACCTGATGACCATCTGGGTGCTGCTCGGGCTGGCGACGTTCGTCGGCGGCGTGTTCTCGTTTTCCATGGCGGTGCGGCTCGCCATCTTCCCGAGCCTGGTGGAGCGCCAGCACATTTCCTCGGCCATCGCCATCAACGCCGCCATTTTCAATCTCGCGCGCTTCATCGGGCCGGCACTGGGCGGGTTCCTCATCGCCAAATGGGGCATGGCCTTCGCCTTCGGCTTCAACGCGCTGTCGTTCTTTGGGTTCATCGTGGCGCTGTCGCGGATTCACATGCTGCGCTCGGAGACGGCGGGAAGGCCCAAGGCCGGACTGCTCGCCGACGTCGCCGAGGGCGTGGGCTATGCCATACGGCATCCCGGCATCGGTCCGGCGCTGCTGATCCTGGTGGCAGTGGCGCTCGGCATCAAGGGCGTGCTGGAAATGCTGCCGGGTTACGTCGACGACGTGCTCGCCGCCGGCGTCGAGGCCTTCGCCCAGATGACGGCTTCGTCGGGCATCGGTGCCGCCATTGCCGCCGTGTGGATCGCGGGACGCGGCCGTCTTACCGGGCTCACGCGCCTGTCGCTCGCGTATCTGCTGATATCGGCGGTGGCGGTCGCGGTGTTCGCGGCGTGGTCGGCCGTCTGGGTGGGCCTCGTCTGCATGTTCGTCCTCGGCGCCGGCATTACGGTGATCGGTACCGCCGTGCAGAGCCTGATGCAGAACGCGGTCGAGGGCGTCATGCGTGGCCGGGTGATGAGCCTCTACGGCGTCTTGTTCCGGGGCGGGCCGGCGCTCGGCGCGCTGCTGATGGGCGGGCTGGCGGAAGCGGTGGGCCTGCGCACCACCTTCGCCGTCGCCACGGCGTTTACGGCAATCATGACCCTGTGGCTGTGGCGCAGCCTGCCGCGCATGACGGCGGTGCTGGAGGCCGAGCCTGACACTGAAAAATCCGGCGGCTGGTAAGCCGCGTCAGTCGAAACCGTAAAGACGCGCGGCGTTCTCGCCGAGGATGCGGTCGGCCAGCGCCGCATCGACCTCGCCGTTCTCGCGCAGCATGCGCAGGGCCTCGATCTGGGCCGAGGTGTCGTGGTGGCCGTAGTCGGTGCCGATGACCAGGGTATCGCCTGCGGTGTACTTCAGGATATGGTCGAAGTCGTCCGTCACCTGGCAGGCGACGTAGACGTTGTTGTCCTTCAGCATGTCGCTGGTGAAGCGTTTGCCGCGGCGCTGGAAACGGATCTTGAGGTCGTTCAGAAGATAGGGGACCCACTGGGCGCTGATTTCGATGAAGCCCCAGCGCAGCTTCGGGAAATTCGCCGGCGTTCCCTTCATCAGGAGGTCGTGCAGGGCGCCGACGCAGGGCAGCTTGAACTTGTTGAAGCCGGCTTCGTCGCCAAAGAAATCATGGGTCTGGAACGCGCCGTTGCCGGAATGGATGCCGACCATGAGGTTGAGCTCCTCCGCGATCCGGTAGAGCGGCTCGAAATAGGGATCCGACAGGCGGCGTTCGCATTCCTGCCCGCGCATGAACACGCCGCAGGCGCCGTTGTCCTTCGCCCATTCGAGCTCGGCACGCAGCACGCTCTCCGGCGAATAGAGTGGCGGGATCACGACCCAGCGCAGCCTGTCCGGCGCTTTCTTCCATATTTCCGCGAGCCAGCGGTTGTAGGAATGGAAGATGGCGTATTCGGCGCGCGGGTTCTGCGTGATCGGCCGCAGGAACAGGGTGGGATAGAGCACCTGGACGTCGATCTCGAGCTCGTCCATGTGCTTGATGCGGGCGGACACGTCGCGCATCTCGCGCGATTCGACGGTCGTGTTGTCGAGGCCGAGATTGGCTTCCTTGGCCTGGAGGCGGCCGTCGACCACCCAAAATTCCTTCTGCAGGTTGCCCTGGGCGCCGTAACGCTCATGGCCCGAGGCGTAGTTGACCACCATCGGCAGGAAGGCCCTGTCGGCCTCTTCCATGAACGACCAGGTATAGGGCTGTTCGATGACGTGGGCGTCCGCGTCGATGGTGGTGAGGCGCATGGTGTTCCTTTGCATGAAGTCGTGCGCGCGAGGATACGGCGCGGGCGGAACCACCGCAAGGGCGCGGGCTGCGACGTATTCGCGTGCGCAACGGCGGTTCCGCCACAATCTTGTAGGGCCTTTCGCCAGCGACTACACTGCCGTTCGAGCCTTAAAAATCCGATAAAGGAAGGACGAAATCCTATGGCCAATGAACACGTCGGCATGGTCGGACCGGGACGCATGGGCTACGCCATGCTCAAGCATCTCATCAAGAAGGGCTTTCCCGTCACCGTCACCGACATCAACCCGGAAAACGTCAAGCGCGCCGAAGCCGCGGGCGCGAAAAGCGTCCCCGGCGCGGCGGCGCTGGGCAAGGCCTGCGGTTTCGTCATCATCGCCGTCGGCTTCGACGACGAGGCGCTTTCCGTTGCGCTGGGGACGAACGGACTGCTGTCGGCCATGAAGCCGGGCGGGGTCATCGCGGTGTGCTCCACCGTGGCGCCCGAGACCGTGCAGCGCATCGAGGCGGAGGCGGCGAAGTCCGGCGTCGACGTGCTCGACGCGCCGATCTGCCGCGGTGGCTGGGCGGCCGACGAAGGCTCACTCCTGGCGCTGTTCGGGGCCAAGGACGAGGTGGTCAAGCGGGCGCGGCCGATCTTCTCGGCGTTTTCGTCCGACATCGTCCATGTCGGTTCGGTTGGTCACGGGCAGGTGGCCAAGACCATGAACAACATGCTGCTGTGGGTGAACGGGATCGCCCTGATGGAGGCGGGGCGGCTGGCTGAATCGACCGGCATCAAGCTGCCCAAGCTGCGCGAGGCACTGTTGATGTCGTCGGGTAATTCGGCGGCGCTCGAGGACTGGGACATGATCACCTTCACCTGGGCGCTGAAGGACATGCAGATCGTCTCGAAGATGGCCGACAGCAAGAACATCACCATGCCCATCGCCGGCGCCATCAAGGAAATGGTCAAGGACGGGAAGGCGATGAAGCAGTCCGGCCGCGCGCCGGACTGGACCGGCAACGGCAAGAAGTAAGGGCCGGCGCGGACGCCGCTCGTCGAAATCCGGAAGACATCGACCGTGCGGGCGTCCGCGTGCCGCGTATCGGCGGACCTAGTCCGGCTCCGGCCTTACGCGTCCTCGATCTTCGGCTTGCCGTGCCGCTTGCGCGAATAGGCGGTGGCCTTGGGCACCACTTTGGGCTTGGCATGGCGCAGGGCGCGGGCGACGGGATTGCGCCGGCGTGGCGGCGTCTTGCGCTTCGGTGTCGGTGTCATGGTCGGCGGCCTCGGGCTCACGCGGGACCGCCATGATAGCGCGCTCAGCGCTTGCCCGTCAGGTCCTCGGGCTGCGCCATGAGATGCTTGGCCACGGGCTCGTTGAGCAGGTAGGCCCAGTCGCGATGGCGCGCGTTGAATTGCTCCGCCGCCGCCTGCGCTCCCGGATCATCGGAACCCGAGGTCGCCCGGATCTGGGCCCAGGTCCCCATGTCTTCACGGATGAGCGCGAGGTCGTAGGTCATCCCGTCCCTGGTGCGCCAGCTGGCCCGCCAGAGGTCCGCGGGCGACGGGTCGAAGGCGCTCGCGCGCTGGACATCGGCGAAGCGGAGGTCATCCAGGGCACTGAACATCGGGTCGAGAACCCAATCGGACGCCTGGTCGGCGCCAGGCGGCAGACCTTCGGCGACGCGCAGCCCGTTGCCGGTATCGTCCCGCTCGATCTTCAGGCGGTGGCCGTCGGGCGCCATCGTCGTCAGGCTCAGGACGCGTTCCTTGGGCACGTCGGCGACCTGATTTTCCGTCCACTGGAGCGGATCGGAAACCACCTTGAGGTTTCCTTCCGCGAGCCAGATGCGCGAATCGCTGCCCCGCATGGTGGCCGTTAACTCTCTTTGCGCCGCCCCCGGGGCGGTCACGACGGTGCCCGCAGTGACGGTGCCGACAGGCTCTCCCGTACCGTCCTCGATCGTGATTCGCGCGGCGTGACCGGCGGGATTGTCGGCGCCGTCCAGTCCATAGGCGTTATAGCGCGGCGGCGAATCCTCCGAGACATAGGCGGCGCGCAACTCGCCGAGCCGCTTCAGCATCGATTCGACGCGCTGCGCGGGAACGGGATAACCGCTGCTGCTCGCAAGGTGCCACTGACCGCCGTCCCGGCGGAGGGTGAGGGTGTTTCCCTGGTTCTCGATCTTCACGATCTGGATGCGTTCGGGCGACGAATGGACCGCCGGGATGATCGGGCTGCCGTCCGCCCGCGCAAATCCGGCAATGCTGCCGGCATCCTGGCCGGACAGCATCCATCCGGCCGTTCCCACAACGCCGGCGACGATGACCGCGCAGGCGATCAGCAGACCCCACGGGCCGAACCAGTTGTTGTTACCGTCGCGCCGCTTGGCTTCGATGGCGCCCGTACTGCGAATGGCATCCGTCTTCATGCTAGGCCCCGACTGTCCGAGTAAGACTCTCTTGACGACGGCGCTCATCACCGACGCGCCGCCTATATTATCCGGGCAGACACCTTCCTATATATGAGAAGACACCTTCAGCGGCCCGATTGTTCCCCGATTTTCGTGAACGATGGCCGGAATCCGCGTCACAACTTGTTCACTGGCCGGATTCGGCGGGTTCATGTGACAAATCATTGCGTTGGCCTGCCTCATTTCGGCGGCCGTGGTTGTGACTGTGGCGCCGAATCGAGGTCGAGCATGGGTAAGCAGAAAGTAGCATTGATCACCGGGATCACGGGTCAGGACGGCTCCTACCTGGCAACGCTTCTGTTGAAGAAGGGGTACATCGTCCACGGCGTGAAGCGGCGCTCGTCGTCCTTCAATACCGCGCGCGTCAACCATCTCTATCGTGATCCGCATGAAGGGGACGTGCCCTTCTTCATGCATTACGGCGACATGACGGACGCGACGAACCTGATTCGCCTGATCCAGACCGTGCAGCCCGAGGAAATCTACAATCTTGCGGCGCAGAGCCACGTCCAGGTGAGCTTCGAAACGCCTGAATACACCGGCAATGCCGACGGACTCGGCACGCTGCGCGTGCTCGAGGCGATCCGCCTGCTCAACATGACCGACCGGGTCCGCTTCTATCAGGCGTCGACCTCAGAACTCTACGGCAACGCTCCGGAACGTCCCCAGTCCGAGACGACGCCGTTCCAGCCCCGCAGTCCCTACGCGGCCGCCAAGCTCTATGCCTATTGGGTGACGGTGAATTACCGCGAGGCCTACGGCATTCATGCGTCCAATGGCATCCTGTTCAATCACGAAAGCCCGATGCGCGGCGAAACCTTCGTGACGCGCAAGATCAGCCGGGCCGCCGCCGCGGTGGCGCTGGGCCGGTCGATGCCCCTGTACCTCGGCAATCTCGACGCCTCGCGGGACTGGGGCCACGCGCGCGACTATGTCGAAGGGATGTGGCGCATCCTGCAGCAGCCGATACCCGACGATTACGTGCTCGCGACTGGCGAATCCCACTCCGTCCGCGAGTTCGTGGAAATCGCCTACGGCCACATCGGCCGTCCCATCGAGTGGGTCGGCAAGGGAACCGAGGAGATCGGGCGCTGCACGCGGACACGGGAGGTCCTGGTGTCGGTGGATTCGCGCTACTTCCGCCCGACGGAGGTCGAACACCTCCTGGGCGATCCGGCCAAGGCGCAGGCGCGCCTCGGATGGCGCCACAGGACGACGTTCCGCGAACTCGTTACCGAAATGGTCGAGGCCGACAGGCTGGCGATCGAACGCAACCCGGAGGACATGCTGGTCGATGCCGCTTGATACGCCTTTCGAACTTGCCAACCGTCGTGTCTGGGTCGCCGGGCACGGGGGCATGGTCGGTTCCGCCCTGGTGCGCCGGCTGCGCTCGGAGAACTGCGAGATTATAGTGGCGCCGCCCCGTTCGGTGGACCTCACGCGGCAGGGCCAGACCGAGGACTGGCTCGACGCTGCGCGTCCCGACGTCATCTTCGTCGCGGCGGCGCGGGTCGGCGGCATCCTTGCCAACGATTCGCGGCCGGCTGAGTTCCTCCGCGACAACCTCGCGATCGAGACGAACATCATCCACGGCGCCTACCGGACCGGCGTCGCGAAGCTGATTTTTCTCGGGTCGTCGTGCATCTATCCGCGCGCCGCGGTGCAGCCGATGAAGGAGGAATCGCTTCTGACCGGTCCGCTCGAACCGACGAACCAGTGGTACGCGATCGCCAAGATTGCCGGCGTCATGATGTGCCAGGCCTACCGGCGCCAGTACGGCTGCGACTTCATATCGGTGATGCCGACCAATCTTTACGGTCCCGGCGACAATTTCGACCTCGCCGGGAGCCATGTGGTGCCGGCGCTGATGCGAAAGGCCCACGAGGCGAAGGCCGACAGTGCCGAATTCCTGAGCGTCTGGGGCAGCGGAAGGCCGCGGCGCGAATTCCTGTACGTGGACGACTGCGCCGACGCCATCGTGCATCTCGCCAGGCACTATTCAGGCGAGCAACCCGTCAACGTCGGAACCGGCGAGGACATATCGATCCACGAGCTCGCCGAACTGATCAGCCATGTCGTGGGGTTCGACGGCAAGCTCAGCTTCGACCATGGCATGATCGAGGGCGTGCCGCGCAAGCTTCTCGACGTGCAGGTGCTTCATGCGCTGGGATGGCACCACCGGACATCCCTCGAGACGGGCCTGCAGCACACGTATGCGTGGTACTTGCAGGAACTGAGAAGCGGTACGCCGTTGCGCGGCGGGTCGACCGGTGCGGATGCGGGGAGGATGCCCCGCGGCACCGTCACGACAGGGACGGATTTCCGCGGCGCGCACCATCAATGACGGATCACGCGGGGGGCCCTTCGATGGGGCCCCGGCGGGGGGCTGTTCCTTGTCCTCCAATCGTCCGTGACGCCGTTGGAGCGTGATTATGACGGTCCCCGAATCCGGCAACGACCATCACCTGGAAACCGCGCACCTGCAGGGTGACCTCGTCGGGCGTTCGGTGCGCGGCGGGGCGGTGACCCTGGTCGCCCAGGGGATGAAGGTCGTCCTCCAGTTCGGCGCCATCGTCATCCTGGCGCGCCTCCTGACGCCTGGCGATTTCGGCCTGTTTGCCATGGTGGCGGCGTTCCTCGTCGTGCTGGAGCTGCTCAAGGACCTCGGCCTGTCGACGGCGACGGTCCAGCGCGCGGACATCACCCACGCCCAGGTGAGCACGCTGTTCTGGCTCAATTGCGGCCTTGGAGTCGCGGTGGCGGCCGTGACGGCGGCGCTGGCCCCGGTCTTCGCCTGGTTCTTCGGCGAGCCCGAGCTGCTGTATCTGACCCCCGTGGTGGCGCTGGCGTTCCTGTTCACCGGACTGGCGGCGCAGCACCTGGCGCTGCTGCGCCGCCAGATGCGCTTCGGTGCCGTCGCCGCCGTGCAGCTGGGGTCGGAGGCGGCGGGACTGACGGCGGCGGTCATCGCGGCGTTGTACGGCCTCGGCTTCTGGTCGCTCGTCATCCAGCGAATTGCCTGGGCGGTGGTCATGGCTGCCGCCGGCTGGGTGGTGTGCGGCTGGCGCCCGAGCGCGCCCGGGCCGCTGCGCGATGTGCGGCGCCTCGTCGCTTTCGGCGGCAACACAACCGGGGCCATGGTGATCGGTGCGCTTTCGGGCAACCTCGACAAGGTCCTGATCGGCTGGACCTGGGGCGTTGCGAGCCTAGGCCTGTTCGAACGCGCGCAGAAGATCCTTCAGCAGCCGATACAGAATCTCAATACGCCGCTCGCCACGGTCGCGCTACCGGCTCTCAGCCGCCTGGTCGACCGGCCGGAATCCTATCGTGGGTTCTACACGGGCATGGTCCAGCGGCTGACCATGCTCATGGCGCCGGTCACCGCCCTGTCGGTCGCCGCCGCCGGACCGGTCGTGGAGGTGCTGCTGGGGCAGCAATGGATGGGCGCGGCGCCGATCCTCGCCTGGATGGGGGTCGCCATCGTGTGGTTGCCGCTGACGTATTCGCTGAGCTGGCTCTATATGAGCCAGGACCGCGCGCCCGAGATGCTGCGCGCGAGCCTGATCAGCAGCGCCATCGGTATCGTCGCCATCGTCGCCGGCGTGCCGTTCGGCGCCACGGGTGTCGCGGTTTCCTTTGCGGCGTCCCTCATCCTCGTCAAGTGCCCGATCCTGTTCTGGCTCGTCGGACGGCGCGGCCCGGTGGCGATGCGCGATTTCTACCGCATTCTTGCCGCGCCGATCATAGCCACGGTTGCCGCCGCGGGTGCGATCTGGGCGGTGCGCGGCTTCACCGCGGTCGATACCCTGCCGCCGGCGGCTGCGCTCGCCTGTTTCGGCGTGCTGGCCTGCGTGGTGGCACTCCTGGTCTATGGCGGAAATCCCGACTGCCGCCGGATGCTGGGCGGCCTCCTCAGGGTATCGGACTGCTTTGGCGGAAAGACGGCACGGACATGAACGCCCTCATCACCAATACCGCGGCCCTCAACGCTGGCGACGCCGCCATTCTCTTCGCCACCGCCGGTATCCTGCATCGTGCCATGGGGGACGATCTGCACGTCACCGCGTGCGATCTGCAGGCGGGCGCGGCCGCACGGGCGTATCCGGACCTCGACGTCCACCCGACCATGTTCGGTGCGCTGCAGGACAGTACCGGACGCAACGGGTCGATGCGGGCGGGATTTGCCCGCGCGCTGATCGCGGCGCGCCTGTGGCATACGCCGCTTGGCTCCCGTGTCGCGCGGTCCCTTCCACCGGCTGTCCGGGGTGCGCTGGACCGCATCGCCGCGGCCCGTGTGGTGGTTTCCGCCGGCGGGACCTATCTGGTGCCCCACTACCGGGTTCTGCCGAAGCTCGCCGATCTCCTGGTGGCGTACGCCATGGGCCGCCCCTATGTCCTGTTTACCCAGAGCCTCGGCCCGTTTCCCCGCGGCCGTGACGGCCGCATGCTGGGGTTCGTGCTGCGCCACGCGCGGCTGATCCTCGTGCGTGACACGCGCTCGCGTCATTACCTCGAGGCGCTGCGCGTTCGTCCGGAGCGGATCATCGAATGCGCCGACGCCGCTTTCGCCCTGCCGTTGCCGAGTGAAAGACGCTGCGACTCGCAGGCGCGGGAAAACCGGGGCCCGTTGCAGGTCGCCATTTCCGTGCGCGATTGGCCCCATATGCGCTCCTCGGACGGCATGACCACGTATTTCGACGCCGTCGCCGCGCTGACCTCGGACCTTGTCACTCGCCACGGCGCCGAGGTCACCTTCGTCTCGACATGCCAGGGCGCCGGGGACTACTGGACCGACGATTCGGCCACCGCGGCCGCGGTCGTCCGTCGTCTCGACCCGCCGTTACGTGACGCCGTCCGGATCGACCGGGATTTTCACACCCCTTGGCAGCTCATGTCCGTTCTCGGCCGGTTCGATGCCGTGGTTGCGACGCGCCTGCATGTGGCGATTCTCGCCCTGCTCATGGGGGTGCCGGTCCTTCCGATCGCCTATGAGTTCAAGACCTCGGAGCTGTTCGCGAAGCTCGGGCTTGGCGGATTGGTGCAGGACATCGAAACGGTCACTCCCGAAGGCCTGTGCGCGGCGTTTGAGCATTTCCTGGCGGTCCGCTCGGACCTCTCCGCAATCATCCCCGGGCTTGTCGCCAAGGAACGCCGTTCCGCCTTCGCCGCCGGCGAACATGTGAAGGAGGCCCTCGCGGTCGCGTCATGAACCGGAAGAGCCTGCGCATCGCCGTCTTCGTCAGGGAGTTTCCCGCCCTGAGCGAGACCTTCATCCTCAATCAGGTCAGCGGCCTGGTTGCGCTCGGTCATGACGTCACGATATTCGCCGAGCGGCCGCGGGACGAACCGAGGATCCATCCCAATGTCGCCCGCGACGGGTTGATCGGACGGACGCGCTATCTTCGGATGCCGCGCGGGAAAGTCCTCAGGGTCCTGTATGCCCTCGTCCCGCTCCTGCACCTCCTGTGGAATCGCCCAGGCGCGGTGCCGGGTGCGCTGTCAATACGGCGGTACGGGCGCGACGCGTGGTCGCTGCGCCTGTTGTACTGGTCGGCGCTCGTGATCGAGGAGCCCCCGTTCGACATCATTCATTGCCATTTCGGTCCCATCGGCCAGTTTGCGGCCATACTGCGCGAGATCGGGGCGATATCCGGCGTTCTCGGCACCGTTTTCCACGGCGTCGATATCAGCGCCGAAACGCGCGACAGGCCGAACTACTATCGATACCTGTTCTCGCGCGGGGACGTGTTCCTGCCGATTTCCGACAACTGGCGGCGACGGCTGGTGAAACTGGGCTGCGATCCCGCCCGTATCGCCGTGCATCACATGGGGGTGGCTCCCCATCAATATCGCTTCCGGCCGCGGCGGTGCGAACCGGACAAGGTCCTTCGGCTGCTGACGGTCGGACGCCTCGTGGAAAAGAAGGGCGTCGAATACGCGCTCCGGGCGGTGGTCCTGCTGCGCGATCGCAGCATTCCGGTCCGTTATGACGTGGTCGGTGACGGAGACCTGCGCGATCGCCTCGAGGATCTCGCGGACCGTCTCGGAATTTCCGACTGCGTCAATTTCCGCGGCTGGCAGGATCAGCACGAGGTCATCCGGCATATGGCCCGCAACGACGTGCTTCTGGTGCCGAGCGTGACGACACCCGACGGAGACCAGGAGGGCATCCCGGTTACGCTGATGGAAGCGATGGCTTCGGGCATGCTGGTGGTGGCGACGGACCACAGCGGAATCCCCGAGCTCGTGACCTCGGGGCGGTCCGGTGTCCTGGTCCCGGAACGGGATGCGAAGGGTCTCGCCGACGCACTTGCGGATCTCGTCGCGCGGCCGGATATCTGGCCGGCCATGAGTCGCGCAGCGCGGGCGCACGTATCCGACGAATTCGAAATCGGGGTGCTGAACCGCGCCCTCATCCGAATCTACGAAATGCTGCTGGGCGGTTCCGGGATACACGACGTGGTGGTCTCCGGCAACCGCCGGGGTCGAAAGGACGTTCCCGTTGCCTGTCACGCCTAGGTTGCACATGCCCGCCGGGACCGTGCGGGACATCGGTTGAGACCGGTTACTGATTGATAGAGGGGGATGCACAAATGGATGACGTGGTCTTTGCCGGAGCCGAAGGCGCCGGTCTCGCCATTTCCAGTATCTTCGGTCCGCCCCGCGACTCCCGAACATGGTCCGCCGCACCGGCGAGCGTCGCGGAAGGGCTGGAGCACCTCGGCTTCCGGATTGTCGGCATAGATGCGTCGGTGCCCCGGGCGGCCTATGTGGCCGGCGGGCTTTCCCACGTTCTTTCCGGCTACGGCCAGATCCGGTACAGCGAAGCGATCGCACGGGGGCCGCTGCTTCGGCGCTTTCGAGCGGCGAAGGTCGCGTCGGCGCTGCGCCGGCACGGCCTGACCCGTGTGCTGCACACGGGAACGCTTGATCTTCCGCCAGCGGGCGGCGCCGGTGATGTCCGCCACTATCTCTATTGCGATTCCACCTGGAACCTGTCCTTGCGGCACCGCACCGACGCTTCGCTCTATACGCCACAGGCGCGTGCCGCTTTCGATCGCCTGGAGCGGATGTCCCTTACAGCCTGCGAGCATATCTTTACGTTCGGACAGTATGTGCGCGACGACATTATCATGCATTACGGGATTCCCGCCGAACGGGTGACCGCCGTCGGCTCGGGCTGCGGCGAGACGGCGCCGTATTCCGGCGTGAAGAATTATGCGAGTGGCGAGCTCCTGTTCATCGCCAAGCATCTGTTCCGGGAAAAGGGCGGGGACCTGCTGCTCGACGCGTTTCATCTGGCGCTGCGGCAGCGGCCGGAACTGCGCCTTACGATCATCGGCGGTGCGGAGGGACGCCAGCGTCAAACCCTGCCGCCCAATGTGACGATCATGCCCTTCGTGACGCGGGAAACTCTCACCTGTCTCCTGCGCGGCGCGACGGTTCTGGTGCAGCCGATGTTGAACGATCCCTGGGGGCAGGTTTACCTGGAGGCGCTGCTGGCGCGCACGCCCGTCATCGGGCTTGACCGTAACGGGCTGCCGGAAATTGCCGGCGAAGGGCGCCACGGATTCCTCGTCCGTGAGGCAACGCCGGAAGCGCTGTCCCGTGCCATCGTGGATGCGGTTTCCGATCCCCTGCGCCTGGCCGCGATGGGAGAGTTGGGGCAGAGCTATGTCGTGCGGAACCATTCATGGGCCCGGGTCGCGGCCCATATGGCGGTGGTGCTGGAGCCCGTCGGCATCGGTCGGGCGCCGCTCCACCAAACCCGGGTAGAGGTGCCGGGGGCCGTCGCGGTCCCCGCGCCGGCGGAGGTTTCCGCTGCGGAAGGATCTGTCCCGCCGGGCGACGGGTCGGCCGGGACGGTTCCGGTCGAGGCGGTGGTGCAGGCGAGCGCTGCGGTGGCCAATTTGGTGCCGGATCTGTTGGACGAAGAGAAACGTGCCTGAGCGGGGATCGCGGGGAGGCGGGCGGGTAGTATAGGGGATCAGGTGCCGACCTTTTTTCCGTCGTCGTCCGACCGTGGCGCGCCGCGCTTCATGCGCAACTGGCCCTTGGCGTCGACCCACAGGCAATAATCGCCGAGCCAGGCCAGATCGCTGCTGTCCCACTTCGCGCCGAGGCGCGTGCCGTGGTTGCGTCCGCCCAGTTCGATCAGGCCGACGGCGTTTTCGTGCCGAACGCTGCCGTGGCACCCGACCAGTGTGGCCATTCCTCGCTTGCGGCCCCCGATGCGGGCCAGACCCGCGCCCTTGGCACGGGCGCCGCCCGATCCGGTACAGCCGATCATCGTCAGTTTGTTGACGACATGGGCGCGCACGAGATGGGTCTGATTGTAGATCGAATAGGCGGTGCATCCGACCAGGGTTCCCTGCACCATCAGGCGCAGGCCGGCGTCGCCGTGAGCGAAGTCCGGCGCCGCCATGTGGTTGTTCTCGAAGCCGCAGTGGGACAGGAGGGTGCATCCTGCCGGTGCGGAGAGTCCGAAGCGTTTGTTCAGCAGAAAGTAACAGCCGTTGAAGCCGACGTCGGCGGCACCGTCGGCCAACTCGCCGCCATGCCGTCCATTGCCGCCAAAGACACAGCCGAATACGTGGACGGCGGACAGGACCGTGTCCTCGGCACCGTGAGCGAAGGTGGCGCCGTTTCGGCGATTGTCGCGGAAATAGCTGTTGAAGACTTGGCCTTCGAACACGTTGCCTTTTAGATGAAGGCCGTCGCCGCCGCAGCCCGAAATGACCAGATCGCGCAGGCAGAAGTTATAGAAGTAGGTGCCGCGTTTCTCACACGTGATTGAAATCCCGTGGCCTTCCTTGCCGCGGCCCACGATCTCGAGGCCGTCGATCAGGTAGAAGCGCAACGTGGCGCGGCTTTCGATGTCGATGACGGGTTTGCCGTCGGTGATCTCCGATACGATCCGCGCGCCGTGCGCCAGGACGCCGCTCCGGTGTGTGACGTTCCCCGGTCCACGGTTGGCGGTCCGGATACGGACTGGCCGCGTCACACGGTACCGGCCGGGGGGGATTTCGACGACCTGCGCGTTCGGGCCGGCGAGGGTGGCGGCAAAGACGCGCTCGAGCGCGGCGCTGTCGTCCGCGACGCCGTCTCCGACGGCGCCGAAGCCCCTTGCCGTCGCGGTGGCGGCCGGTCGTTCCGAAGGGGCGGCGACGGCTGCCGCCGGAAGAAGCGCCATCCCGGCAGCGCCCGCAAACAGGTCGCGGCGACGGACCCCGGTCATGCCGTCTGCCCGCATCTGCGCCGGTACAGGTCGGCATAACGGTCGGCGATAACGGAAATGTCGAAACGGGATTCCGCCCGTACCCGCGCGGCACGGCCCAGGTCTTCGGTATGGTCCGGCGCGGCGAGGCACCATGCGATGCCGTTCGCCAGGTCGCGGGCGTCAAAAGGCCTCGCGAGGTAACCCGTCTTCCGATGCGTGATGATATCGGCGGGTCCGGTTCCGTCGAACGCCACGACCGGCGTGCCGCAGGCCATGGCTTCGATCACCGTCTTGCCGAACGCTTCCTGCAGTGATGGCGCCACCATGACATCGGCGGCGGCGTAGAGTTCCGCCAGGCGGCGGTCGTCATTGATGTGACCGAGAAACCGGGTCGGGATGGCGAGCTCGGCCACATTGTCCGGGGCGAGATCGCCGAAGACCAGGATCTCCGCCCGGGTGCTCCAGCAGGCGCGCGCGAGGTAACGGGTCGCCTCGACGAACTTTTCGTAGCCCTTGCGCCTGTCCTGGATTGCGCCGAGTGCGCCAAACAGGATGTAACGCTTGCCCGGCGGCAGGTCCCAGGCGGCGCGTGCCCCCGCCTTGGCGGTCGGGCGGAAGACCCGCGTGTCGAGGCCGTTGGGGATGATCTCGATGGCGCGACCGGGAAAGAGCCCGCTGCGGCGAACACAGTCCGCGAGCCAACGGCTGATCGGCACCAGCGCCAGGTCGAGGTTCTCCCAGGCGCGCTCCTTGCGTTGCCGTACGATACGGCTGAGATCGCGCTCCTTGCGGGAGCGGAGCTGGGGACATTGGCCGCACGCGACCTCAAAGCGCTGACAGGCGCCGCTGTAGTGACATCCGCCGGTGAAGGCCCACATGTCGCGCAAGGTCCAGACAAGGGGCCGCCCCAGCCTAGCCAGGGCGCTCACGGGCAGGAATCCGCCGCCAATCCAATGTAGGTGGATCACATCCGGGTCGAGCGAATCGACGCTTTTTTCGATGTGACGCGGCACCCATCCCACGGTCCAGTAGGATTCGTCGGTCTTGGCGTAGCGGCGGAGGGGCAGGGCATCCAGCCTGTCGCGTATGCGTTCCGTGATCGGTGCAAGCGCGCCGCCGGGGGTGAACACATCGGGATCATCGCTGTACTTGCGGCCGACGAGCATGCGCGAATCGACGCCGCGTTCGCGCAGGGCACGGTGCAGCCAGTAGGCTCCCCGCGCGGCGCCGCCGCGGACGTCGCTGGTGCAAAGATGCAGTACCCGCATCAACGGACGCCTCGTGTCAACGCCGGTGCCGGCATGGGCATCTCCGGCGTATCGCCTCGTTCGCGTACGGCAGCGGGCCGCCGGGTGTGACGCAGCAGGCGGTCTCGCTCAACGACCACGGCGATCGCGGCGGACAGGAACAGCACCGTCCAGGCCTGGGGCCCGACGTAAGAGCCCGAGCCCTGCCCGAAGAGCGCCCAGACCATCCAGCAGAACAGGACGCTGGGCACGCCAAGACTCTGCAGCATCAGGGAAAGTGCCACGAGCATGACCCCGCCCCAGAACAGGCCGAGATAGATCCAGTGCAGCCAGAAATAATTGGTAATGGCCTGCGCCGCGGTGTCGAACCGGTAGTCGGTCGAAAGCCACGCCGCGGTGCCGTAGACTTGACTCGTCGCATCCTCGATGAACTCCCAGCCGGTCAGGCCGGCGCCTGCAGCGGGATTTGCCGAAATGACCTCGAATGCCACCAAGGGCGGCGCGATGATGCGGGAAAAGAAGCTCGGGTCCTGGCCCGACATTATGGCCTCGAGGCGGGCGGCGTAGAGCGTGTGGACCACGGGTACCGCGATCCCGATCAGAACCGCCGTCAGCACGATCGTTGCCGCGACGCGGCCGATGCTGAGGTGTGAGTTCCCCGGAGGGCCCCGGCGCGCGCCGAGCAAAAGTTCGTAAACGGGCACCAGCGCGAGGCACAGGAGCAGCGTCGGACCGCGCATCACGAAATAGCCGGTGCCAATCAGGACAAGAAAACCCATCAGTTTCCATTTCATGTCCGACAGCGCGTACCAGGCAAAGGTGAACAGGGAAAACATGAAGGCAACTGCGGACGGCTCCGACGTGAATAGCTTGGGACGGATGCGCCCGTAGAATTCCTGATCGCGGAGGTCCGCCTTGTAGACGCCGGAATCGAACGCCCAGGCGCGGAACGCATCGCTGGTGCCCTTGAACGCGTCGCTGCTCTCCAGTGCGCAACCGATCAGTATCACCATGCTGAAGCCGAGCATTACGGTGGCAAGCTGTGAGCGGTGGAAGCGGGTCAGCGCAAGAAAGAGCGCGTAGCCGACCATCAGTGAATACGTAAGCTGGACAAGGCCCTTGAATCGCTCGCCGAGCAAGCGGATGTCCGACGCCGAAAGAATCGATAGGGCATAGAGCATGAGCACCGCGATGATGGCGAACAGGTGGCGTTCTTTGATGCGCGGCGATTCCACCATGAGAAGCAGGGCTCCGGCCAGGCCTGCGATGACGGCGGGCACGGGGATGCCGCCCGGAAGCTTGAACGAGATACCGCTGTAGATCCCGATGAAAAAAAGCAGGACAAGCATCTGGCTTGCCCCGGTAGGCGGGTGTGGGACGGCAATGCCGCGGGTCATGCGGCGGCCGTTTCCGCCACGAAGGATTCGCCGCGCCGGCGCCAGTCGAATCGGTCGACGCACGCCGCGTAAGCGCAGTCCTGCAGCCGGTTGAGCAGCGGCAGGTCGTCGAGCGCCCGGATCACCCCGGCAGCGAGCCGTTCGAGGCTGTCGAAGGTCAGTATCGATTCGAGTGGCCGCAGCGGGGTCCCCGCGACCGATCCGACGATCGCCGCCACCGGCAGCCGATTGAAGACGTAGTCGAGTACCTTGAGCTTGAAGCCTCCGCCGGTACGTTCCGGCACGATGGCGATGCGCGAATTTTCAAGATAGGATTCCACTTCCGGAACCTCGCCCACCAGATTTGTCGCTCGGACCTGGCGCCGCAGCGTGTCGAGCAGGCCGGAATCGCTGTTGCCGATCACCTGGAGTTCGGCCCCGGCCGCCGCAAAACGCGGGTCGGCCACGGCGATGAATTCCTCGAGGTTCATGCTTTTCGCGACCCAGTCGAAACTGCCGAGGATCACCGCCCGGCGGGGCAGATCGGCCGTGATGCATCGGCGTGAGAGGCGCCGTCCCGAATATCCCGGCGGCAGGGCAACGATCCGTTTGCCGGGATGGCTCTCGCGGAAGCGGGTAGCGTCTTCTTCTGTGATGGCGGTGATCAGGTTCGACCTGTCGAGGATGTCGCGTTCCGTCCGGATCGACTTCACGGCATCGTGTCGCAGCAGCGCGGCCTTGACGGGGTTGCCGCGATAGTTTTGGGCAATATCCGGACGCAGGCTGGATTCATGATTGTGGGAGACATAGACGACACGTGCCGGCTCGCCATTGGCGGCGCGGATGCGCTCGAGATGGGGCAGGGCCCAGCCGGCGTAAAGCCCGTCGAGGACCACCGTGTCCCAGTGCCCTTGGGACGCCAGGGCGTGCAGCCCGCGGCGCATGTCGGCGGTATAGGAGCGGTAGGCGATGTTGGGCAACGGCGAAAAGATGCTCGCGAAGGGAGAATGCGGCGCGCACGGCACCGGCCACCAGCGCACGTTCCCTTCCGCGACGCCGGGCCGGCGCGGCGAGTTCTTGTTGGCGAAGCAAAGGACCTCGATTTCACCGCCCGCGGCGGAGACCGCATCGATGAGGCGACCGGAATAAATCCGCTGCCCGTCGTGTTCGGGCGCGGGGTCGATCCACGTCAACCACAGGTACCGCATACGCGTCTCCGGCCGTCAGTCGCTCGTCAGTAGGCATGCCGTCCGGAAAATCCCTTGAACAGGGTCAGGACGATGATCTTGAGATCGAGCCAAACCGACCAATGCTCGATGTAGTACATGTCATGTTCCACCCGCTTCTCGATCTGACGGACGGTGTCGGTCGTGCCCCGCCAGCCATTGATCTGGGCCCAGCCGGTAATCCCCGGCTTCACGCGGTGGCGCGCGTCATAATGGGGGACGGCGTGCTGGTACAGCATTCCCCCGGCCTTGGCGGAGACCGCGTGCGGCCGCGGCCCGACGATGGACATTTCGCCACGGACCACGTTGATGAACTGCGGTAGTTCGTCCAGGCTCCAGCGCCGCAGGAAGCGCCCGACCCGCGTGACGCGCGGATCATCCTGGCGGGTCAGCTGTTCGGCTCGGGAATCTTGGCGGTCGTGGTGCATCGTGCGGAATTTCCAGACCTCGACCAGCTGGTTGTTGTAGCCATAGCGCGGTTGACGGAAGAGAACCGGCCCGCGGCTGTCGAGTTTGACGAGTGCGGCGATACCCAGAAGCACCGGCGATATCATCAGGAGGATCAACGTGCCGAGAACGCGGTCTTCGATCTCCTTCACGACGTAGCGCCATTCCGACAGCGGCCGGTCCACGACGTTGATCATCGGGACACCGGCGTAATGGGACACGCCGTGCTGGCTCAGGCGCAAGGCCATCTCCCCGGGACAGAAGCGCACGTCGGCCGGGACTTCGCGCAGGTTTTCGAAAATGTCATCGAGGCGCTCGAGCGGGGCATGCTCTTCGGCGACGATCACCGTGTCGACGGCGCCAAGCCGCACGATCCGGTTGAGCTGGCGCAGGTCACCGCCGAAGGACGCGTCGGGGGCGCGGGAATCGTTTGGCCTGGCATCGTCGCTGAACAAACCGACGAGGCGGATGCCTTCCTTCGAGCCCTGCCGGAACCGCGCGGCCAGCTTGCGTGCGAGCGGGCCCACCCCGACAATGGCGACCTTGCGCTGGAGCCGCCCCTCGTCGACCCATTGCGCGACCCGCGCCATGAGCAGCCATCGTGTCGCCACAAGGCCGGTCAGCGCGGCGCCGAACCACATCATGGCCCAGATGCGGGAGTAGTCCTCGGACGTCTTGGTCAGAAAGCTCATGGTCATCAGGATGGACGCTACGGTGCACCAGCAGACCACGGTGCGGCCAAGCGTCTGGCTCCGCTTGTGCAGAAGCGCTGGATCGTAAAGCCGCGCAAGGTTGAAGGCATTGACCGCGAGCAGGACACCGAACGCCGTCACCAATGCGTACTCGCGCCACGTCGAATAGGGGTCCTGAAACAGCCATACGACGTAGGCCGCGATGGCGGTCCCGGCAATGGTGACGACGTCCAGGACGGCCAGCAGCGCGCAGAGGACGGCCGCCGAAATCGGCTTGGGCGCCCAAGTCGGGTCGGCGCCACGCGCGCACTGGCGCCCGGTCAAGCCAGCAAACGGGTGCTGCAGCCGACCCTGCAGGATCATAAGGACCTCCAACGCGTTGACGAACCGATATGGTTTCTTATCCCATTCCGGCCGGTGGAGCGGGTGTGACCAAGCCGTGGACGGCTGTGATCAGTCTAGGGCAGCGCTTCCCGCCCGGCCGATGCCGGCGCAAGACGCGTGTCATGGTGGCCGCAGAGCGCGCCTTCGATCACGATCTGGGCGAATCGCTCCGGCTTTCGTTCGTTGCAGAGCCGTTCCATGCCGCGGGTGTCGAATTTGATGGCCGCGGTGTCGCGTGCAACCGCGCCTAGCGCTTGGGCCAGGGCGGCGGTATCTGTCGTATCCAGCGCCATCCCGAGCCCGAAATCGCGCGTCAGCCGGCCGACCAGGCCGTAATCCTGACACAGTACCGGCCGCCTCGCCTGCGCCGCCCAGAGGATGATCCCGCTCGACCCAACAAAGCGCTGGTAGGGCGCCAGGACCACCTGGCTGCGCTCGAGGAGCGCGACGATCTCTCCGCTGGCGAGGCGCCGGTCCTCGAGATGCAGCCAGAGGTCGGGCCGGAGACGATGGATATGGGCGACCGTGCTGCGCACGGCGTCGCGGATTGGCGGATCCAGCGGACCGGCGACGACGACAGCGATTTGGCACGCCAGTTCGGGCGGAACACGCTGCAAGGCCTCGAGCAGGACGAGAACGCCCTTGCGCGCGGTCAGTTCGCCGAACAGGAGGAACAGCTTGCGTTCGTTCGGTACGCGGGTCGCGAGCCGGCGTTCGTCCGCCGCCGGATCAGGCGCCAGGCAGACGGGATCCGGGATTGTCGTCACCTTGCTTGCCCGGGGGTAATGGTGAGCCGCGAAATCGGCGAAATAGGGGTCGAGGGAAAGGACGGCTCCGACTGCGGGATTGCGAAGCATCAATCGGTAAAGGACCACCTTGCGCAATTCGCGAAGTCGCTCGCGCAAGGACGGCGGATGGGCGTTGATGTGCTGGTAATGCACCGACGGACGGAACAGGATGCCTGACAGGGGCCGATGACCCGCCCCCAGGCCGAGTGCCAGGGGAAGCGACAGGTGGTCGAGAGCGAGAAACAGACCGTGCGTCGCCGCGGCGCGCGCCATGAGGCGGCGCATGATCCACCACCGGGCCATCCCGCTGATCCAGAGCTGGCGGTGCATGCAGGCGGCGACTTCGCGTGGCGTAAGCGCCATGGCCCGCACATTGCGATGCCGCACGGGGGGCAACGTGCGTTCGAGTTCCTCGGCAAGGCTAGGGGGCACTGCTAGGCTCAGGCGCAGGGCATCGGGCCCCGCCTTGTGCGCCGCCGCTACGAGATAGCTGATCCACTCGCGGACATGGCCACGGCTGTCCGGCTCGAGGATCAGGAGATGTGGGACGGACGAAGTCGCCATGGCAACGCTGCGTGCTGGGCCGTGGCGAGGGCGCGGAACCGCCCCAGCACCAGGGCCTTGTCGTGATAGCGCAGGGCGTATCGGCGCCCGTTGCACCCCAGCTTGATTCGAAAGGCGGGATCGCGCACGAGCCTCTCTACCGCATCGGCGATGGCATCGGTATCGCCTGCAGGAACGCAGAGGAATGCCTGTGATCGTGTACTCAGGTCCCAGAGCTGGCTGCCGGGCCGGGCCGCGGCAACGAACGGACGGCCACTCGCCATGATGGCGTAGACCTTCGACGGAACGGCAAAATCCGCGGCGTTGGCGTCCTGGGGGACGAAATGGATCGCGCCTTGCGCGAGACTGCTCGACAACTCTTCCAGCGGCGTCAGCGGCGCCAGGCGCACGTGCCGCAGCCCGCGCATCGAAATTTCGGCGGCAATACGCGCCCCTTCGCTGCCCTCTCCGCGCAGCAGGATCCGTACGGGAGTTCCCCGCTGCTGCAGGCGTTCGGCCATGTCCACGATCTGCATCAGCCCCTGCTTGCGGCCGAAGTTGCCGCTGTACATCACGGTCAGGGCGTCGCCGCGGGGCGCGCGCTCCGGCCGAATGGTGCCGGTGTCCACCCAGATCGGCAGGATCTCGATCGGCGCGCGCACCCCCTGGTTCCTGAGGGTCGTCCGCATGTTGTGGGACAGCACGAGGATGAGGTCGGCGCGCTCGAGGACGACGCGTTCGAGCCAGCGCATCAGCGCCGGCAGGCCGAAACGGCCGACCATGCCGAGCCCCGCCGCGAGGCCCGACTGGATGTCATGAACCAGGACCGTGTGGCGGCCGTCGGGGCGGCGTGCGGCCACGCCGAGGAGCACCGCGAAGATGGAGGGGCACAGGGAGACGACGAACGGGCTGCGCTGGATTCGTCCCGTCGCCAGCGCCCACAGGCCCTGCAGCAGGAACAGGCCTTCCCGGATCACGCGCCCGAGCGTTCCCCGATGCCCCGGCTGGAACGGCGGGACCCTCTCGATCAGGACACCCTGGTGTGCCTCCACGTCGCGGCGGCCGTAGCGGTAGGCGCGCGGGACCTTTCCTTCGGGATAATGCGGGCGGCAGGTGAGCACATGAACCCGGCTGCCCCCGGCGGCAAGCCAGTCTGCCAAGTCGGTCACGTACGGTGCCGAGCCGATCGGTTCCGGCCAATAGTGCTGGCTCACAACAAGCGCCGACGTGATCGTGTTCGGGGACATGGCCTTATCCGGCGTCATAGGCGAGATGGTTGCGGTGCCGGTGATCGGCGTTTCCGTACGCGTATTGCCGGTAGCGGCCGAGATTGACCTGGGAGAAGACGATACCCGCAAGGTCCGCGCCCGCGTGCTGGAAATTGCGCAATTCGTTGAGGACGGCGCGGCGCGGGGTGCTGTGCCATTTCACCACAAAGACCGTCTGCTCGACCAGTTGGGACACGCGCAGCACCTCCGGTGTCACCGACGCCGGCGCCGTATCCAGGACGATGACGTCGTAGTGGCGCGACAGCGTTCCCAGCAGCAGACGCAGCCGGGCGAGCCAGATGCCGCTCCTTGCGATGTGCTCCCCGTTGCCGGCGAAGATGGCGTGGAGCCCCGTCGCCGGCTCACGGTACACCGACTCTTCGGGCGTGACGTAGCCGTGCAGGAGCTCGGCCAGTCCGACCCGTTGGGGCTGCCCAAGCACGGCATGCAGGCTGGGCCGTTTCCAGTCGAGCTCGACGATCACCACCCGGTGTCCATCGAGGGCGAGGAGCCGCGCGTAGGCGGCGCTCACATTGGTCTTGCCCTCGCCGGATTCGGCCGAGGTGAACAGAACGCTGCCCCGCACGCCGCCTTCCCGGGGCGTGCGCAACGAAAGCCGGGTATTCAGCATCTGCAGGGATTCCCAGTACGGCGCGCGCCGGTCGGCATTGCGACGCTCGCTCCGGGACGCCGACGGCACGACCGCGAGAACGGGCAGGCCGGTGTCGCGCTCGACCTCTTCGCGATTGCGGTAGGATTGATCGGCCCCCTCGAGGAGAAGCGCCAGCAGCGTCCCGCCGGTTACACCCGCGAACGCGGCAAGCACGATCATGAGTCCGGCCTTCGGGAAGGAAGGGGAAAGCGGGATGTTGGCCTGCGAGGTGATGCGCGCGTCGGGGGTCATGAGGCTTTGCTGGTCGACGGTCTCCTTCGACCGCTGAAGCAGGGATACCAGCATGCCGCGGCTGGCCTGGGCTTCCCGATCCAGTTGGTTGAGGGTGATCCTCTTCTCGTTGGACAGATCCACATCGCCCTGCAGGGCCGCCATCTGCTGCTTGACACGGCGGTAGCGCTCATCGGCCATCTGGACCTGATGATTGAGTCCGTCGACGACGCGCTGAGCTTCCGCCCGGATCTTGCTCTTGACGTCCTTGATCTGTGCGGCGATGTCGCGCCGGAGCGGGTGCTTCGCCGTATAGCTCGACCCAAGTTGCGCCGATTTCTGTTCGAGCTGCGATTGCTGGCTGCGCAGAGCCTGGATCACCGGGGACTGAAGGACCGCCGGCAGGCTTTCCATCGAATCGGCATTGTTCACTTGCGATTGGGCCTGATGGCGCCGTGATTCCGCCTCGACCTTGGCATTCTGCGCGGCCAGCATTTCGCGCGTCAGTTCCGCGAGTTGCTGGGCGATCACGGTGTCCGATTTCGTTTCGTACAGGCCGTTTTCACGCCGGAACGTCTCGACCGCCGTGTCGGCGCGTTCGACCTGCTTGCGCAGTTGAGCGATACGCTGATCGAGCCACTGGTCTGCGTCGGTCGCGGTGGTCTGCTTTGTCTGCAATTGTTGTTCGATATAGGCGGCGGCGAAGCCGTTCGCCAGGCGGGCCGCGAGCTGGGGGTCTTCGGATTCGGCCTTGATGCTGACGATGTGGGAGCGGTTGAGCGGGGTGACCTGAATGCTGCCGAGGAGCGTCGAAATGACGCGGTTCCAGGTGACCTCGTCCTTCGTCAGCCGGTTGGCCGTGCTGGTCTCCGTTTGCGGGGGTGGGGGCTTCAGCAAACTCTTGATGGTGCTGACGCCCGGCAACTGGGAGATGTCGAAAACGGACTTGGGGCGCAGGGCCGCATTGAACTCCGGAAGCTTGTCGAGCTTGAAGTTGCGAGCGACCTTTTCCGCCGTCGCCCGCGATGTAATGATATACGCTTCGCTCTGTACCGTTTCGGAATTGGCGGTCAGTCCACTGAGAATGGCGTCGACGCTGAGGACGCGTGGGGTCTGGACCCCCACAATCACCTGGCTTTCCGCCGTATAGCGCGGGGTCAGCATCGCCACCACAAGGCCGGCGGCAAGGATGCAGGCCGCCGTGACTCCGAGGACAATCCATTTCCGCTGCCAGAGTTTGAGGGCAACGACCCATAGCCCGTCGTCGCTTGCACTGTAATACGGGGCAGGCATCGGCGCCGCCCAAGCCGTCGGTGCGGCGGCTACGCGATCAAGCTGAGGACCAAGCTGGTTTTTCATGATCAGAAGTACCGTTCACGAACGATGATGACGTCACCCGGTCTTACTTCGGTCGTCTGTTCGGCAACAATCTGCGAACTGGCGTCGCTCTTCTTGCGCTGAACGTAGAAGTTGGTGGTATTTGCCCGGTAGGTGAATCCGCCTGCGATTGCGACTGCGTTGATCACCGTGATGCCGCTGATATAGGGATAATTTCCAGGCTTGTTGACCTCGCCAACAATGTAGAACGGCCGATAGCTCAGAATCGCTACACTGACGTCCGGTGCCTTGAGGTATTCCCGGTATCTCGCTTCCAACGTCTGCTTGAGTCCATCCGACGTCAGGCCCGCTGCCTTCACGCGGCCAACCAGCGGAAAAGTCACGGTACCGCCGCCGTCAACCTGGTATTCGCCGGTAAGATTCGGTTCGCCGAATACCGAGACACGAATCTTGTCCCCTGCGTCGAGCCGGTAGCTGTTTTCGGATGGAGGTACCACGGAAGCGGCGGGGACGGACGGCGCGCCGCATGCCGACAGTACCATCGTCAGGAAAAGACCGCTCGCCAAAGCGCGCCACGTCGCCCGACATGCAGGTATGCCGGCGATGGACGGTGCCCTGCAGAAACGTTGAAGACCTCGCATAAAGCAACCGCGACGCGTGGACAGGGAATTGCCAAAGCCAGCAATCAAGGTTATCAACGTGCCGGACCGCAACCTTGTGACCAATTGGTGTCGATTCGGCGCTTGGTTTTGCATGGATCGCTCCTTTTTCCTTGTTGAACGCCCTTCGCAACGGCATCACGCGGCGCCACCCGAGGGGGGGGTCATGCAGTGTTCCGGTCTTCCGGGGGCGGCTGCCGCGACGCCACCGCCCTGCCGCCCTTCTTCTTCAGTCGGTCATTGAGCTGCGGGCCGGCGGCGGGAGCGCCTGTGCTGCCGGTGCGCTGCGCCAGCAGTATCCGATCCCCGGGTGATTCTCGATCTCGTCGAATCCGTGGTCGATGGTGTGGAACCTGCGCCGGATCTTGCGAATGAGCGAGCGGACGTTGGTGCGAAACCCGTCCGTTCCTTCCCCCGCCCGGAACCCTGCGCCGTGCACGACGTCGTAGATCTCGCGGTAGGAGATCGTCGTTCCGGCACGACAGGCCAGCAGGCGTACGATGCGGACTTCGGTGATCGTAAGAGGCACTTCCCGGCCCCGCCACAGGGCGCGATGGCAGTGGGACTTGAGCAGGAGACGCCCGACCTTCAGGTTCTCGGTCGCCGACGGATCCTGGCGTGAATTCCGCTTGGACCCCGCGGCGAGGAGACTCAATCGCTTGGCGACGATGGAGTGGCGCTGGGACCGGCACAGGAATTCGGCGGCGCCACATTCGAGCGCGACTTCTTCCCGGACCTCGCTATAGGCGTCGACTAGGAGCGCGATCGGCGTGGCCACGCCGAGATCCCGGAGCCGGGCCAGAAGTTCCATGCCGGGGAGGTCCGGAAGGTCGTCGGCGGTCACGATGACGCCGATCTTTTCCCCGGTGAGGGCCTGAACGATGGTTGCCCGCGCGGTTTCCGTTTCGATGACCGTCAGTCCCTGCTTGCGCAGGTAGGCGGACAACGCCTTGAGGTAGTCATCCTTGGGCAGAGCGAGCAGGATTTCCTGGCTGCGCCCGCTCGGCTTGGCGTGCGCCGTGGCCACGTCGGGTGTCGCAATGGTCACGCCTGTCAACGGGTCGTCGGCCGTGGGTAGTGATAACGCCGGCGAGGCGCCGATTCGAAGCGACGTCGGGAGGTCGGACACGGCGAGGTCTCCTTTTCATTTCCGATAGTTGCGCTGTCGCGCGACTCCCTCCCCTTCAGGCGACGCGGTTACTTGTCAGTCCTGTGAACAATCCGCGACATGCTGTGACCATCACAGTTCCGACACTAATGTCAGACCGTGGCACGCGTGCTTTATTCCGGGATTCCCTAAATACTGATGCGAAATGGAGACCCGATTCCGACCGGGATTCCAGACCATTCCCGTGAGGCGGATTGCACGGAACGAAGGAATAGGGTGCCCATCGCACGGGTCTAATGGTAAATGTAATGTAATGACCATGCGTGGTGCGCGCGCCGGCGCACGGCTCCGGTCCCTCCGCCGCAGAGGTTCGTCGTAGTGGGGTTCCCATGATTCCGTGGCTCGTCGCAGCTATCTCGCTTGGTTTTGCCACCGCCTTCATCGCCCGAACCAAGGGTCGGCCCTTCCTGCCCTGGCTGGCGTACGGTACGCTCCTTGGGGTCGTTGCGATTCCCCATGCCCTTTTTCTGCGCAAGGAAGCGGATTCCGACGACGACCACCCGGAGACCCGCACCATGCGGAACGATTCTCCGCTATTTACGGGCAGTTGGGCGGAAAACTGGATGCAGGGTGATCCCGCCGTCGCCCCGCGCCGCCGTGCCGCCATGGCCGCGGGCGGGCCGCGCCGGCCCGACGACGTCCCCGCCACTTGGTCGGATGACGCCTTTGCGCGCATCGTTGGCGACGAGCCCCCCCTGGCCGAGTTCAGCGCGACCGGCCTTCGAGGCTCACCGCGCGAACGTGTGACGAGAGACGAACCCCCCCTGGCCGAGTTCGGCACAACCGGGGGATCATCGCGCGAGCACGTGACGCCAGATGCGCCACCGGCGCGCCGACCGTCACCGGAGGGCGCGGAGACCCCCGGCGTCGCACACCCAGCCCGACGCGGCGCCAGCGCGGGAGAACAGCCTTTCCGCCGCGAGGAGGCGCGAGACACGCTCCGTCATCCTTCGGCCGGACGCGTGAACGGGAATGGCATGGGGCGCCGTGATTTCCTCAATCTTGCGCGGAACGGTGACGAGGACGGCCAATCAGCGGAAGATCATCGAATCCGGGAAGAGCGGGAGGAGGAAGACTCGATCGCTTTTGCCCGTGACCGGTATGACGCCGGCCGTGAAGAGCCCCGATTCGAACCGAGGCGGCAAGTTGACGGAAACGCATGGCGTACCGGCGACCGGTATGAAGACGATCGCGACGAGGACGCATGGATTGCCCGCCGATTCGCGCCGGACCCGACGGGTTCCGACGGTGCGTATCAGCGTGCGGATCGGCGCGAGTCGAGGCGCGGAAACACGTTGTCCTACGCCGTCGCTGCATTGTGCATGGTACTCGCTGCCGCTCTCGTATGGCCGCGGCCATACGATGCTCCCCCTCCGGACAGGATCGCTTCGGCACCAACGGCGCCGGCGTTGAAAGAACCGGGCTCTGGTGCAACCGGTGAACCGGGCACGGTGACGGCAGGACCGACCCCGTTCGTGCCACCGTCCCCGCGCGCCGACGATACGTTTATGCGCTCCGACAACACGGTGACGCGTTCGTTTGTTCCGCCGCCGCTTCCTCCCGATGCCGGTACGGCTCGCGCCGGCGGTGGCACAGGTGATGAGGGCAGGACGCCGCCGGCTGAGACCGGCCAAGGCACCGGGACCAGCGCCGCGATCGGCGTGCCGCCGCGGCCGCCAGAGGGCCGTGCTTCGGCCGAACCGGAGATCAAGCCAGCGCCATCCCCCGACGTCGCGCGCGTTGACCCGGCGGCTCCGGATAATGCACGACCGACACCAGGCCCCGCCACCCGCAGCGCGAGGGTTGCCCCCGAAAAAGCTGCCCCCGGAAAGGCTGCTCCTGGGAAGTCTGCTCGAAAGAAGAAATCGACGGGAGCGAACCGCGCATTGTCGGCTCCGAAAGACGAAGGCGAAACTATAACGGCGGTTGGCCAGATGGTCCTTCTGGTTCAGGCCGAACTCAAGAAGCGTGGATATGAACCGGGCGAAGTCAACGGTCGGGCGGGAGAGCAGACTCGCCAGGCCATTCGCCAGTTCAAACGCAAGCAAGGGATCGGGTCCAACAGCACCATCGACGACGAGTTGTTCGAAAGACTCGGTATCGTCGGGCGCCGTTTGCATCCCTTCGCATCTTCGAGCCGGTGACGTACCCCTTGCCGAGGTGAGGGACGGAAGCGATCCCGTTCGCACCGTCACGGATCGATTTCGCTGTTGCCGTGCGGGAATAGGCGCGCGTTGTTGCGGTCAGTATCAGCGATTCCACTCCCGCCCGTCCCAGTCGAGAGGTCATCATGCCCGATACCACAGAAAGCAATGACGCCGCCCACGCGATACGTTTCACGATCCCCTTCGCCGAATTGTCCGCGGCGGACGTGGATCGTGTCGGCGCGAAGAACGCGGCGCTCGGTGAAATGACACGTGCCCTTCGGCGCTCGGGTATCGCGGTGCCGCCGGGATTCGCACTCACCGCGGAAGCCTATGGCGTATTCCTGCGCGATACGGGACTGGACGTCCTGATCGGGAGTTGCCTGGCCCGTCTCGAGCCGGAGGAAATGACGCTTGCCGAAGCGTCTGTCACCATACGCAATGCGATTCTCTCGGCTGACATGCCCCGCGCGCTTCAGCGTGAAATCGTCGGCGCCTACCGCGCGCTTGGGGGCGCGGACGTGGCCGTGCGCTCCAGCGCGACCAACGAGGACCTCCCGAACGCGAGCTTCGCCGGCCAGCTGGACACGTTCCTCAACGTCCAGGGGGAGGGAGAGGTCATCGACGCCTGCCAGCGCTGTTACGCATCGCTGTTTACGGAAAGGGTCATGGCCTATCGCAGGGCGCACGGCTTTTCCCAGACGGGCGGTGCGCTGTCGATCGGCGTACAGCGCATGGTACGCGCCGATCTTGGCGCGGCGGGGGTGATGTTCACCCTCGACACGGAATCGGGCTTTCGCGACGTCGTGCGGATCGACGGTGCCTGGGGCCTCGGCGAATCGGTCGTGCAGGGCAACGTGGACCCGGATGAGTTCGTGGTCTTCAAGCCGCTCCTGGGTAAGCCCGGGCGCCGGCCGATCCTCGAAAAGCGGCTCGGCGGCAAGAAGCGGAAGATGGTCTATCGAAAGACCGGAGCGGCGATGACGCGAAACATGCCGACCGGCAAGGCGGAGCGCGAATGCTTCGTGCTTAGCGATGACGATATCCTGCAACTCGCGTCATGGGGGTGCGCCATCGAGTCGCACTTCGGGCGGCCCATGGATATCGAATGGGCGAAAGACGGACGAAGCGGGCAGGTGTTCATCGTCCAGGCGCGGCCGGAAACCGTGCGTTCCCGCGAACAGGGCGACGAATTCAGGAGCTATCGCGTTACCAGGAAGCGGGAACGGCTGGCGAAGGGCCATGCCATCGGCAACGGCCTCGCCGTGGGCAAGGTCTGCCGGCTTGACAGTCCGGCGCAGGCGGATCGCTTCACCGACGGCGCGGTTCTCGTGACAACGATGACGGACCCGGACTGGGTACCGTTGATGCGCCGCGCCGCGGCGATCGTCACCGATCATGGCGGGCGCACCTCTCACGCCGCGATCGTTTGCCGGGAACTCGGCCTTCCGGCGGTCACTGGTACGGGAAACGGGACGAAGTGCCTCCCTCACGGCCGCAAGGTGACCGTTTCCTGCGCCGAAGGCGATGAAGGCTGCGTCTATGCCGGCCAGGTGGAGTACGAGACCGAGACGGTCAGGATCGCCGATATCCCCGCGACCCGTACCCGGGTCATGCTCAATATGGGGGATCCGACGAGCGCGTTTCGCTGGTGGCGCCTGCCCGCCGACGGCGTCGGCCTCGCCCGGCTCGAATTCGTGGTGTCGAACCTGATCAAGTGCCATCCCATGGCACTGGCGCATTTCGACACCCTGACGAACCCCAAGCTGAGGCGGCAGATCAAGGATGCGACGGCCGGCTATCCGGACAAGCGCCGGTTCTTCGTCGAAACCCTCGCCCGCGGCATCGCACGAATCGCCGCGACCATGTATCCGAAGCCCGTGATCGTCCGGCTGACGGACTTTAAGACCAACGAGTACGCCGACCTGATCGGCGGCAAGGCGTTCGAGCCGCTCGAGGAAAACCCGATGCTGGGATGGCGGGGAGCGAGCCGCTACTGCGATCCCGAATGCGCCACGATGTTCGGGCTGGAATGCGCCGCGATCTCCTTTGTCCGCGATGTCATCGGGCTCGACAACGTGTCGGTCATGATCCCGTTCTGCCGTACGCCGGAGGAAGCCGACTGGGTGCTGGAACTCATGGCCGGTCACGGACTGGCGAGCGGCTGCGGCGGGCTGCAGGTCCACGTCATGTGCGAGGTTCCGTCCAATGCAGTCCTGCTCGAACAGTTCGCGGAGCGTTTCGACGGATTCTCCATCGGGAGCAATGATCTGACGCAACTTCTGCTGGGCGTTGACCGGGATTCCGAGCGCCTCGCTCATCTGTTCGACGAACGCAACGAAGCCGTTCTCACAGTCATCGAATCCGTGATCCGCCGGGCCCATGCCTGCGGCCGGAAGGTGGGCTTGTGCGGACAGGCGCCGAGCGATCATCCCGATTTTGCGCGCCGACTCGTCGAATTCGGGATCGATTCGGTTTCGGTGACGCCCGACAGTTTCCTGCGCGTGAAGCAGGAAATCGCCAGGATCGAATCAAGTTCAGCGGGGGCGAAGCCCCGCACCGCGCCTGAGGCAACGCCATTGTGGTCCGGTCCGCGGCCCGAGGCCTTGCCGTCCCCCACGGCCGCGGAATAGCGGGCGCGGAACGAGTATCGAAAGGATTTTTCGTCCGACGATGTACGATGTAGTGCATGACGCGTATCTCCCGTCGTCCGATAAGGCCGGCGTTCGTGCCCCGGGCGCGCCGGCTTGGCTTTCCCCATGGGTGCAAAGCTACCTTCGTGCCTGCGGCGTGCACGACCACGCCGCGACACGGTTCGTGATCGGCGCAGTCGCCGCCGCCGCGCCGACGGACCCCCGCAGCCTCGTGATCCAAATTCATTCGGCGCTGGCGCGTCATGGCGTGCATGTCACGGCGGCGCCGATGCTGCCTGCGCTGCTGCCCGCCGAACTGCCCGGGGCAATGCCGCGTCATGAGCTTTCGTCGACCTGGTCGACGCCGGAGTCGTCGAAATTCATCCCTTCCGGGGTCAACGTCGGAACGGCTTGGGGGGGGTTCGTCGCCCTGCTGACGGGCATTTTCGACCATGGTCCGTAACCGGGTTCCCGCCGCCGGCGGCGCGAACCCGGCCCTGCGCCGCATCGTGTTTGGCAGCCTCGTTCTCGCGAGCTCCACCGTGGCAACCCTGGTGCTGTGGCAAGTCCTCGAGCCCGGCGGAATCGTCTGGATCAATGCCGTCCTGCTCACACTGTTTGCGCTTCTGTTCACGTGGATCTGCGTATCGTTCTGGACGGTGATGATCGGCTACGGCGTGCTGCTCGCCGCACGGCTTGGCGCACGCTCGCGTCCCTCGGTGCCCATGGAACCGATGGAGTGGGCGGGAAGCCACAGCCCGTCACGGACCGCGCTGCTGGTGCCTATCTTCAACGAGGACATCGCCGCGGTGTTCGCCCGGATCGAGGCAGTTTACCGGTCGTTCCGGGACACCGGTTCGGGCGATACATTCGACGTCTTCATCCTCAGCGACACAATCGATCCCGAGATATGGGTCCAGGAGGAAATCGCCTGGCTGGCGCTATGCCGGAAACTGCCCGCGTCGAGCCGCATCTTCTACCGGCATCGCCCCCGGAACACCGAATTCAAGAGCGGCAACATCGCGGATTTCTGTCGCCGATGGGGTCGCCGCTACCGGTACATGATCGTGCTCGATGCCGACAGCCTGATGAGCGGTGCGACCATGGTCGAACTGGTACGCCGCATGGATGGAAACCCGCGCTGCGGCCTGATCCAGACATTCCCGGTGCCGATCCGGGGCCGTACGTTGCTCGCGCGCATGCAGCAGTTCGCGGCAAACCTCTATGGGCCGGCACATGTCGCGGGCGCGGCGTTCTGGCAATTGGGGGAGGGGAACTACTGGGGGCATAACGCGATCATCCGCGTTGCGCCGTTCATGCAGCATTGTGGCCTGCCGCGACTGCCCGGTCGTCGCCCCTTCGGCGGACAGATTCTCAGTCATGATTTTGTCGAAGCGGCGCTCCTCGTGCGGGCGGGCTGGGAGGTTACGCTCGCGCCCGATCTCGGCGAAAGCTACGAGGAAGTGCCGCCGACGTTGCTGGCCAACGCGCAACGCGACCGGCGCTGGTGCCAGGGAAATCTGCAGCACCTTCGGCCGCTGTTGGCACATGGCCTGCGTCCGATGAGCCGCCTGCACCTGATAACGGGGATCATGACCTATGTCGCGTCGCCCCTGTGGCTGATATTCATCGTGATCTCGACCGCCGACCTGTGGCGGCGGACCAATTCCGAACACGTGTATTTCACCGAGAGCAGTTTTTTCCCGCTGTGGCCGATCTCCCATGCGATGGAAGCGCAACTCCTGCTTGGTGCCACGCTGGCGATCCTGTTCCTGCCGAAGCTGATCGGTCTCCTTTTCCTTGTCACCGATGGCGATCGCGTGGCCCGTTTCGGGGGGCGTGTCGCTGCGAGCGTCGGCGCGCTTGCCGAGACCACTCTTTCGGCGCTCGTCGCGCCAGTGCTGATGGCTTTCCATACGCGGTTCGTGATCCTGACATTGCTCGGGCGCGACACGGGCTGGATACCACAGCAGCGCGGCCGGACCCGCGCGCCCCTGCTGGTGGTGGTGCGGGCACACGCCGAGCATGTCGTGGGCGGGCTCGGCGCAGCGATCGCAGCGAACTATTTCGTTCCGGAGTCCCTGTTCTGGCTGTCGCCCGTTCTGGCCGGCCCGATCCTTGCCGTTCCCCTGAGCCTCGCGTTGTCGAGTTCTGTCCTCGGACAGGCGGCAGGTCGGCTCTTTCTGGTGCCGAGCGAATCGCGGCCGTCGCCGCTCGTGCGCATGTTCGAGGCGGCCTTGAAGGACAAGACGGCAGCACAAGAGTCGGCGGAAGGTGACCGCGCCCTCGATCGTCTGCTTGTCGATCCCCACGTTAATGCCCTCCATGCCACCCTGCTTTCCGGTACGGCCGGGACCGTGACGCGCCCGCGGGGAAGCCTCGTAAGGCGGGCCGCACGCCACGGAATTTCGTCCCTGTCGACGGCGGAGCAATGGGAGGCGCTGTCGGATGCGGGCAGCGTGATGTGGATGCACGCCTTGCGCCAGCGGGCCCGCCCGTCGGCACGGCCGGATCTGGGCCGAAATAGGGGGGAATAGCTGTCCCCAGGGGCCGTCTATGGAGGAAAGTACGTGGAATCGGTGCGGTTCTGCGTCCCGCCGTCCGCCACGGTCACCTTATGGAAGACGCGTCAACAAGGAGTGGAGACATGATGAAGAAAACCCTGATTACGAGCCTTGCAACGCTCGCCCTCCTCGCGTCGGTACCCGCATTCGCACAGTCGGCGCCCCCGCCGGATACCGGTGCGTCGCCTCCGGCCGCGACGGCGCCCAGCCCCGGTGCGGGCACGGGCATTATCACGAGTCAGACGTCCAATGAAATTCTTGCCAAGGACCTCATGGGCAGCCCGGTGATGACACCGGATGGCAAGAAGATCGGCGTCGTCAAGGACCTGATCATCGGCCCGCAGGGGCAGGTCAGCGGCCTGGTGATCGCTTCGGGCAGCTTTCTGGGACTGGGCGGCAAGTCCGTTGGTGTCTCGGCCAGCAAGGTCAGCATCGAATCGGGCCCCAAGTCCGGGAAGGGGGATGATACGATGGTTCTCGTCCGCCTGACCCAGAACGATATCCAGGCCGCTCCGGAATTCAAGAGCGTTGACGATCTCGGGAAATCCCCGCCGATGCAGAAGTAAATTACCGGAGGCGCTTGCCCCGGCGCCTGTTGGCAAACTTAAAGCGCCCTCTTCCCCCACCGGTAGACTGGTATCAGCTACCCAGCGAGGGCGCTCCCAGGAAGGGGTGCCTCCCGGCCCCACTGCCAAATCCGGAATTCCTGGGGACTTGCTGGGCCCATGCGGCCCAGCATTTTTTTGATCCGGCGGACCTACGACGAAGGGCAGAGGGAATAATGCACCGCCATAACGGTCTTAGAGCCAATACCACAAAATTCTCACAGCTTTGACACGCACCGTCATGCAATTCGCGAATAGGCTTTCCCCATCGGTATTGGGGGCGCGTCCCAACAAAACGCACCGAACCAAGTGTTTGAGGCGCTGGGACCGTCACCATCCTCGCATCAAGGGGCAAGAGAACCATGGCGGAAAAACTCGGAGAGATCCTGAAATCTCATATTTTGGGACTGCGTCGTTATGCAATGGCCTTATCGGGCAATTCGATCGAGGCCGACGACCTCGTCCAGGAATGTTTGGCGCGAGCGCTGTCTCGCGCCCACGTCTGGGCCAAGGTCCGCGATCACCGGGCCTACCTCTTCACGATCCTGCACAATATCTACGTGGATGGCGTCATTCGGCAGCGCCGACAGGGCATCCAGGTGCCGATCGAGGACGCCACGCCGATCCTTCGGGCCCTGCCCAACCAGCAGGAGCGCCTCGAAATCCGCGACCTGAAGCGCGGACTCGCGGCCCTTCCCGACACGCATCGTTCGGTGGTTCTTCTCGTCGGGCTGGAAGGCATGAGCTATCGCCAGACGGCGGATATCCTCGGCGTGCCTATCGGAACCATCATGTCACGGCTGTCGCGCGGACGGGAAATGCTGCGGCGCCACATGAATAACGACCAGAACGAGCGTACGGAGAGAGCCTTGCAGGATGGTGCCATGACAGCGGTCAACGAAAGGGCCTAGTCGCCGTGTCGATCATTCATCATGACGCCCAGGTGCGGGAAGAGGACCTGCAGGCCTACGTCGATGGCCTGCTGGAAATCAATCTCCGGGCCACCGTGGAGGCCTACCTCGCGTTGCATCCCGAGGAAGCCGAACGGGTCACCGCGTATCGCGCCCAGAATGTCGCCCTGCACCAGGCCTACGACATCATGACCAGGCGCCCCTTGCCCGCGTCCATGGAGCTCATGCTGGAAAAGCTGTCGTCTCCCGACAGGGGCGGACCGTTTCGCCGCCTGTTGCGTCGCGGGGCGATGGCGGCGGCGCTCGTGCTTGCGGTGGCGTCGGGTTGGGTCGCGCATGAAGAGTGGCCCGGTCTGGTGCAGCAGGTCGCGCACCAGGAGGACCCCTTTTCCGCGTTTACGCGTCGCGCCGTCGAAGCCCATGCAATGCTGACCGGCGATCAGTCACCGCCTCTCGTCGAAAAAGGCGCGGCCGCCGGAAATGCCCTGGTGGGATGGCTGTCGCAGCGCTCGTCGTCGTCCATTCGTTCGGCGCCCAATCTGAAGTCCTTCGACCTCCTGCTTGCCGGCGGGCGGATATTCTTCATCCGCGACCAGTTGGTCCTGCAATTGATCTACCGGGGCAAGCAAGGGCAGGTGAGCCTCTATGTCGGCGCGAGCCCCCGGGACAATTCCCGCACGACATTCACCTTCGCCCAGCAGGGCGATCTCTCGACCTTTTACTGGCGTCAGGGAAAGTTCGAGTTCAGTCTCGTCAGTGGCATGCCGCGCGAGCAATTACTCGACGTCGCGAAGGTCGTCCAGAACCAGCTCGGCGAGCCGGTCAGCGATCCTGATGTCTCCCGCAGCGACGTTCGCCCCTTGCTCTCGGGAGGCAGCGGAATCGACCTGCGGAAGGGCGGCGGGGAAACGAAAGTCGGGGCGCCCATCGAACGGTGAACGTCTCCCGGCTGGGACGAGGACAGGAGCCAAAGGCGCTGTAGCCCAGCCGTCACGCATTTCCGCTTACCACCGGCCACAAGCGTACCGGGCCAGCAACAGGTAGCCGGTTTCTTTCATCGTGGCGGGGTCCATTGGTAGCTCCACGTTTCCGTCAACGCGCTGGTTCCCAGGCGGAGATAACAGCGCAGGTCCACGGGCTGCCTGCCTTCCTGCCTGAGGTCGAAATTGGTCCGCCAGCCGTCGAGTTCCCTGATCGGGCGCGTGGCGACCTTCACGATGTTGCCGCGGGACGCGCTGATGACCGCTTCGACCGGTGCGTCCTTCCTGAGGAGTTTGAGCGGTCCACCCTTGAAGTCGATGACGAATTTTTGCGTGTCACGTCCTTTGTCCTGGCCCGGAATACCTCCGATTCCGGATCGTGTCGCGATCACCCGGCCCACCGGGGAATAGAGGTCGGGCACGCCCTGGCCCCAGCTGAGGTTGTAGGCCAGCCGGATTTCCCGGCCGGGCTGCGGCGCCTCCCGGGGGGTCCAGAATGCGACGATATTGTCGAAGATCTCTTCGTTGGCGGGAATCTCTATGAGGTAGATCGTGCCCGGGCCCCATTGTCCCTGTGGTTCCACCCACAGGTTCGGGCGGCGGTTGTAGTAGATGCCATCGTCCTGATAGTTGGCGAAATCCCGGTCGCGCTGCAACGCCCCGAACCCTCGTGGATTTTCGTCGGCGTAGGCATTGACACGGACTTCGGGCGGATTGACGAGGGGACGCCAGATGCGTTCGCCGTTACCCCGCACAATGGCAAGCCCGTCGGAATCGTGCACCTCGGGCCGGAAGTCGTTGTACATGCGGTGGTCGTTCTCGCCATGCTGGTACATGCTGGTGATCGGGGCGATCCCGATTCGCTTGATGGTTTTGCGCGGGAAGAGCGAGGCTTCGACCGAAGTCACGGTGATCTGTCCCGGCCGGATGACGAAGCGGTACGCTCCCGTGAGGCTGGGGCCGTCAAGCAGCGCATGAACCGTCAGCGCCGATTTGTCCCGCCGTGGACGTTCGATCCAGAACGTGCGGAATGCGGGGAATTCCTCGCCGCTGGGCAGGGCGGTATCGACGGCGATTCCCCGTGCGGAAATCCCGTACTGCATTTCGCCGCCGACGGCCCGGAAGTAGCTGGCGCCAAGGAATGACGCCATGTCGCGCGTGAAGTCGGTATGGTAGTGGAGCCGAAAGCCGGCGGCGCCGACGTTGTCGGGAAGCGGCGGGTCGAACGTGTTGCCGCCATAATCGAACATGGAACGGGTAATGCGGAGCGGATGCGCCTGGCCATCGACGACCTGGAAGACCCGGACGGGTTCCTTGAAAAAATGCCCCGGGTGAAAGAAGTCGATCTGGAATTGAAGGTCTTCGCCGTGCCAGAGGGCATGGTCGCGGCGAAATCGAATATTCTGATATTTATCGAAGCCAATTTTCGCCAAAGCCGGATGGGAGGCCTTGGGCGGTGGCCGATAGGCGGAGCCGGCGAGTTCCCGCGCATGATGACGAAGCCACTCCGCGTCGAAGGCTTGGGCGGCACCATTGTCGGCCGAATCGGCCTCGGCCGCTAACACGAGCCGCGGATCGATCAGTCCGGCGGCGCTTATCATCAGCGCCCGGCGCAGGAAGTGCCGCCTCGCCAATGCCTTCATGAGGGCCGTATTTTCCGGCCAGCGTGCATGGGTCGCGTCTTATGCTCCTTGATTATGGAAATTTTCCGTCGCCCGGGCTTGGGATCGAGGAACCCGTCTCTGGTCTGCTCTGTTCATAGACGCCGGAGGAACGACATTATTCG
>WHSO01000147.1 GCA_009380075.1 Alphaproteobacteria bacterium | reverse complement strand
GGCTGGTCTGGGTGCAGACCTGCGAGGACGACCAGGACGTGCTGCTGGCCGCGGCCGGCGGCAAGTGCATCCGCTTCCCGGTCAAGGACGTGCGCGTCTTCGCCGGGCGCAATTCCACCGGCGTGCGCGGCATCAGGCTGGCGAAGGGCGACGAGGTCATCAGCATGTCGATCCTGCGCCACATGGAATTCTCGGTGGAGGAACGCAAGGCCTACCTCAAGCGCCGGCGGCTGGAGCGTATGGAGGGCGACGAAGAGGCCGTCAACGGCAATGGCGAGGTGGACGCAGACGGCGAGGAAAACGGCGCCGCGGCGGGCGAGGGCTTCGTCCTCGACGACGACCGCTATGCCGAAATGCTGGCGGGCGATCAGTACATCCTGACATTGGCGGCCAACGGCTACGGCAAGCGGAGCTCCGCCTACGAATACACTGTGCGCGGCCGCGGCGGGCAGGGGATCGGCAATATCGATCTCGGCAGCGGCGAGGACAATTCCGTCGTCTCCTCGTTCCCCGTGTCGGAGGGCGACCAACTCGTCCTGGTCACCGACAAGGGACAGACCATCCGCACCTCGGTCGACGAAATCCGCATCGCCGGCCGGTCCACCCGCGGCGTCATCGTCTTCCGCGTCGCGGAGGACGAGCGCGTGGTCTCGGTGAGCTGGATGGGCGAGGCCGAGGAAGAAGACGAGGGTGAGGACGCTGCGCCGGAGTCCGCTCCCGGCGAGAACGTCGAAGGGGCGGGCGGCACGGAGGAGGCGGGCGAGTGACGACCGAAGCGCTGATCGGCATATATCCGGGCACGTTCGATCCCATCACCAACGGCCATACCGACATCATCCAGCGCGCCGCGAAGATGCTGGACAAGCTGGTGGTCGGTGTCGCCGTCAACGCCGGCAAGGGGCCGCTGTTCACCATCGAGGAGCGGCTCGAGATGGTGCGGGCGGATATCACGGAATTCAACGGCAACGGGGACAATATCGAGGTCGTCGGTTTCGCCAACCTGCTGACCCATTTCGCGCGCGAGCAGAATGCACGTGTGATCGTCCGCGGCCTGCGCGCCGTGTCGGATTTCGACTACGAGTTCCAGATGGCGAGCATGAACGCGAAGCTGGCGCCGGATATCGAGACCGTGTGCCTGATGGCCTCCGACAAGCACCAGTTCATCGCGTCGAGGCTGGTGAAGGAGATCGCCATGCTCAATGGCGATGTTTCCCAGTTCGTCTCTTCCCGCATCTGCGACCGGCTGGTCGCCCGCTGCAAGGAAGCGCGGGCATAGGACAGGGCGGCGAAGCCGTCCGCCGCCCGTGCATTCACGTCAGTCGGTCGCGTCCTCGACTGCACGCTTGGTATCCTTCGCGCCCTCATCGATCTTTTCCCCAGCGCGTTCGGCGGGGCCCTGCTCCTCGCAGGCGGAGAGCAGCGTGCCGGCGCTGAACAGGGCCAGCACCATGGCCGCGGGAAGGGTGAGGTTGCGTGTCGATGCCATTTTTTTATCTCCTTCGGTCGCATAATGAGCCCCCGTCGTTGAATAACGCGGGGCATGCCGGACATATGGGGGATGCTGCAGGCGATGTTGACCGGTGACACAGGACGGTCACGGCCTGTGGCAGGGGCGCGTGCGGCGACGCGACGCTACTCCGCGGCTTGGCTGTTCGGCACCGGGACATCCATCCGTTCGGCCACGCGTGGATCGCGCTCCTGGTGGAATGACTCTAAAGTAGGCGGCGCCGGCAGGGAGAGGCCGGCTGTCGGCGCCAGGTGCGCCTTTGGCGTTGACCCGAAACCACCCGGTTTCTATGGTCGCAGCGCCCTGGCCTTCAGGGTATGCGCCCGTAGCTCAGTCAGGTAGAGCAGCGGACTTTTAATCCGTTGGTCGATGGTTCGAATCCATCCGGGCGCACCATATACATAGCCGGGTCTTCGATTTCTAATCGGATCGGACCCACGCGCGGATGGGGACGGGGAGCCGTGGCATGCAGAGGACGGGCCGATACCCGGAAGGGGTGGGGGTCGGGAAGTGTTTGGACGTAATCGATATTTCATAATAGCATTCTGCGTATGCCGTTTAGTGAGGCCGGATGATTCC
>WHSO01000078.1 GCA_009380075.1 Alphaproteobacteria bacterium | reverse complement strand
TGTTCGGCTCGAAGCTGGCGAACGGCAACCTGGGCCAGGCGCGGACTTACATCCGCACGCTCGGCGACGACTTCGTGATCTTCATCCCCATCGACATGATGCTGCCGGGGATGCTGGTGGGGGTGAACGGGTCGATCGCGGCCGGCGCGCCGGTGACGGTGCCCGAGGTGGGGGTTCAGCTGATCGAGGCGATCTGGGCGGGGGACCTGCTGCGGGCGCAGCGCATCCAGCTGTTGCTGCTGGAGCACGGCAACCGGACGGCGCCGCTGCGCCAGTACGGGCGGCGGACCACTTTCGAGGGGCTGCGCATCCGGGGCCTCGACGTGAAGGAGTACCCGCGCTGGCGGACCCGGCCGATGAGCAAGGAGCACCTCAAGCTCTACGAGGACTGCATCAAGCGCCTGATGGACGAGCTCGCACAGTTGTCCACCACCGCCGCCGCCGCCCAGTAAGGAGGACCGAGGCAACCCCCGGGGCGCCACACAAACGGCGCCCCCAAAGGGGCCCGGCCCCGCCAGACGGGCCGGCGCAGCCGCGTTTGGGCACAACACAGGCCTCCCGCAAGGGACAGGACAAGAACAGGGTCGAATCGTCCGGGAAAGGAACAGCTCATGGCGAAGCGGTACAAGGTCATCAACGGCGACGGACATATCGATCTCAACCCCGACGTCTGGCGGGGCCGCGTCGCCGCCAAGTGGCGTGATCGGGCGCCCAAGCGTGTAAAAATGCCAAACGGTTCCGATGCCGTCGTCGTCGACGGTGGCGAGCCCAACACCATCGGCATCACCCGCAGCGTCGGCGTTCGCCACGAAGATATCGCGAAGCAGGTCCCGACGTTCGAAAATTCCGCCGGGACGGGCTCGCCGGAACAGCGGGTGCGGGAGCAGGACCGGGACGGCGTCGATGCCGAGGTCCTGTTCTCGCAACTGACCGGCGTGTTCCGCCAGGCCAAGGACCACGACCTGTATCTCGACCTGTTCCGGGCCTACAACGAATTCCTCGCCGAGGAATACATGGCCGCGAACCCGGACCGCCTGTTTCCCATGGGCATGCTGCCCGGAACCGGGGTCGATGACGCGATCCGCGAAATGGAACGGTGCGCCAAATTGGGCCTGAAGGGGGTGAAGCTCGATTCCTATCCGAGCGGGAAGGGTTATCCCACGGCGGAGGACGATAAATTCTGGGCGGCGGCGATCGACCTCGGCATGCCGCTGACGAGCCACGGGGACGGCAAGCTCGGGCGCGGCGGCCCTTCCTTCGAATATGCCCGGGAACCGGGGCATGACATGCACCAGCGCGATCCGTTTCGGTTCTTCTTTCGCTTCACCAACGACGCCATGAAGGCGGGGACGCAGTTGGCTTTTGCCGGCGTCTGGGACCGTTTTCCGAAGCTCCAGATCTACTGGGCGGAAACCCAGGCGGGCTGGCTGGAATTCGGCCTGTGGCAGATCGACGATCATTACGACCGTTACATGAACATGATCCACCAGCTCTGGGGCATCCCGACCCTCGACCGCAAGCCGAGCGAGTACCTCAGGGAACGGAATCTCTGGGGATTCCTGCATGATCCCGTGGGTGTGCGCCGCCGCGACAGCGTCGGCGCCGACAGGCTGGTCTGGGGCAGCGACTTCGCCCACGCCGCGAGCGACTGGCCCAATTCGCCCAGGATCATCGAAGAGGACTTCGAAGGCGTGCCCGCGGATGAGCGGCACGCGATGCTGGCGGGCAACATGGTGAGGTATTTCCAACTGCAATAAGAACATTGGCCGGCTCAGCGGCCAATAAGGCGGGGGTATGAGTGAGGTAGGCACGACCCACGAGGACCTGGAGAGGTTTCTCGCCCATCATCATCTCGTTGGCGCGGGTCTCAAGCGCGAGGGCGTGGCGCCGCTTCGTGAGGGCAATACGGCCGCATACTGGAGCTGGGAAGGCATCTACAAGGGCCTGATGCAATCGGGGAAAATCGTGACCGTGGGCCCGGGCGGAATGACGGGCATGCGGTCGGTCACCGGGATCGAGGCGCGCAAGTTCCCGATCTGGATGAACGCCCAGATTCTCATGCCGGGGGAACGCACACAGGCCCACCGCAATACGCGCAGCGAAACGCGACTGGTGTGCGAAGCACCGCCGGAGGCGTTCTTCGTGTGCGAGCATGAAGCCTTCCCCATGGAACGGGGCGACGTGATCGTCAGCCCCTCGTGGACATTCCACGATCACTGGAACCGGGGCGCGACGCCGGCGCTGTGGATCGACGGCTACGACAACGGCTACAACGGCGGCGTCAACCTGAACGAGCGGCTGCCGCTCGACGCCCCCTACCAGGACATCCGAAAGCCTGCGGACTACGGCGTCCGGACCCGGGGCCGCGCCCGCCCCCACAAGACGGAATCGCCCTACCCGCTCCCGCCCATGCGCTACCCCTGGGCCGAGACGCGGGCTGGGCTCCACGCACTCGCGGAAGCCGGAGAGCAGGATCCGTGCGAGGGCATTCACCTCATGCTCGCGAGCCCGGTGGACGGCGGGCCGACGCTGCCGACGATCGCCTGGCACGCGCAAATGTTGAAAGCCGGGCAAAAGACCCAAGCACATCGGCACAACAGCACGACCTTCTACTTCGCGTTCGAGGGCGCCGGAAGCATCCATATCGAAGGCGAGGAATTGCGCTGGGCCCAAGGCGATATCTTCGCGGTCCCCGCGTGGAAATGGCACCACCACGAAAACGGTGCGTCGCGCGATTCGATCCTTTTTTCCATCGACGACTGGCCGGCGATGACCAAGCTCGGCTTCTACAGGAAAGAGCTCGCACAACCATAGCAGCGGCACCGCCGTCTAAAAGGGAGATCACGCGTCATGGCCAACCCCAAGCTGCGTTTCGGATTTCGCGAGCCGGAAATCGACACCAACCGGCCGCTCGTGGACGGAACGGTCACGGTGGATGGCTTTGATCTCGAAGTCAGCAACTTTCGCGGGGCGGAGCACATCGACGTCTGGGACGCAAGCTTCGGCGGGCTGATGACGACCAAGGGCAAGAATGAGCACCCCTACATCTCGATCCCGGTATTTCCCAACCGGAAGTTCCGGCTCGCCTACATTTTCGTCAACGCCAGCGCCGGGATCGAATCGCCGAAAGATCTCGAAGGCAAGCGTGTCGCGGTCTTCGCCTGGGACAATACCGCCGGGATATGGTCCCGCGGCGCGTTGATGGACTATTACAAGGTCGATTTTTCCCGCGTCAAATGGCTCCTCCCCGGGAACGACGCCAGGAGCTGGGGGCCGGGAATCTCGGTCGAACCACTGCGTCTGGGCCCGGGACGGAAAGATACAGTGCTCGACGACTTGCTGGTGAAGGGGGACATCGATGCGGTCCTGGGCCCGAATGTCCTGCCGTCGGTCAGCCGCAAGGACCCGCGTGTGCGCCGGCTCTTTCCCGACTACAGGGCGGAGGAACAGAACTACTTCAAGGCGACGGGCGTCTTTCCCATCAGTCACGTGGTGTCGCTGAACCAGGCCGTTGTCGACAAGCACCCCAATGCGCCCGTTGCCGTTCTCGAGGCCTGTCGTCGCGCACGGGACGTGGCATTCGACCGCATCTACGGGTCGGACCCGGAAATCGTGACGATCTCCTGGGCAGCCGCGGCGATGGACGACCAGCGCGCAGTCATGGGCGAGAATTACTGGGCTTACAACGTCAGGGACAACGTCCGTACCCTGGAGGCGATGATGGCATTTGCACACCGTCTCGGGATCACACCGAACAAGCTGGATTATAGAAGTCTCTTCCATGCCGAAGCGGTGACGCATCCGGGGCTGTAGTGGTGAACAACGACCAATCCATAAAAACTGCTTCAACGGCGGAGATCACATGTCTGGGACTGCATTGACGGCTAAAACGATCGAATTTCCCCCAAAGAATCCGGTTGCGGGCGCCTCCAAGGTCGCGATGCGACTTTCCGGCCTGACGAAAACCTATCCGGGCAACAGGTTCCCGGCGGTGAAGAACCTTTCCCTCGACGTCCACGACGGTGAGATCGTGACGTTGCTCGGGCCCAGCGGGTGCGGCAAGACCACTACCCTGCGCATGGCCGCCGGTCTCGAGGTGCCCGACGAGGGCGAGATCCGCTTCGGCGACACGGTCGTCGTCATGAGCTCGGCCGGGCTCTGCCTGCCCCCCAACAAGCGCGACATGGGGATGGTCTTTCAGTCCTACGCCATCTGGCCCCACATGACCGTGGCGCAGAACGTGGCGTTCCCCCTCAAGTCGCGCAAGTGCCCGCGCAACCAGATTCGTGATCGCGTGCGACGGGCGTTGGAGCTGGTCGGCATGGCGGGCTACGAGGACCGTCCAGGCCCGCTGCTGAGCGGCGGCCAGCAGCAGCGCGTGGCCTTCGCGCGGGCCCTGATCACCGAACCCAGGGTCCTGCTGCTCGACGAGCCTTTCAGCAGCCTCGATGCCAAGCTGCGCGAAAAAATGCGCATACGGGTCAAGCGCCTGCAAAAGGAACTGAACATCGCCTTCCTGTTCGTCACCCACGACCAGATCGAGGCACTCAGCCTGTCCAACCGGATCGCGCTGATGAATGCCGGCGAGGTGCAGCAGCTCGGCAGCCCGCGCCTGCTGTACGAAAATCCGGCCAATGAGTTCGTTCGCGATTTCGTCGGCAAGACCCTCCTCCTGCGCGGGGAGGTACAATCCGGCGACTCATCGGGCCGGCTCGCCATCGCGCTCCATGGCTCACCCGATTGCGTCATCTACGGACGAACATACGATCCCGGAGGGATCGAGCGCGGCAAGCAGGTGTTCATCGGGGTTCGCCCGGAGGACGTGGAAGTCCTGCCGGCCCAGGGACCGGTTGCGCCGCCAGGGATGCTCACGGGGACTCTGGACGTGGCATTGTTCGTGGGCGAACGGATCGAGTATCAGGTCGCTGTCGAGGGGCAGGGCACAATCGACATCTATGGAGAGCGCCACCGTCCGATCGAGGAAGGCCACAAGGTCTGGCTGAAGCTCCGCCCGGACGGTCACAGCGCTTGGGAATCGAACCGATCCCTTGACGAGGAGGATATCTGACCCGGCCACACATACGCGTCCGCATCCAAGCAAAACAAACATGACAGGGAGCAACATGATGACTGGATATCAGACCGACCCGAGCCCATGGACACGATTCCGCCGGCACCTGACCAAAGGAATACTCTTCGTTGCAGGCGCCGCAGCGCTGGCCCTCGCCGCACCCGCAGCGCATGCGGCCGACTTCCAGAAGGAATGGGCCGAACTCGTCGCCGCCGCGAAGAAGGAAGGCGTCGTATCCATCGCCGCCGGCGGCGCTCCCTCACGCAACTACCGGGATATCTTCGACGCCTTCAAGAAGAAGTACGGGATAGGGGTGGAGGTTTCGCGCGGCGGCGCCAACAGCACCATCAGCCGGGTTCTCGCGGAACGCAAGACCGGCAAGCACACGATGGATATCGCCCTGATCAGCGTCCGGATCAACAACCAGCGCCTGGTTCCCTCGGAGTCCCTGATTCCGTTCGAGCCAATGCTCATCCACCCCGAGGTGCTCGACAAGTCCAAATGGTACGGCGGCCGCTACTGGTACGGCGACAAGTTCACGAAATACACGTTCTTCTATACCGCCGGCGTCATCGACGGGCTCCGCTTCTGGTACAACACCGAAAAAGTCAGTGCCAAGGACGTCGCGACCATCAAGACCCCCGGTGACCTGCTCGACCCGAAGTGGAAGGGCAAAATCGTTGCCCAGGCGATGGAAGATCCCTCGGGAATCCGCCAGATGATCGACTCCTGGCAAACCGAGGGGATGGGACCCGACTGGGTCCGGAAATTCATCACCGGCGCCGGCGTCACATTTTCGGCCGACCGCCGGATTCTCGAAACCTGGCTCGTCGGCGGGCGCTTCCCGATCAAGGCACCCACGGGAGCCGAGGAAGAGCTGCGGACGCTGGCGAAAAAGGGCATTCCCATCAAGGAAGGGGTCATCCCCGCGAAACAGGGCATGCTGCGGGCCAGCGGCTCCGGTTGTTGTATTTCCGCATTCAAGAATGCGCCACATCCAAACGCGGCGAAGCTCTTTGCAAACTGGTTCCTGAGCAAGGAGGGACAAACCCTCCTCCACACCACGATCCCGAACCTTTCGGTCTCGTCGCTGCGCAACGACGTTCCGTTCGGCCAGGTGATCGAGGAGCAGCGGCGCACGCCGGGGAAAAAGTACTTCTATCCCGACGCCGATCCCGAGTCCGGTGCGCGCAACAAGAAGATCCAGGACGAGATCATGAAAATCTGGGAATCGCGCAAGCGCTGAGCCGCGTGAGCGAATTCCGCCTGTAATGCCGGACGCCGTCGCCGTGGCGGCGTTCGGCTCCTCTGCATGGAAGTGCTCGCCGGGGGTTCAGGATGACCAGTATCGCGTCGGGACAAGTCATTGCCAGCCGCCCGAAGTTGCGTCTCGGGACCGGTCATTTCGTTGTCGCGGTTGTCGTGCTTACGCTCGGTTTCTTCCTCATCTGGCCCGTCGTTCTGCTGCTGATCAACAGCTTCAATGCCGCCAGTGACTGGTTCGTCGAACCGCGCCGATGGGGCCTGGATCATTGGGTGCGCGCGTTCGAACAGCCGGGCGTGTTCACCTCGCTCTACAATTCGATCCTCATCTGGGCCTTGTCGATGGCGATCAGCTTTCCCGTCGGAGTCGCCATCGCCTGGACGCTCGGCCGCGCCAAGGTACCGTGCAGCCGGTGGCTGGAGTTCGCGTTCTGGGTCGCCTACATGGTTCCGGCGATTCCCACCACCATCGCCTGGATCACCCTGCTCGACCCCGATATCGGCTTGATCAACCTTGCACTCAAGGCGCTGCCGTTCATCGACAATGCCCCGTTCAACATCTTCAGCATCGAAGGGATCGTCTGGGCGAACCTGATGGGCCACGGCATCGCCATCAAGGTAATGCTGCTGACCCCGGCGTTCCGGAACATGGATGCCGCATTGGAGGAAGCGGGCCGTGCCAGCGGCGCGGGCAACCTTCGCACCATGGTCCAGATCACGCTGCCGCTGATGATTTCCCCCATGGTCCTGGTCTTTTCCCTGCAGACGCTGCGAATCTTCAGTTCGTTCGAGACGGAATTCCTGCTGGGGCTGCCGTTCGGCTTCTACGTCTACTCCACCAAGATTTTCACGCTCGTGCGCGACGAAATCCCCAATTACGGGGAGGCGACGGTGCTGGCCAGCGTGACCCTGCTGCTCGTGCTGGTCATCATTCCGGTGCAGCGCTGGATTCTGGAGCGGCGGCGCTATACGACCATAACGGGCAGCTTCCGTCCCGGTGTCGTGGACCTGGGAATATGGAACTATGTGATCTTCGGCCTCATCGCGTTTCTCGTGGTGTTGCTGACCATCGGTCCCATGTTCGTGCTGCTGCTCGGCAGTTTCATGACGCGCATCGGGTATTTCGCCCTGGGCTTTACGCTGGAAAACTGGATTTACGTCCTGAACGATCCGGTTTTCCTGAAATCGCTTCAGACCACCCTCATCATTTCGTCGGTCGCGGCGGTGGGCAGCCCGCTCCTGTTCTCCGTCGTCGCCTATATTCTCGTGCGCACCCGCCTGCCGGGCCGGACCCTGCTCGACCTGATCATCTGGGGTTCGGGCGCCATTCCCGGCATCCTGTCCGGGCTGGGGCTCATGTGGGTCTTCCTGGGCACGCCGGGGCTCCATTTCCTGTTCGGGACCATCTGGGCGCTCATCCTCGTCGTCATCCTTCAGGGCAACACGACCGGGGTGAACATGATGAAGGGCGCCTTTGTCCAGATCGGCTCCGATATGGAGGAGGCCGCGCGCGCCGCCGGCGCCGGATGGTTCAGGACCTATTTTCGGATCTGGCTGCCGCTGCTGATGCCGACCCTCGTGTTGCTTGCGGTGTTCAACTTCGTCATCGCCGCCGGAGCCACCGGCAACATCATCCTGCTGGCGTCGCGCGACACGCTGACCCTGTCGCTCATGGCCCTCGAACTGTCCACCGTGGGGGTCAGCAACCGTGAAGCGGCGAGCATCGTCAGCATCGTCATCCTGCTGCTCACGGTCGTGGTTGCCGTCGGCGTCAGGGCGCTCGGGCTGCGGCTTGGGGTCCGCCATGACATTACCGCCGCGACGACGGTAGGGGCGGTCGGCATGCGGTCGCCGGAGACCGGAGCGGGCCGATAACCGCTGGCCCCAGGGGGCTCAGCGGTCGTGCGCAGCGGAACGAGTATCTCGTCACTTGGCCGGCGTCTTCGCCGTGCCGGGTCAGCGTGACAGCGCGGTAAAGAGAGAGAGGTCGGGTTCAACGTGGCTATCTTCGATGCCTACCTGCAAGCGGCGTCCCTGCTGTTTCAGCCGCTGCCCCTGTTGGCGCTGCTGCTGGGCGTGATCGTGGCGATGGTCGGCGGCGCCTTGCCAGGCGGATCGTTGCCGACGCTGATCATCCTGCTGGGCTTCGCCTATCACATCGATCCGGTCGTCGGTATCGCCATCGTCGTCGGCGGCGCGGTAACCAATACCGCCGATTCCGTGCCCGCGATTCTCCTGGGTGTGCCCGGAGGCGCGACCGGCCAGGCCACGATACTGGACGGCTACCCGTTGTCCCAGAAAGGCGAGGCGAGCCGCGCGCTGGCGGTTTCCTACCTGTCGTCGCTGACCGGCGGCCTGATCGGCGCCATCGGCTTTTTCTTCTGCATCATGCTGGTGCGCCAGATCATTCAGCTGTTCGGCTCCCCCGAATTCTTCATGCTGTCGATCCTCGGGATCGCCATGGTCGCGATCGTCAGCAGCGGCGCAGTCCTGAAGGGCCTGGTGGGCGCGTCGGTGGCCCTGGCGATCACACTTGTAGGCTTCGACAACATCACCGGAACCCCGCGCTATACCTTCGGCATCGAATACCTCTGGGACGGCATACCGCTGATTCCGGTCCTGGTTGGACTCTTCGCCCTGCCCGAGATGTTCAATCTCATGCTGTCGGGGAAGTCGGTTTCCGAACAGGCCGATGCGGCGATCCGGCGTACCCGATTCGAGTTCAAGTACTGGGAGGCGGTCAAGGAGGTCTTTCACTACCGGTGGCTGGTGTTCCGGACGTCGATGATCGGCCTGGTGGTGGGCCTGATGCCCGGTGTCGGCACGGTGGCCGCACATTGGCTCGCCTACACGCATGCCTACCAATCGGAAAAAGGCGCAAAGGAAACCTTCGGCACCGGCGATATTCGCGGCGTAATCGCGCCCGATGCGGCGAACAATGCCATCGACGGCGGACAGATCGTGCCAACCCTCGCCGTGGGCATTCCCGGCAGTTCCCATCAGGCCATTCTGCTCGCTTTCCTTGTGCTGATCGGCTTCGTGCCCGGTCCGGAAATGCTGGACGCGAACCTTCACATCACCCTGATTTTCGGGATCGGTATCGTTGTCGCCAATGTCATCGCTACGGGCATGGCCTTTTATTGCACGCCGTGGCTCGCGAAGATCGCCTATATCCGCCCGGGCATCCTCGTCCCCAGCGTCATCGTCATCGTCACGCTGTCGGCGTTTCAGGCCAACATGTCGGTGATCGACCTGTCGATCATGGCCCTGTTCGGTGCGCTTGGCGTGTTCATGAAGATGTACGGCTGGCCGCGGCCACCGGTCATCATCGCCCTCGTTCTGGGCGAACAGATCAACCAGTACTTCTGGCTCTCCATTAATGCGTTCGGCTGGCGGATGCTGGAACGCCCGCAGTTGCTGGTTATCGTCGCCATTACCCTGACGGTCATCGTTCTCGCCATTCGCGTGCAGCGAAGCGCCAGCAGCACCATCGCAAGGGCCCGGACCGACATGCCTGCTCCGGCGAAGACGGCATCGCAAGTCACACCCGACGGAAAGGACGGAAGCCAATGACTCACTCCACAGGGCCGTCGAAATCGCCGGCTCGCGCGGCGGTGCTTTCGACCTATCTGGTGGAATCCACCATCTGCGTGGCTTTGATCGGGGTCTTCGTGTTCATGTTCGTGCACTCGCTCGAATGGACCCTGGAAGCCGGTCTGTTCCCCCGTATCGTCAGTGGCTTCGGCGTGACATCCGTTTTGATCTATCTCTGCCAACTGACATGGTATCGGATCAGAAACAGCGCCGCAGGGACACGCCGCATTCTCGATATCCCCTGGACCAAGGTCGGCGGCGACCAGACAAAACTCAAGAAGCAGGCCTTCGGGATCATTGCTTGCGCGCTCGGATTCTGGCTGGGAGTGGTCCTTGTCGGCTTTCATGTCGCCGCGCCGGCCTATCTGTTCAGCCAGCTGATCATCTACGGCGAAGTACGAGTATGGATCGCGGCGCTGGGAGCAGGCGTCTGCCTCCTGCTGATCGACCTCGTCTACGACCGACTGGCTGGTACCACCTGGAACGATCCGGTCCTCTTTGATCTGGTGAAAGCTTTGTTCTGATGCAGTGAATGACATGGCACGAAGCACAACAGGGAGACTTGAAATGAAAACCGAATCACGAAACGGAACGATCACGTGCATCGGTAAGTTGTCCTGGGGTCTCGCCCTCGGCGGAATACTGATGTGCGGCCCTGCGCTCGCCGATTCCAAACTTGCGGACAACTGGAAGGACAAGACGGTCACGATTTCCGTCGGCTACAAGGCCGGCGGCGGTGCCGATATCATGGCGCGCCTGCTTGCCGTCCACTTGCCCAAGTTTCTCCCCGGCGCGCCGCGCATCGCCGTCCAGAACCGGCCCGGCGGCGGCACCCTGACGAACGCCCGGGACATGCTGCGACGGCCGTCCGACGGGACCTACATCGGCCAGTTTGCACAGTCACTCATGGTCGCGGGAGTCCTCGGCCAGGCGCCGAAGTGGTTCGACTGGAAGAAGTACGGCTACCTCGGCATGGTGGATGGCGCTGGGGAGGAAACTTTTTACGCTGTATGCGGCCGGACGGACAAGATGAAGAACCTGAAGGACTTCCTTGCCGGCAAGGGTTGGCGCTGGGGCGAGATCTCCCCGGAAACCGGCGCTGGAAAGGATCTGGTCTGGTTCAGCATGACGAAATTCCCGATCCGCGCGTTCTTCGGCTACGGCGGTTCTGCTGAAGTCGCTGCTGCTTTCGAGCGCGGGGAAATGGACGTTACGTCACGGTGCAACGAAACCACCGCCAAGCGCTATCCGCACTGGTTCAACGAAAACAAGGTGGTGCCCCTGTTCGGCTGGGGACAACTCAATCCCGACAAGCACATTCCGCCGGACAACGCGTTGTCCAACGGAATCCGGCAGGGCAAGTGGCCGTGGTTCGGCGACATGCACAAGACGCTCCGCCACCTCGCGACGGATGATCAGTGGGCGGCGCTTGACGCGATTCTGGCGCTGCAGGGGACGCATGTCTGGGCCCTTCCACCCGGCGTCTCGGCACCGGTCACCAAGGTCCTTCAGGCGGCATTCCTGGATACGGCCCGATCGCCTGCATTCATCGCCGACATGACCAAGCGCGACCGCAAGGTCGCGCCACTGAGCGGTGCCGAAACCATGAAACGCGTGCAGACCGTTCAGGACCTCTCGCCCGCCGGCAAGGCCGTGCTGGTCGATGTTTTCAAGAAGTCGAAGAAAAAGAAGAAAAAGAAGTAAGGGCAAGGCCGGCCGAGGTTCCGCCAAGGCGCACGGCGACGAAACCGTGGCGGAACACGGTCCAAGAAAATCGGCGACCGAGCGACGCCGGATACCGGGGAGAGCAGGACACTTAAGGAGAGAAAGATCATGGCCAGGGCCTACCATTTGATTTCGGGCGACGCGCACATCGAAGTGCCGCCGACCATCTGGTCCAAAGGGGTTCCGGAACCTTTCAGGGATATCGCGCCGAAGCACATCAAGCTGTCGAACGGTGGCGATGGATTCCTCGTGGAAGGAGGGATTTACCGGGGCGGCAGCAACCTCTACGCGGGCAAGACGCCGCAGGAGTACAGTCCGATCGGCCTCAAGTGGATCGACATGGCGGGCACCGGGGACGGCAACCAGCGCCTCCGGGAAATGGACAGCGACGGCGTCGACGCGGAGGTTCTTTACCCCGGCATCGGCGGCGTCATCAACATGACACGCGGTATCCGCAATGATGACGCGTATCATGCCCTTATCCGGACCTATAACCGCTGGCTGGTGGAGGAGTACTGTTCCGTCGATCCGGAGCGGCTGATCGGCGTCGGTTGCATCCCGTCGCGTGGCCTGGACAAGGCCATGGAGGAACTGGAGTTTTCCGCCAGGTCGGGGCTGAAAGTGGTCGGCGTTTCCAGGTTTCCCAGCGGCAAGGACTACCCCACGCCCGAAGACGATCGCTTCTGGGCGGCGGCGATCGATCTCGACATGCCGGTCACCGTGCACGTCAGCTTTCCCAAACCACGGGACCGGATCTTCGTCTATCCCCAGGAACCGCCGGCACACCTGCGGCCGCCCGACTACGTGACGCGGCTCGCGCGGTACGGCATCCGAGGCGCCCTGACGATCGTGCAGATGGTGATGAGCAGCTTGTTCGACCGATTCCCGAAGCTGCAAATCTACTTCGCCGAGAACCAGATCGGATGGGTGCCGATCTATCTGGAACAGATGGATCACAACTACAGTCGTCACCGCTATTGGGCGGAACGTCTCTACAACCTCAAGCCCCTGAAGCAACTGCCGAGCGACTATATCAAGCAGCACATCCTCTGGGGATTCTTCGACGATCCCGTCGGCGTGAAGCTCCGCCACGAGATCGGGGTCGACAGGGTTATATGGGGCGGGGACTTCCCGCACGTCGAATCCGATTGGCCGAACTCCCGCAAGCTCCTGCAGAAGCAGTTCAACGGCGTGCCGGGGGACGAGCAATACATGATGTCCGTTGGCAACATTGCCAATTTCCTCCATCTCGACACCGCCAAGCCGGCATGAGGAGCCAGCCCTTTCTCTGTAAGGGCTTGTTTTCAATTGTGGAACCGACGGACCATTTGGAAACCCGATGGCAACATAAGGAATCAGTATTGGACGATGCGGACACGGGCGGATAGGGAAGTGATGGCCGTTGAGCGCGCAATCCGGCGGGAATAGAATACTTTCGGCAAAAGACCGAGTGCTCCACACAGGTTTTCCGCATGGGGCGCAAGATAACGGGGAGACGACGGATGACTCAGACCGAAGCCGAGGTCAATGACCTGCGCGTCCAGGCGCTGCACCGGCGCCTGGCGGAGCATTCACTGGGCGGTCACTGGCAGGAGCGCGAGCGCAGCCCGGCCCTGGTGCCCCACGTGTGGCCGTGGGAAGCGATCCATTCCTGCCTGATGGAATCGGGCGAGGTGATCAAGCTCGGGCACGCCGGCGATGCCGCGAACCGGCGCACGGTGCAACTGGTCAATCCGGCGATCACCAATCTCAAGTCGACCAGCCGCACGCTGCAGATGTCGATCCAGCTGGTCAATCCCGGCGAGACCGCGGAGTGCCACCGCCACATGGCGGCGGCGCTGCGCTTCGTGATCGCGGGCGACGGTACCGCCTACACCAATGTCGAGGGCGAGAAGATGCTGATGGAGCCCAACGACCTGGTGCTGACCCCGCACTGGACCTGGCACGACCACCAGAACCCGGGCACGAAGCCCGTGGTGTGGCTCGATGTGCTCGACGTTCATCTTGCCAACTTCCTCGATGCCCCGATCCACGAGAATTACAACGAATCCCTCGATCAGAACGGTAACTATTTTGCCGGTTCGTCACAGCCTGTTGTGCATGAGGACGGGTACTGCCGTCAGCGCTACGGGGTGATGCGGCGGCGGGGTGTGTCGGACGGCCGCGCGGTGCCCTACGCCTACAAGTGGCGGGACACGCTGGCGGCGCTGCGGGAGATGGCGGCGGCCGGCGAGCGCGATCCCCACGACGGGGTGCTGCTGGACTACACCAACCCGGTGACCGGGGGCCCGACGATGCCGACGATCGCCTGCCGGGCGCAGTGGCTGGGGCCGGGGGAGGCGACGCGGGCCCACCGGCACACGTCGAGCACGATCTACCACGTGATCGAGGGTGAGGGGACGACGGTGGTGGGGGCCGAGGCCTCCGGCGGCGCGGCCTACGACTGGGGGACGCGGGACTGCTTCTTCGTGCCGTCGCTGGGCTGGCACCGCCACGTCAACCGGTCGAAGACGGCGCCGGCGCTGCTGTTCTCGGTGACCGACCGGCCGGTGCTGGAGAGCCTGGGGCTGTACCGGGAGGAGGCGGCCTGAGGCGGTTGTTGAGGGTTTCGTAGGGTGGTTATCCAAGAACGGGTTGCAGACGGAAAGGACGGAGACATGGCGGACAAGACGATGAAGGAGCGGTTCAAGGGGTTGGTGGCGCCGATCCCCGGCGTGTTCGACGGCAAGGGCGAGCCGGACCTGGGGATGATGGAGCGTCTGGCGGACTGGTACATTGCGGCGGGCGCGCACGGGTTCTTCGTGCTCGGCTCCCAGGGCCAGGGGGCGGCGTGCACCATCGCCCAGCGCAAGGCGATTGCCGAGGCGGTGGTGCGCCGGGTCGCCGGCCGGGTGCCGGTGATCGTGCAGGTGGGGGCGGTCGACCCGTACTCGAGCATGGAACTTGCGGCACACGCCAAGGCGATCGGGGCGGACGCGATCGGGGTCGTGGGCCCGTACTATTACAGCGACCGCAACGAGTGGGAGCTGATCGAGCAGCACAAGCAGGTGGACGCGGCGGCGGGGCTGCCGATGCTGCTGTACAACAACCCGCAGTATTCGGGGTACCCGACGCCGCCGGCGATGATGGCGAAGCTTCGGGAGGCGATCCCCAACGTGTTCGGCTCGAAGCTGGCGAACGGCAACCTGGGCCAGGCGCGGACTTACATCCGCACGCTCGGCGACGACTTCGTGATCTTCATCCCCATCGACATGATGCTGCCGGGGATGCTGGTGGGGGTGAACGGGTCGATCGCGG
>WHSO01000087.1 GCA_009380075.1 Alphaproteobacteria bacterium | reverse complement strand
CTGGCCGCCCATGATCAACCGGCCCCAGGAGCCGGTGAGCTCGACCCAGGTTTCGTCGGTCGACACCTTCTTGTTGTCGCTGTCGTCGGCGTCGTCCTGGGAGTCCTCGAAGCGGACGCGCCACTTCATGCCGCTGTCGGTGACGCCCTGGGCGGTGACGTGGACTTCGCCGTAGTGGACGATGCCGAAGCGGTTGGGTCCGAAACCACCGGCATAGACCGGCGTGCCGTTGGTTTCAAAATCGGCCGCCGCTTCATCCTGGTCCGAGATGCCGAAGTACAATTCGTAGTAGCCGCCGATACTGACCTTCGGTTTCTCGGCCGCGAGCGCGGCGCCCGAAGCCAGCGTGCCGACCGCGGTGAGCGCGGTGGTCACGGCAAGAGCTTTCCTGATGTTCATGGAGTGTTACCCCTTGGAAATGCACCGATGGGTGCGTTGGTAAAAATACAATACTTCCGTGCCCTCTGGACTGGGCAATGGGTTGGTAAATACAACGGAATTGCGGGGCTTTGAATGATGGGCTTTGCCGGTAGTTGCAGATTTCACACGTATGTGATTATTATGCAACACGCAGTCCGGCGCCGTTTTCACGGACGGTCCGCAAGATATTGGGTATGGGACCCCGGATCAGCCCTTCAAATTGGGATCGCCGTAGAATTCGGCGAAGCGGGCGGGATCGGCGGGAACCCAATGGAAGAAGGCCTGGCCGCAGCGGGTGCCGAGGAAGACATCGCGCCAGTGGGGCACGGAACAGCCCGGATAGAGGAAGCCGTCGCCGGGCTGCATGCGAAACAGGGTCTCGCGCGGCGCGGCGGAGGCATGGTCCTCCAGCACGCCGATGGGCCAGGCGGAACCGGCGGGAAACATGTCGGAATATTCGTAGCCGAAGCACAGCGACACGCTGACGAAACAACTGCCGCGGTCGGTATGGATCTTGAGTTGGTCGCCGAGGCCGTACAGCCGCGCGTAGTAGTAGGTTTCGACGATATCGAAATCGAGGAACCGGCGGATGTGGTCGCCGACGGCGCGGAAGATGTCGGTGAGGAACGGCGGGCGGTAATAGCACACGGCGCTGGGGTAGGCCGCCTCCTTCTGGCCCAGTTGCGCGATATTGGCCGGGTCCCGGAGCGCGTCATGGGCCGCGGCGGCCTGGTCGGCGCCGATCGGTCGGATCGTGCGCAAGGGCACCGGGTAATCGGCGTAATGCCGGGCGACGGGATGGAGCTTGCCGAAAAAGCGCATCATGGCGGCGGCCTCAGGCGCATATCCAGCCGACCAGCGAACGCCGCTCGCCGCGGGTCATGGGCGCCACCCGGTGGCACAGCGCCGAGTCGAAGATAGCGAGGTCGCCCGCTTCACTGAAGTCCGCGAGTTGGGTACCGATGGTGTTGCGGCCGTTGGGAAACATCGAGATTTCGAACCCGCCGCCGTCGAACTCGCCGGCATCGTTGAGCAGGATCGACAGCGACAGCGCCCGCTTCTTGCCGACGAAACGATTGCCCAACGCCGTATCGTATATGTTGTAGGTGCGCTTGTAGGCGTCGATGTGCCAGTCGTGGAAACCGCCCGGGTGGTAGACAGTGTATTGCAGACTTTCCAGCGCGCAAATCGCCGGGTCGATCAACCGTTCCCGCTTGACCAACGCGAACAGCTCGCGCTCGACATAGGCGAAGGCCGGGGTTCCATGATTCAGCCAGCACACCTCGGCCTGACGGGTGCTGTAATCGGAGTCCTCGACGACGCCGGCGGGCTGGTGCGGAATCCGGGCGGCGAAGCGCTCGACCCGGGTCAGGAAATCGCTATCGAACGCACCCTTAACCACGCGGTAGAGCATCGAGCACCTCCTCGAAACTCAACCGGTCCGGCACATCGGGCACCGTGACCCGGGCCGCCGGATTGCGCGGCAGGGTGAAATCCCGGGCGTTCATGCCCTTGAGGAACGTCTTCGCCGCCTGCAGGGCGTCGGCGGGGCCCATATCGGCGCGCATCAGCGACCGGTTCATGGCCTCGCTCGCCGTCGCCCAGATGTGGTCCACCGGCCGAACCCCGGCACAGCCGATGGCGATGTGCACGCTGCCGCCGTCATGGGCGCAGGCGGCGTGGAAGCGCCCGCGCGGGATGATGAAGACGTCGCCGGGTGTAACCATGAACCGGTGGAGGACGCGCAGGCTCTCCTTGGGATCGGCGACCAGCACCGAGCGGTTGTCGGTGATCACCGGATTGTCGAGCGCCTTGTCGTAGAAAATCCACTCCTTGCGGCCGTAGAGGTGGGCGACGACGACGATATGCGGGTCGCAATGGGGCACGAAGCCCTGGATCTCGCGCGGCGTGACGTAGAGGTTGTGCTGGAACACCCAGTTTGCCGGAATCCCGGTCAACCGTTCGACCGCGCGGCAGCTTGCCTCGATCAGGCCGATCTCGTTGACCACGACCGACACCCCCTGGCCCAGGAGGTCGCGCAAAAGCGGTTTGAGCCACCCGGATTCCCTGGCGATGGCGAGGCGGCTGGTCAGGTTCACCCCTTCCTTGAAGACAGCGAGGTTGGTGCGGACATGGGCCTCGTCGGCGAGCGTGCGGTTGACCGCGGCGATGAAGGCGGCGGTTTCGGCCGCGCCGGCCCTGAACATGTCCACGCCCGTGGGCGCCTTCGCCGGAGTTTGAGCCAATCTATCCTTCCCTGGCCGATGCGTGCCGCCGCCGCTACGAAGCCGTCACGGATGCAAAGCTGTCATCGACAGCAAGCTGCCGGTCGCATTCCGCCATCCTGAATGCCCGGGCAGTGTAGACGACGCGGCAGGCCGAGGATACGTCGCCCACCGCGCGCCCAGAACTAAACCACAATTTTTTTATGGTCAAGGCCGGCGGCCGGGCCGCCTATCCCTTCCGTGGCAAAGCCGATGCCGGCGATTCCCGTCGCGCCGCTGCCGGCCAGCCGCCGCGCCGTGCGCGCGCCGATTCCGCCCAACGCGTAGACCGGAATCCCCGCCGCGCGCACCAGGCGCGCGAAGCGGACCGCACCAAGCGCGGGGCTTGCGGGGTGGCTCGGCGTCGCGAACGCCGGGCCGAGCACGGCGGCGTCGGCACCGAGGCGCGCCGCGGCGCGAAGGGCGCCGAGGGAATGGCAGGCGGCGGTGACAATGAACCCGGGCCGCCGAAACGCGCCACGCATCGCCTGCCGCGCACCGATGCCGCTCCGCATCAGCATCCATTCCGGCAGGTGCAGGCCGTCGGCGCCGATGCGAAGCGCCAGGCGTGCGTCGCCGGCGACGATCAGCCGCAGCCCGCGCCCCCGGCAGGCGCGCCGGACCCGCAGCGCCGATGCGGCGCGGACCGCATCGGGCGTGTCCGGGGCATAATCGCGCAGGATGACCCCGGACCCGCGCGGCAGGCGCGCCAGCACCGGAACGGGATCGGCGAGGCGCTCCGCGTCGGTCAGCAGCAGCAGCGCCGGCAGGCGCGCGGCGCCGGGAAACCGTCGCGTCGCCCGCCGTTTGAGCGACCGTGCCGCGCTTGCTATGGTCATCATCGCCATTGATGCCACTACCCTCCGCACCGAGGCCCATGACCGACGTCGCCGCCGATCCCGCCGCCATCGCCGCCAACCTCGCCGAGGTTCGCCGTCGCATCGCCGCCGCCGCCCGCGCCGCCGGGCGCGATCCCGCCGCCGTCACCCTCGTTGCCGTCAGCAAGGGCCATGGCGCCGATGCCGTCGCTGCGGCGCTCGACGCCGGCCAGCGCGTCTTCGGCGAGAACCGGGTGCAGGAGGCGGAAGCCAAGTGGCCCGCCTTTCGCCGCGACCATGCGGATATCGAGCTGCACCTGATCGGCCCGCTGCAGACCAACAAGGCGGCCGACGCGGTGGCGCTGTTCGACGTCATCGAGACGCTGGACCGCCCGCGCCTCGCCGCGAAGCTCGCGCAGGAAATCGCGCGCCAGAAACCCGCGCCGCGGCTCTACGTCCAGGTCAACACCGGCGACGAGCCGCAAAAGGCGGGCGTCACCCCCACCGCGGCCGACGCCTTCATCGCGGCTTGCCGCGACGAGCATCGGCTCGGCATCGCCGGCCTCATGTGCGTTCCGCCGATTGACGAGGAACCGTCGCTCCATTTCGCCCTTCTTGCCAGGATCGCGGCACGCAACGGGCTCGAGGTCCTGTCCATGGGGATGAGCGCCGACTACGAGGTCGCGGTCGCCTTCGGCGCGACCCACGTGCGCGTCGGCACTGCCATCTTCGGCCCCCGCTGAAAGCTGCGATCCGCTCATGATGCGGGTTCGATGACGATGTCGTCGCCGGGGCCGAGCCGGTCCGCCAGCGCGATCATGACATTGCGCGGCACCGCGACGCAGCCTTCGGTCGGCGCTAGGCCGTGGCGTGCCACGTGCAGGAAGATGGCGCTGCCCGCGCCGGCGGCCGGCGGCGCGTCGTTGTAACCGATGACGATGATCACGTCGTAGAGCGAATCCTCGCGCCACAGGCGTTCGGCGCCGGCGGCAAACGGGAAGCGGACGGGCCGGTTGTAGTCGGGGTGGTCGGGCGCGTCGCACCAGCCATCGTCGGGTGCGATCGGGCGGCACGGCAGCGCCGTCCGCGGCGCCGCGATCCGGTCACCGCGATAGAGCACCTCGCGTAGGGCGAAGGTGCCGGCCGGGGTGGCGCCGTCGCCTTCGCGTTTGTCGGCGCTAATGCCGGCGCGGCCCAGCGCGCAGGCGAGCGCGCCGTCGAAGCCGGCAGCGGCGATCGCCAACCGGCCGCGATGGCGCGGCGCGCCGGGAATGCCCGCGGTCACCCGTAGCCTCATGGCGTCTTGTCGCCCCCTCGTCGCCGTCCCGTTGGCGGTGAGACGCCCGTATCCCGGGCCGGCCTCAGTAGATATGCCCGGACCGCGCCTTCTTGGTGGAGAGATAGAACTCGTTGTGGGTATTCGCGGGGAACACGTGGGCGACCCGCTCCACCACCTCGATGCCGCAGCGCGTCAGCGCCTCGACCTTCTGGGGGTTGTTGGTCATCAGGTGCACCCGCGTATAGCCGAGGTCGCGCAGGATCTCCGCCGCCGGCAGATAAACCCTTTCGTCCGCGTCATAGCCGAGCTGCACGTTGGCGTCGACGGTATCGAGCCCGTTGTCCTGCAGGTTGTAGGCGCGCAGCTTGTTGACGAGGCCGATGCCGCGGCCTTCCTGCGCGAGGTAGATCAGCGCGCCGGAGCCGGCCCTGGAAATCTCCTCGATAGCGCCGCGCAACTGGTCGCCGCAATCGCAGCGCAGGCTGCTGAGCAGGTCGCCGGTGAAGCATTCCGAATGCAGGCGGACCAGCACCGGCTTGTCCGGGTCCGGTTCGCCGATGATGATTGCGAGGTGCTCGATGCCACCGTCGGACGGGCGATAGGCGACGATGCGCGTATCCTCCGCCCCGGCCAGCGGCACCCGCGCCTGGCTCACCGCCTTGAGCGAGCGCGCCGCGCGGCCCTGGTAGTCGTTGGTGTCGGCGGCGGCGACGACGAGGCAATCGTTCTCGGCGGCGAAAGCCGCGGTGCTGATGATCGACGACGGCAGCACCGCCACCACCGCCGCCGGCAACAGTCGCGCGATCTTGGCCAGGTCGACGGCGGCAGTGAAGGCGGCACGCACCTCGGCGTTCTCCTCGACCACCGGCGCGGGCAGGCGGATCGACACGGCCTCGCCCGGCTCGGCGATTTCGCGGACCTCCTGGGCGGAGAAACCCTCGGGCAGGGGCAACAGGACCGGTTCGTCGCCCGCGGGCGCCAGCCCGATCGCCGCCGCCCGCTGCGGCGTCAGCGCCAGGCGGGGCTCCGCCCCGGTCAGCGCGGCGATGCGGTCGAGGCTCTGCGGCGTGACCGCTTCCGCCGCCTGCACCATGATCGCCACCCGGCCTTCGGTCAGGATGACGTAGCCGCCCCGGCGCAGCTCGGCGACGGCCCGGTCGACCGCGACCAGGGGATCGTGCGGGTTGATGCCCTCGGGCGGCAAGGACGGGTCCTCCTGCAGCTTGCGGGGCCGCGCCGGCGCGGCCATGTTGGGGTTCGGCCTGATGTATCACGGGGCCCGCAAAAACGCCATCCCGCGCCCCGGGCCAATCACGCCGGGGTGACTTTCCCCCGCGGGTTGCGTCCGCTACACTGCCGCCCAAGTGAGGCTGGCCGCGCCCCAACGGCAGCGAGACGGGACTCCATGGCGGAAAAACGCGTATTGCTGGTCGACGACGACGAAGCGCTGGTGGGTACGCTCGCCGAACAGCTGCAACTGCACGAGGAATTCCTCACCCGGACGGCGCATACCGGCAAGGACGCCATGAAGGCGGTCGAGGATTCCTATTTCGACGTCCTGATCCTCGACGTCGGCCTGCCCGACATGGACGGGCGCGAGCTGTGCCGCCTCATGCGCCGCGCCGGCGTCAAGTCGCCGATCATCATGCTGACCGGCGCCGACAGCGAAGCCGATACGATCCTCGGCCTCGACTCCGGCGCCAACGACTACATTGTCAAGCCGTTCAAGCTGGGCGTCCTGCTCGCCCGCGTGCGCGCGCAGTTGCGTCAGCACGAACTGTCCGAGGACGCTGTCTTCGCCATCGGCCCCTACACCTTCCAGCCGGCGCAGAAACTGCTGCTCGACGAAAAGGACAAGAAGATCCGGCTGACGGAGAAGGAAACGGCGATCCTCAAGTACCTCTACCGCACCGGCGACAAGGCTGTCAGCCGGGAGAAGCTCCTCAACGAGGTCTGGGGCTACAACGCCGGTGTCACCACCCATACGCTGGAGACGCATATCTACCGCCTGCGCCAGAAGATCGAACGCGATCCGACCCGCTCCGAAATCCTGATCACCGAAAAGGGCGGCTACCGCCTGACGACGTAACGGCGCCGGTGCGGGGTCTCACCCCCTGAGGCCGATCGCCGCAAAGGCCTCGCGCGTCTTCGGGTCGAATGGGATGCCGGCCTCGCGGGCGTTGGCGAAAATGCGCCCGGCGAGGGCGACGAAATCCGAGATATCCGAATCGAGGGCGATGCGCCCTTGAGTCCCCAACAGCGTCATTTCCACGGTGCCGCCGTCCCGGCGACGCGCACCGAAGCGTCGCGCGGTCACGCGTGTCATGTTGCTCCACGCCAGGTGACGGCCGCCCCGGGAAATGCCGCGGCTGTCGGCGCGTACCACGGCACGCTGGCGTGCGACGGCGCGCAGGCCGAGCCACGCGAACAGCGACGACAGCCCACCGAGAATGACGACGACCGGCAGCGTCCACTCGACGAACAGGAGCGGCGGGAAACAGACCGCCAGTCCGGCGCCGGCACGCAGGTAATCGCCGACGAGCACGCGCAGGGGCCAGCGATGGACTGTCGCCAAGGGACCGGAATCGCCGCTCACGGCTTGTCCCGGCGCAGCGGAATGTCGAGCCGCCCGATCGCGAGACCACCCGCGGTGTCGGCGTGGAACAGGTGCGCTGCCGACCAGTCCATGTCCTTGGGCAGCGGCGCGCGCATGTCCCATCCGGTCGCCAGCGACACGAGGGCCCGCACAACACCCTTGTGGGCGACGGCGATGGTGGGACGGCCGTCGGCGACGACATCGGCAACCCAGTCGATCAGCCGGGCCTGCACGTCGCGATTGGATTCGCCGCCGGGTGCGCGGAAGTCGAGCCCGTCGCGCGCCCGCGCGGCGCGGATGGCCGGCAGTTCGGGCTCCAGGTCCGCCAGCGTCAATCCTTCCCACGCGCCCCAGTTCATTTCGCAAAGGCGCACATCGCAGACCAGTTCGTCCTTGGGAGCGCCCAGGAGCAAAGCCGTGTCGCGTGCGCGCGTCAGCGGGCTTGCCATCCAGCGGTAGCCGGAAAATTCCTCCGGCACGCGCCATCCTGTCACGTCGCTGCGCCCTGTTTCCGACAGCGGCACATCGGAGATGCCCTGGATGCGCCCCTCGGCGTTCCATCGGGTTTCGCCGTGACGGATCATCACGAAGGGGGTGCTCATGCCGGAATGCCGTGGAGGGTGTCGAGCCCCAACGCCCGGGCCAGGTGCGGGCCGATCAGGTCCGGCGCGGCCTCGGGGACATAGAACGCGAAGCGGGCGGCCATCGCTACCGGAGGCGCACCAGGACCGGGGCGTGGTCGGACGCCTGTTCCCAGCCGCGCACGTCGCGGAAGATCTCCGCCCCGCGGACGCGCGAGCCCAGCGCCGGCGTGACCCAGACGTGGTCGAGCCGGCGCCCCTTGTCGGTGGCGTCCCAGTCGGCGGCGCGGTAGCTCCACCACGAATAGAGCGGTCGGTCGGCCGGGATGATCGCGCGAACGGCGTCGACCCAGTCGTGGGACTTCTGCAGGCGCGCCAGCCGCTCCACCTCCACCGGTGTGTGACTGACCACCTTGAGCAGCGCCTTGTGCGACCAGACGTCGGATTCCAGCGGCGCGATGTTGAGGTCGCCGACCAGCACGAACCTGTTGGCGGGCGCCTTGCGCGCGGTGAACCAGGTGGTCACCTCGTCGAGGAAGCGGAGCTTGTGGGCGAACTTGATGTTCGCGAGCGGATCGGGGATATCGCCGCCGGCGGGCACATAAAAATTGTGCACCTCGGTGCCGTCGCGCAGCGTCACCCAGGCGTGCCGGGCGTCCTCCTTTTCGCACCAGTGTTTCACATCGGTACGCGCGAAGGGCTTCTTCGAGACGATGGCGACGCCGTTGTAGCCCTTCATCCCCGCGGCGTGGACATGGCGGTAGCCGAAGGACCTGAACGCATCGAAGGGAAAAACGTCGATCGCGGCCTTGGTTTCCTGCAGGCACAGGACATCGGGCTGCATTTCCGCCAGGAAGCGTTGCGCCAGTCCGATGCGGAGCCGCACCGAATTGATGTTCCAGGTCGCAACGGTCAGCGCCATTTTTTTTCGGTCCCGCGATTTCAGATCAAGGAGGAAGATAACTTAACGGCTTCAACCGCCTGCGGCCAGAGCCGGCAATGCGGGAACGACACCGTGGAGGGAGAAAGCCGGAGCGCGGCGCCCGACCCGAGGGGGGATCGGCCGGGCGCCGCAGGCCCGTGTCCGGACCTGGGCGGCAAAAGGGGGCATTGCCGCCCACCAGCAGGACCTTGGCGGCCCCGCCTTAGAAAAAGAGATAGTAATGGACACGGCGTTTTTCAACGGCTCGACCGGTTCGCGCGCCGCCGTCGCAATCTCTTGAATCCAAACGGTGAATTTGACGCCTCAGGGCGTGTCGGGTTCCGCCACTTCGAACAGGCTGTCGGCGAGCGCGATCCCGAAAGTGACATCGGTCAATGACACCCTTGTCGAGATGCCTTGCGCGTCGGTTACGATCCATTGCCGCAGGCGCAGAGGATCGTCGTCGAAGACGAGCGCCAGGCTGCCGCCCTCCGGCTCCCTGGTGCGGGCCAGAACCACGCGCAGAAGTCCCCCTTCGTGAGAAAACCCCGTCACCTTGACGTCGCCGGCAAACCGCACGTCGTCGCGCACAAGGAAGGCGGCCAGTGTGTCCTCGATGGGGACCATGTTCACGGTCTCGAGCTCCTTGTCGTAATAGATCAGGCGATGTCCGTCGGCGACGATCAGGACCGGCGACGGCGGTGCATACTCGATGCGCAGCTTCCCCGGCCGGCGCATGTAGAAGGTGCCCCGCGCCACCTCGCCGGTCGAGGATACCTGCAGGAAGGCCGCCTTCATCGTGGTGAGGGAATCGAGATGGCTTTCCAGGCGGCGGAGCCATTCCTCCCGCCCGACGGGCGCGCTGCCCGGGGCCGCCGCGCGCGCGCGGACGGCGCCCGGCGCGCTCAGCAGAACCGCCCCGATGCCTGTGAGAAACGTCCTGCGTCCCGTGCGTTCCGGCCTGTGCATGATTCCACGTTAGCCCGCGGTGCGGGCGCAATTATGGCAAACGGGGGCGCCGCCCGCCCAACCCGGTCCGCCGTCAGTTGCCCGGCGGGCCCAGCACCTCGCGCTTGCCGACGTGATTGGCCGCGGTGACGATGCCGTCGGCCTCGAGCTGGTCCATGATCCGCGCGGCGCGGTTGTAACCGATCTGCAGGTGGCGCTGGATGAAGCTGGTAGACGCCTTGCGCTCGCGCAGCACCAGCGCGATCGCCTGATCGTAGAGCTGATCGCCCGAATCCGTGTTGCCACCGATGCCGAAGGTCTCGGATTCGTCCTGGGTGACGGAGTCGACGTAGACCGGCTCGCCCTGCGCCTTCAGCGCCGCCACCACCTTTTCGACCTCGCCGTCGGACACCAGGGGTCCATGCACGCGCATGATGCGGCCGCCGCCCATCATGTAGAGCATGTCGCCCTGGCCGAGAAGCTGCTCCGCCCCCTGTTCGCCAAGGATGGTGCGGCTGTCGATCTTCGAGGTGACCTGAAACGATACCCGGGTCGGGAAGTTGGCCTTGATGGTGCCGGTGATCACGTCGACCGACGGGCGCTGGGTCGCCATGATGATGTGGATGCCCGCCGCCCGCGCCATCTGCGCCAGGCGTTGCACCTCCGCCTCGATGTCAGCGTCGGTCTCGCCGGCAAGGACGACGTCCTGCTGCGCCGCGAACTCCTGCCGCGCCTCCCGTAGCTTCTCTATTTCCGCTTCGATGCGCTCGCGGGCGGCGCCTTCGGTCCGCGCGGCTTCCGCCTCCAG